>NZ_NSGN01000008.1:0-159865 GCF_002285125.1 Corynebacterium gottingense
CCAGGCGTGCGCGCAGGCGCCGGGCACAACTCCCGCTTCAACTGCCCAGCAACACGGCGCACACACGCCAAATCACCACTGGTGGCACACAGCGTTTCAATAAACCGCCACCGGTTCGTCGCATCTGCAATCGAGCGCGACGCACGCGCAATATAGGCCAACGTATCCACCCGATGCCCGCACTCACGAGCACCTGCCACCGCACGGGCCTGGTAACGCGAATGCGACGTCGGCGCGTACAACATGCGGGCGGCAACGACTAATTGGGCGGCGCGGTCGGGGGCCACGCCGGCGTCGATAAGCGTATCTGCAGACTTGTCAGCGGCCGCGGCGACGTAGTCAACGCCGGCGCGGTCGTGGGCCACAAGGTCTGCAATCACATCCATACCCAGCACAATACGGGCCTGTGACCAGCGCAAACAAGCACTTGTGAGAAGACTCCCAAAACACCCACCGAAGGGAACCGCGGGCCCGTTCCCTGCGTCTAATACTGGTTAAGGGTTTTCCGCGCGCCAGGCGATGAGGAGGTTGCGCACGAGGCGCTCGCGCACGTCGGGAAACAGCGCCGTGAGGGTCGCGTCCATGGGGCGGGTGACCACGATGAGCTCGGAGGCGAGCTCGGTCGGCGTCTGGTCCGGCGCGATGAGCCCGTGAGGCGCGGCCTTGTCCAGCAGCACCTGCACGCGGGCGAAGAACTCGTCGCGGCGGCACTTCACGTCCGGCTCCACGCCGTCCGGCAGCTCGGACGCGAGCGCGCCGACGAGCATGCCCACCCCGTAATCCACGAGCCGCCACACGAAGCGCTCCCAGCTGCCTTCGGGGTCGTCGTCGAAGGCGGCGAGGGTGTCGTCGAGAAACCCGTCCAGGTCCTCGATGAAGCGGAGCGCGCACGCCTGGCGCAGCTCCGCCCGCGACGGGAAGTGGCGGTAGAGGGTCGCAATGCCGACGCCGGCGTCCTTCGCCACGCCCTCGAGCGTCACCGCGGAGTTGGGGCGGGTGCGGAACTGCTCGGTGGCAGCAGTGATAATTTGGTCGCGTTTCGCGCGCGCATCTGATCGCACCTGCATCTCCTTCCCGCGCGATACAGTTTCGTCTTGACATCGCGCTACATGCGGAGCACCATAGCAGGAGTCTTAAGTGATAGCCAACCCTCCACTTGGAGTTTTTCAATGACACAAATTCTCAGCGCAACCGACCTTGTGCTGCGCAAAGGCGACGACCCGGTGAGCATCGACGCCAGCGAGGGCTTCAACTTTCTGCACGTTGGGCGCGAGTCAAGCGCCACGACGCTCGCGATGACCCTCGCCGGCCGCTACAAGCCGCACTCGGGCACGGTCGACGGCCCCGGCTTCAAGAAGACGGCGCTAGCCGGCGTGCACATGATCGATTCACTCGACCGGCAGATCCCGCTGCGCGACTTGCTGCGCGAGCAGATCGCGTGGTCGCAGCCGTTTTTCAAGCCGACGCCGCGCCACCCGCTCGAGCACGACACCGTGGCTCGCTGGCTGGAGCCGCTGGGGCTTGAGGAGCTTGATAGCGCTACGTCGGTAGGCGAACTCAACGTCCTCGACCGCTTCCGCTTCCGCATTCTGCTCGCGCTGGTGTCGCGGCCAAAGGCGGAGCTGCTCATCGTGGATGACGTGGACCAGATCCGCGACATGTCGCTGCGCGCGAAGCTGCTGGACAACCTGTACGCGGTCGCTGAGGAAGTGCCGGTGTTGGTGACGAGTGCGAACGAGGAGGACCGATGAGCGGACTGCACCTGGGATCGAATTTCCGCAAGTTTCTACACGGCAAGCTGCCGCCGCTGGCGCTGATCGCAATCACGCTGCTGCCGCTGCTGTTCGGCGGCCTGTTCGTGTGGAGTTATTGGGACCCGCTGGGCAACCTGAACAAGGTGCCGGTGGCGTTGGTGAACTCGGATGAGGGTGAGAATGGGCAGCAGGTCGTGGATAAGCTGCTCGAAGAAAAGCCCATGAACTTCCAGGTGGTGTCCGCCGAGGAGGCCCGGCAGGGCATCGCGGACGGCACCTACTACCTGGGCATGGAGATCCCGACCGACTTCACCGAGGCCGTGACCAGCGTGAAGGAGGACAACCCGCACCAGGCGAAGATCAACGTCACGCTGAATGAGACGAACGGCTTCATTCCGACGATGCTGGGCGGGCAAGCCTCGCGAGTGATCACGGATACCGTGTCCAACACGGTCGGGTCGAAGGTGGTGGACCAGCTCTTCGTCGGTTTCAACACCATCAACGATGGCATGGGCCAGGCCGCCGACGGCGCGGGCCAGCTCAACGAGGGCGCGAAGAAGGCCGGCGAGGGCGGGCAGAAGCTTGACGACGGCGCCACGAAGCTGGACAACGGCATGCAAGAGTTCAACTCGAAGCTGCAGCAGATGCCCAGCGCCGCGCACCAGCTTGACGACGGCGTGACGCGCCTCCAGGACGGCGCCCAGCAGCTCAACACCGGCATCGGCACGGCGGCGGACGGCGCGAACCAGCTCTCCGAAGGCATGCTGACCCTGCAGGGCGGCACCGACAAGCTGGGCGCGGGCGCGTCGCAGGTTGCGGGCGGCGTGGACAAGATCGCGGGCGTGGCCGGCCAGCTCGGCGCGGCGCAGGCAGCGTTCGCGGACATCGACGCATCCCTGAACCAGGTCATCGCGGACCTGGACGCCTCGCCGATCCCGGGCACGGAGCAGATTGCGGCGCAGGCTCGCCAGACGCAGGCGCAGCTGCACGGCGGCCCGCTCGCCACGGCGATGAACTCGGACCTGGTGAGCCAGCTGCAGCTGCTGCAGAGCGGCGCGCACCAGGTGGCCAACGAGCTGCAGGACCCGAACGCGCAGTACCGCGGCGGCGTGAACCGCGCCACCGACGCGGCTCAGCAGCTGGCGGCCGGCCTGGCCAAGCTGCAGGACGGCTCCGGCACGCTCGTCGCGGGCGTGGCGCAGCTGAAGGACGGCACGTCGCAGCTGGTCGTGGCGGCGAACACGGCGTCGGACGCGTCCTCCAAGCTGGCCGACGGCTCCAACCAGCTCGTCGTGGGCCTCGGCGCGCTGAACGACGGCCTGGTGCAGCTCGATGACGGCACCGGCGAGCTCAGCGTCAAACTCCACGACGCGCAGGAGCAGGCGCCGACGTGGGAAGGCGAGCGCCTGAACAAGGCGGTCGACTCCGCCTCCAACCCGGTCGTACTGAACCAGGCCGGCGACGAGCTGACGTTCTTTGGCAAGGGCCTCTCCCCGTTCTTCCTGTCGCTGTCCCTGTGGTTCGGCGGCCTGGTGCTGTACATGATCTTCGAGCCGATTTCGCGTCGCGCGATCGACTCGGGGGCGTCGCCAGTGCGCGTGGCGCTCAACACGCTGCTGCCGTCGTTCCTGGTCACCGGCGTGCAGTCGGTCTTCCTGTGGATCATGCAGGTGTGCATCCTGCGCGTCGAGCCGACTCACGCGGGCGTGATGCTGGCGGTGCTGGTGGGCGTGTCGTGGGTGTTCGTTTCCTTCATCTACATGCTCAACTGCATCTTTGGTAAGTCGATTGGCCGCCTGCTCACCATGGCGCTCATGTCGCTGCAGCTGGTGGCGTCGAACGGCCTGTACCCGCCCGAAGTGCAGCCGAAGTTCATCCAGTGGGTGCACAGCTGGGACCCGATGCGCTACTCGGTGGACCTCATGCGCTACGCCCTGTTCGGCACCGACGGCGGCGATCCTCGCATGATCCGCGCGACGCTGGTGCTGTTGGGCATCGCGGTAGGCTCGTGGGTGGTCGCCTGCCTGGGCCTGACCAGGCTGCGCCAGATCCCAGAGCGCGATCTGCACCCCGAGCTTTCGGTCTAAGACCGCGAGCCCTTGCCGGGAGCGGATTGTTGACGTATCATCTTGATGGACGACATTCCACACGGAAGGACGCATCATGTTCAACCCGCTCAACCTGCTCCCCGCTAACCAGAAGGCCGCCAAGGCCGCCAGGGCACAGAAGGCTGCGAAGTCCAAGACCCGCCTCGCCTCCGGCGCGCTGCGCGTGCCCACCGGCCTGTTCATCCTAAACTCCGGCGTCGGCAAGCTGGGCGCCGACGAGGGCACCGCCGAGTTCCTCCACGGCATGGCCGTCACCGGTATCCCGGCGCTGAAGGACATGGACAAGGAAACCTTTGCCAAGTTCGTCGCCTACTCCGAGACCGGCATCGGCGCAGCGCTGCTCACCCCGTTCGTGTCCAACCGCCTCGCCGGTGCCGCGCTCGCGACGTTCGGCGCGGGCCTGCTCACCATGTACTTCGGCAACGATGCGATGACCGAGGACGACGGCATCCGCCCGTCCCAGGAGGGCCTGCCGCTGTCGAAGGACTCCTGGCTCGTAGCCATCGGCGCCGCGCTCATGGCTCTGCCGCGCAAGTAGACGCGCAGGCGTGCGGCGCGGTACTAACATGTTTCGCGTGAAACGTGTTCCCGCCCTCGCCGCCCTGCTCGCGCTCGCCGCGGCGGCTGCCCCTGTTGCTACAGCGCAGCCGCTGCGGCCGTTCGCGCCGAGCTGTACCCCGATCCACGTCGTGCAAGCGGCGGGATCGGGGTTTTCGCATTCCTGGGATCCGTCAGCCCGCGACACGCTTTTCGACGACAACTCCTCCCCCGCCGCCGACCTCACCGAACACTTCGGCGCGCGCACGGTGCGCAGCTACCAGGTCCGCTACCCCGCCTCGCTGGGCCGCTTCAGCGCGCTCGGCAGCGCCAGCGGCGGCATCGAGGGCACGGAGGCGGCGACCTACGGCGAGTCCGTCACGCAAGGAACGGACGACGCGGTGCGCGAGATGGAGACCGTAGCGAGCGCGTGCCCGCAGACCCGTTTCATCATGGTGGGCTACTCGCAGGGCGCCCACCTGATCGGCGACGCAGCAGCGCGGGCGGCGCACGGCCAGGTGCGCGGGGTGGGCCCGGAGCAGATTGCCGGGGTGGTGTTGTTTGCGGATCCGGGGCGGACGAGCGTCGATAGGCAACGGGCCCTGCCGCCCGCCAAGCTGTACGCGTCCGCGCCGAAGGGGGTGCTGGCGCGCGGCGGCGAGCTGATCAACGGCGGCGGTTCCGGGGTGATTCCGGAGCGCGTGGGCCTGGCCGGCGAGCGCGCGCTGAGCTTCGCCGGCCTGGAGGGCAAGGTGCTTTCGCTGTGCAACCCGGCGGATATGGCGTGCTCGACCGACCCGGACTCCGCGCTGCGCGACCTGGCGGATGTGGCGATGCGCGAGGAGGTCGTGGGCCCGCCGAACGCGGCGACCGGCGCGCACGTGCTGGAGTTTTCCCGCCGCATGGACGCGGGTGTGCCGGTGCAGCAGGCGGTGCGGGAGTCGGGCCTTTCGCTTCTCGACGCCCCCGCCGCCGCCCTCATCCTCGGAGAGATCGCACTCTTCGCCCAGGCCGCCGACCGCGCCACCCGGTCGGAGCAGGCGGCCACCCCGCCGGAGCAACTCGTGGCGGTGACGCTGCTGTCGGCGCTGCCGAACCTGGCGAAGGAGGGCGTGACCTGGACGTACCTGCTGCCGGCCCTCGAGGGGCTACGCGGCGCGGTCGCGGGGGATGACGAGGACGGGACATGGGCCGACGTGGCGCTCGAGGGGATGCGCGCGACCCAGGCGACGGAGCGGTTCTACCTGCAGCTGGCACGCTCGGGTGTGGTGCCGCGGGTGCCGACGCCGACGGAGCAGCGCCAGGCCGCGGCGCACTCGGCGGTGTCGCAGCTGGTGGGGCAGGTCTCCTCGGCGGCCGGTTTGCAGGCGGCGATGGGGAATCCGGTGAATGGGAACTTGTTGGCGTCGGCAAGCCAAGCCGGCGACTTCGGGCCGCGACACATGTCGTACTACAAGCTGGGGTACACGGATAGCCCGGGCGGGTTCAACGTGGACGGGCAGACGGGGTACGACTACGCCGTCGACTGGCTCGACGACGTAGTGCGCGGCGTACTGCGGGAGCGGTAGGGGCTACTTGAACGCCTTCATCGCGTTGTCGATGGCGGCGTTAAGTTGCGCGCGCACGCCCTCCAGGCCAGGGATCGGCAGCTGGGATACTGCGATCAGCGCGAGCAGCAGCACCAGCGGGGTTGCGATGCCGACTGAAGAGGCAATGGTCTTCGGGTCCGAGGAACCGTCCTTCGGCGCGTTGCCGTCAGCGCCCGACTTCGTATCGATGTCGAAGCTGTAGCCGGTGGTGTTCTGCACGTTGTCATTCACCGGTACGAACGACACCGTGCCACGCACGCCCTGCTTCGGGGTGAGCACCATGGTGTTGCCATCGCGGGTAATGTCCACCAGGTCCGCGCCCTCGGCGATCCCGATGTCGCCGCCCTCCTTGCCGAACGAGATCGTGATCGCGCCGGTGGATGCGTCGCGGCGAGCCGTGGCGATGTCCTTGTTGGGCTCGTCGACCTCGTTGTCGGTCGGTAGGGTGTGCTCTCGCAAAATGATCAGTGACCTGATCGTGCGGACGAGCTTACCGTCCTTGTCGTACTCTTCGGTCACAACGACTTGTTCCTCACCACCTGATTTCGGGGTCAGCGTGAACGTGCCCTTATCGTCCTTGCCGGTGGTGACGTGCTCAGCACCCTGGACAACCTTGAAGGTGTTGCCCTTGGAAAGCGGGGTGTAGGCCTTCGGCTGACCGATGACCAGGTAGTCGTACAGCCGGCTGGTGTTAGAGGTTGCGCCCCGGACGATATTCAGGTTGTAGGTATTAACAGCAAAGCCGTCCTCGTCCTGCTCTTCAATCACCACGGTCTTTCCTACAGCGTCTGCCTTCGGTTTGGCCGACCAATGGTTGCCATCCTCAGTCGGGGGCTCCAGGTACTCAGCACCGTCGATCACGACGAATTTATTGGACTCGTCGACCAGCGTCGCGCCGAACTCGGAGTTGGAAGAGATGTCGTAAATGTGGACGGGTGCGCCCTCAGCCTCCGTGATGGTGAGCGTGTACGTCCCGTACACGCCGCGCTTGTCGCTCACTGCAATCGTGACCGTACCGGTCTTGCCCGCACGGCCGGTGACGACAAAACCGCCATCATCCTCGCGAACGCGGACGAGATCGTTGCCGTCGATGTCGTTGCCGTCGGCATCCGTTGCGGAAACGATCTTGTAGGAGTCGCCGAATTCAGCGGAGATGCGCGCTGAACCAAACCAGGTCATCTCATGCTCGACGTCCTTCTGTTGCTCACCGGGCGTGATGTTGACAGTAAAGCGCTCGTAGACATGGCCACTTTCGGTACGGTCCTCGACCATGACCCGGCCGCTGGCGCCGCGCTTCGGAGAAATCGTTATGTTGGACTGGCCATCCACCGGCGTCATTTGGAGCAACTCCTTGCCCTCTGTGACGTAGAGTCGGGTGCCGCTGAGCCCAAGATTGTTGTCGGAGGTAGTCGTGTACTCGGACTCGATCGGCTTGAACGGAGAAACCACGTAGACGTGCTCGGCGACCGGGACATCATCGTAACCGACCTCCTTCGCGTCAAGGTTACCGTTCTCGTCCACAAAGTTTTCCTTGACGCTTTCGCGACGGAATTCAGTGACCTTGAACTTGCCCTCCGCACCCGGCTTGAACTCCAGTTGAAGATTGTCCCGGATCTCCTTGTCCTCGTAGTCCTCCGGATACTCGAAGAAGTCACCGAGGCTCGCGCCATCCAGCGGTTCTACCGAGAAGAAGTAGGGGTCGGAATCCGTTGCGGCGAGGAAGACCTTGGAGAGGTCAACCACCTCGTGCACGCGGGTGTCTACCTCGGAGTCGGAAATTTTACGCCCGATGCTGACGGTGACGTTTTGAACGACGCGACCCTGGCTGTCCTTGATGTTAATGACGGCGGTGCCACCGTTCTTCTTAAGCGCATCGTTGTCCTCGTTAGCGGCGACGATCCAGGCGTTTTCCTCCTCGGTGACGGTGACAAACTCCGCGCCTTGCACAATGTCGTAGGTCGCACCAGCGGAGCTTCGCAGCTTCGTACTTCCCCTGTACGGGATCGACTCGTGCACGATACTCTTCGACGCGTACTTCCGCTTCTCAAGCTGGAAGACGTGCGGGCGCACGGTACCGTCTGCGTCGGTGACCACGACGTGGGCTCTGCCCTCCTGGTCCTTGCTGGTGGGAGTGACCTTCCACACCGGTGTACCGCCGATCTCGGTCTCGTCAACTGCGACGAGGTCCTCACCCCTGGTTACCACTGCGGTGCCGCCGTTGTTGGCGATGTATGCAACCGTGCTGTTGGGCAGATGGCGGTACGCGGTTTCCTCGGGTGCGCGTGGCGGGGCGTCGATAATCTGCTCCGGTTCCTCCGGCACTTCCGCATTGATGGTGTTGTTGAGCTGCAGGTGGTAGATGTGCTCGTTGGCCTGCTCATCGGTAATGACAACTGTCGCGGTAGCTTCGCCCTCGAAGCCGGGGCGCGGGGTGAGCACGAGCTGGTGGTCACGCTCACCGCGGGTGACCCGGACGTACTTCGCGCCCTCGGTGACTTCGAAGGTCCAGTGGCCCTTGATGCGCAGATCCAAGTCGATGGTTTTGGACTGCTCGTCAGCGGTGAAGCCTGCGAACTGGTGATACTCGGTCGAAGTGATCTCGACCGGCACGGCGTTGTCAGGCAGGTCAAGCCCCGGCTGGTAAAGGCTGAGCAGACGCTCACCGTCCCTGCCGAGAAACACGGTGAGGTACTCGTCGTCGCCCGCGGTGAGTTTTTCAATCTTTTGGGTATCGGGAACGAGGACATAGTTCAAGGTCGCGTTCGCAGACCCCGGCTGGGTTCGCTTCGCGACTCTAAACCCAGTGAGCTCCCAGAAAGCGGTCGTGTGATCCTCAAGGACATCAGCGCGTGCCGCGTTGAGGGACGCGACGTCATTGCCAAGCAGCGCTCGAGTAAAGAGGAGCTTCTGCTCAATCTGCTGTGTCAGCGTGGGTGACGGTTTCGAGGCGTAGTTCCGGAGGTCCTGCTGAAGTGCCTTCGTCACGTTGATCGCAGCGACACGGACCTGAGCGTCCAAGCTATCGCCCTCGCCGACGCGACCGGACTGGCCGGTCAGCTTGCGAACCTGCGCGCCTTCAAGAGCATCTACCGCACCATCGATGCTCCATGCCGAACCGCGATTTGTCCGAAGTGGTGCCACTTCCCCATCAAGGCCCCTGGCTTGCACCTCAAGTTTGGGACGGAGCGCCCGGAATTCTTTGAGGGTATCTGACGCAACGGGCTCAAATGCTTCTGTGGCAAAGGTGTCCGCGGCAAAAGCATTCGGAGCGATGACCGCGGTCGTGCTTGTGGCAAGGACGCTAGAGATAAGCGCAGCTAAGGCACGCTTCTTGAGGGAGGACATAGGCAATGGGAATCCTTTGAACTTTCCAAGTAAGCGCAATACAAGGTTGCATTTTCCTGGAAAAGAGGTGGGTAATGACAGTGCCTATTCTGTCACACCGAGCTCGCCCACGCGGTGCATGATCGTATGATTTTGTGGTTTCACCCTGGCCTGTGGAAGCGGGGGCGGGTGGACAACAAAGAGAAGAGCCGCTTGTGGGTGCATCACCCGCAAGCGGCTCAACCAGACACTACAGACTACTTCTCAGCAGCCTCAGCATCCTCCGGCTTCGCAGCCTCAGACTCCTCGGACTTCGGAGCCTCAGCCGGCTTACCAGACGAACCATAACGCAACGTGTCATTATCCGTCGCCTCACCCAACTGGTACGAAGACGTCGACTCCTCCTGACCACAAGCACGCAACACCGCATCACCAATCAACAAACCAGCAGTAATCACGCCCAGCGCACCAGCAGCCACACCAATCATCTGCGAATTCTCAACCGAGAACGCACCCTGCAAACCAGCAGCACGCGACGCACGATCACGATCATAAATACCCAGACCCTGCTGAATACGATCATTCGCATCCTGAATCGCCGCATTCAACTGACCACGCACACCCTCAAGACCCGGAATGTTCACCTGAGACAGCACACCCAGCGGGATCAGCAGCAACAACGGCGAAGCCAAACCAACCAACGAAGCAATACACTTCGGATCAGACGAACCAACATTCACATCACCAGCACCCTGACCATCGGTGTTGTTGTTCGAGTCGACCTTGACGTTGACCTCGAACTTGCCGGCGGTCTTGTTCTGTACGCCGTTCTGGACCGGGACGAAGACCACAGTGCCCTTCTTGCCGTCCTTCGGCGTGAGGATAATGTTGTTGCCTTCGCGCCCCTGGTCCACGAGGTCAGCGCCCGCGGCAATGGCGACGTCGCCGCCTTCACCGACGAACTTGATGGTGATCTTGCCCGTCTTCTCATCGCGGACGATCTCGGCAACATCCTTGTTGTCGCCGATGAAGGCGCCGTTAGCGGTCAGGCTTTCGGGGATGATCAGCGAGGTGATCGTGCGGACGACGATGCCGTCCTTGTCGAGCTCCTGGGTAACGATGGTCTCGTTCTCCGTACCCGACTTCGGCGTCACGGTGAACAGGCCGTCCTTGTTCTTGTTGGTGCTGACCTTGTCTGCACCCTCCACAACCTTGAAGGAGTTGCCCTCGGAAATCGGGCTGTAGGCCTTCGGCTGACCGACGATCAGGTAGTCGCGCAGCTGGCGTGCACCAGCCGTTGCACCCTGGGTGATCTTCAGGTTGTAAGTGTTGAGGACGTTGCCGTCCTCGTCCCACTCTTCAACCGTCGCGGTCTTACCGGCGGCATCAGCCTTCGGCTTCACCGACCACTGGTTACCATCCTTGGTCGGGGACTCGAGGTACTGACCGCCATCGACAACGGTGAATTGGTTGGACTTCTCAACCAGCGTCGCGCGGAACTCGGCGTTGGTGGAGATCTGGTAGTCGTACACGCGAGCGCCCTCAGCTTCACCAATGGTGAGCTTGTAGGTCGCGTACACGCCACGCTTGTCGCTCACAGCGATCGTGACCGTACCGGTCTTGCCCGCGCGACCGGTGACAACGAATTCGCCATTCTCGTCGTTGACGCGGACAAGCTCGGTACCGTCGACGTCGTTGCCGTTTGCATCCTGAGCGGAAACGATCTTGTAGGTGTCGTTTTCGTCCTTGTTGATGCGCGCGGTGCCGAACCAGCTCATGTTCTTTTCAATGATCTGGTCCTTGGAGGACGCACGACCCGGGGTGACGTTGAGAATGTACTTCTCGAAGACGTAGCCGTCGTCGGTCTGGTTCTCGATCACCAGCGTGCCGGAAGCGTCGGCCTTCGGAGTGATCTTGAAAGCGGAACCATCAGTCGGGACGGACTCGAGGAAATCCTTCGGCTCGATGTCGTTGCCGTCGGCGTCCTTGATCTCGGCGATGTGGAGCTTCGTGCCCTGGAGGTCAACCTCGTTGTCCGCCGTAATGGTGTACGTGGACTCCTTCGGCTCGTACGGCGAAACGTTGTAGATGTACTCCGTCAACGGAACGGGATTGTAACCGACGATCTTCGAAATCGGTTTGCCCTCTTCATCCACGCCCTGCTCTCGGATGGGCTGGTAATTGTACTCTGTGACCTTAAACTTGCCGGTAGCACCCGGCTTGAAGTTCAGCTGGAAACCTTCCTCGGGGCCCTCCTCGGACTTCTCACCACTGGAATCCTTCGGGGCTTCAGAATTTTTAAGGAAATCCTCGACATAGTCCTCGGACTTCTCACGGAAGTTCTCAAAGTCGACTCCCTCCGCAAAGATGTCCTCTCGGCGCGCGTCATCCAACAATTCGAGCGTGAAGCGATTGTTCTTGGGATCGCCCAGGAACAGATTGACCTTCGCGCGGTCAACGACCTCGCGACCTCGCTTGACCACCTCGACATCACCAACGGTGTCACGGCGGACGTTAATAGTGAAAATACCGACAAGGCGACCTTCGGAGTCCTTCACGTTGATGATTGCCGTACCACCGTTCTCCTTGATAAAGAGAGCAGCGTCGTCGGGATTGGCCTCGTCATACTGCTTCGGCTTGATGCGCCAGACGGCCTCTTCTTTCTCATCACGGGTGGCTTCCTCGATAGAGAAATGCTCTTCACCCAGCAGTGGTTGTCCACCAAATTCACCGGTGACGAATTCAACCTCGTAGTCGTCATTGCGTTTAATGTCGACGTGGCCGGAGTAGTTAATGTTGTGCTGGACTACCTGCGGACCACCGTTCGGGTCCTTCTCAATGGTGAAGTGGAACTTGTACTCCACGCCATCTTCGTCGGTGAAGATAACGTCAGCGTCGCCCTCTTCAACCTGTGGGGTGATCTTCCAGACCTTCTCGCCGTTGGACTTGGACTCCTCGATGGAGATAACGTCCTCGCCCTTGGTGATCTCGAAGGAGCCACCACGGTACTCGACGTAGCCGACGGAGGTGTTCAGGATCTGGCGGGAGACGTCGAACTTGGACTCAGTGTTCTCGATCGTGATGATGTTCTCACGCTCGTTGCCCTGCTTGTCGGTGATCTTCACGATCACCTCGCCGGAGGTGACGCCCTCCTTCGGGGTCACGGTCAGAGAGCCCTTGCCGTCGTCCTTCACAACGACGAGCTCGCCACCCTCAACAACCTCGTGCTTCTCGCCGGGCTCCTTCTTGATGACCTTGAATCGGTCACCCTCGCCACCGGTGTTGATGTTGTAGAAGAAGTTGTTGACCTTGACATTGACGGACTCGTCAATGTTGACAGTGTTGTTGATGGTCAGGCGGTAGACGTGCTCGTTGCCCTGGTCGTCGGTGACGACGATGGTGACCTTGTGCTCGCCCTCAATGCCCTCGCGCGGGGTGATGACGAGCTTGCCGTCCTCTTCACCGCGCTCGACGGTCACGTACTCGGAGCCTTCGGTGACCTCGAAGGTCCACGAGCCCTTGATGCGCTTGTCAAGGTCAATGACCTTGGACTTCTCTTCCTTGGTGAAGCCGGCGAACTGGTAGTACTCGTAAACTTCCTTGACGGACTCATACACCTTTTCGGTGTAGTACTTGCTGTCCTTGTTCACCGTGATGGTGGTCGGCTCACCCTCAACGGTCTTGGTCACGGTGGTCTCACCAGCCGGCACAACCCTTGTGGTGGTGACCTCAGGGGTCTTAACGACGGTCTCGACCTCGGGCTCGCCCGGAACCGTTTTTACAACAGTCTTGTCGGTTACCGTGGTGGTAGCGGTGGAGGTCGAGCCCGGCTTCGTTTCGGTGACGATCTCGGGTTCTGGAGTGATGACCTTCGTCTCCGTTTCCTCGGTGCCGTTTTCGGTAGAGGTGACGGTGGTGGTCTTCGCCGGGAATGTCCGCGTAGTGGTGACGACGCTCTCAGGCTCAGTAATCGTGGTGACGACCTCAGTCTGCTTCGGCAGCGTAGAAACCTCAGTGACGGTCTTCTCGTTGGTCTTAGTTACCGTTTCGGTGACCGGCTTGCCAGGCACGACCTCGGTAGTTTTGTGCTCCGGCATCGTCGTGTGCTCGGTGACGGTCGTCTTCGGGGTCGTCGTGGTCTCGAACTCGAACCCGTAATCCGGCTTCGGCTGCCACTCCAGGTCCAGGCCGGGCTGGTAGATGGTGATGAGGCGCTGGAAGGTCCACTCGAGGTGCTTGTTAGCGTTCCAGTTGTAGTTCTTCGGCACGAGCACCGTGACGTACTCGTTCTCGCCGACACCCTTCTTGATCTCGTTGATCTTCTTCTGGTTAGGCACCAAGCGGTAATTGATTCCGTCGCCCTGGTTCCTGGTCCAGGAAATGCTAAAGCCTGTGAGGTTCGTAAACTTCACGCCGTCTCGCATCGCCAGCTCACGAACGCCGTTCAACTCTGAGGGATTGTTCCCCAACAATGCCTGAAGGTACTGATTCTTCTTCCGAATGTCGGCTTCCAGTGCCGAAGTGGGATTTTGCTCCCAGTTGTGGAAGTCGCGTTGGAGAGACTTGGTCAGGCTGATTGCAGCGATACGGACATTTTCGTCAATCCCGTAGCCGTCGCCCACAAGACCGGACTTACCGGTGAGCTTTCGAACCTCGAACCCATCAGGGTTGTTCCAAGCGTTGTCGATGCCCCAGTCGATGCACCAACCCGGGCCCTGTGCGGTGGATAGCACGTTCACGGGCAAGGTCCACTTCGGGTACTCTTGCGCGAGCTTCGTCTGCTCGGTCTGGAATGCATGCAGAGAGGCTTCGTCGAGGGTCTGGTACGCCTCGACGATCATCTGATCGGCGGCGCTAGCCTCAGTAGCGATGACAGCGGTGGTACCGGTAGCGAGGACACCGGAGATAAGCGCAGCCATGATGCGCTTCTTAAGATGTGCGTTTTGCAACGGCTCAATCCTTAAAAACTTGACGGAGATATTCGAAACAGCCTGGAGATCTCCTGAACACGGATCTTCACACTGACAGACTTTCATTCAATCACAACAATTTCGTGGAAAGTAGTCCACTATCACCACAGACACCGCGAAAACCCCACCACAACACGCACAGCCACACCCAAGCCAACACAGAAACGCGTTGACCTCGACATTTACAACCTGACAAAACCCCAAAAAAGTTTCCGTGATATACACCACATTTCCGCCCCACCCCCGCCGATAGGCGTAAACCCCACCCAAAAACTTAAAATCAGCACAGAAACTGCCCCATTTTGGGCCGCGATAGCAGCGGGGCATGGACGTCGTCGAGTCGCAACGGCCGCTCCCCCACGGCCTTACTTGCACGTAAAAAAGAGGCTCCGGGGTGGTTCGGAACGGCCCCCGCGCCACCCTGGCCCCTTTACGTACCGATGCTACACGAGCCTGTCACATCCGTCATCGTGAAATGCCAAGGAATGGCAAACCGCCCGTGCGGGCCTTGGATCCCTCGGCGGGGTCCGGTCTACACGGGCGGTTGTCGATACTACGAACTACTTCTCAGCAGCCTCAGCATCCTCCGGCTTCGCAGCCTCAGACTCCTCGGACTTCGGAGCCTCAGCCGGCTTACCAGACGAACCATAACGCAACGTGTCATTATCCGTCGCCTCACCCAACTGGTACGAAGACGTCGACTCCTCCTGACCACAAGCACGCAACACCGCATCACCAATCAACAAACCAGCAGTAATCACGCCCAGCGCACCAGCAGCCACACCAATCATCTGCGAATTCTCAACCGAGAACGCACCCTGCAAACCAGCAGCACGCGACGCACGATCACGATCATAAATACCCAGACCCTGCTGAATACGATCATTCGCATCCTGAATCGCCGCATTCAACTGACCACGCACACCCTCAAGACCCGGAATGTTCACCTGAGACAGCACACCCAGCGGGATCAGCAGCAACAACGGCGAAGCCAAACCAACCAACGAAGCAATACACTTCGGATCAGACGAACCAACATTCACATCACCAGCACCCTGACCATTACCAGTGTTCGTGGTGTCGGTCTTGATATCGAGGTTGATGACAACCTGGTTTTCCGTGTCGACGATTCCGTTTCCGATCGGCGTCACAATGATGCCGGTGGCATCTTTAGGGATTGCACCGTGCTCGATCGTGTAGCTGCCGTCGCCATTGTCGTGAACCTTGTTCGGATCGATCGGCTTGACGTTCTTGCAGTCCTCAGGCTTCTTCGCGTCAAGGTTCTTGTCGAAGCAGGCCTCGACATTGAAGCCACCCTTACCATCGATGACAAGCGTGATCGAGCCGTCCTGCTCCTTGTGCTGGATCTTTGGCGGCTCGACCTCGGCACCACCAGCGGTCTGCGGGATCTCGGCCTCAATGATGCGGATCGGGTTACCGTTGTTGTCGCGCTCCTCGATCAGGATGGAGCCGGTCTTGCCCTCAATCGGCTTGAGGTTCAGGCGGCCCTTCTCATCCGGCTCGGGGTTCTCAATGAGGTCGTAGCCACGAACGATGTGGAGCGTGTTGCCCTGACCTGGGGTCTCCCAGCTCTCGATCTCCGGCTGAACAACCTTGCGCTCCTCGCGGAAGGAGAGCTGGCGACCCTGCTCGGTGATCTCGATCATGTGGCGGTTGACTACCTCACCGCTCTTGTTGACCTCGATGACGGTCACAACGTTGCCGGAGGTGCCCTCCTTCGGAGTCAGCACCCACTGGCCGTCCTTCTCGACGACCTCGACGTACTCCTCGCCCTTGACGATCTTGTAGGTGTTTTCGTTGCGAATAGTCACCGTGAAGTGGCCCAGTTCGGACACCTTGAAGGTGCTTTCGCCCGAGGTGCCGTCGCCGTTTGCGCCACCAGCAACCGGTGTGATGTTGATGACGTAGCGCGTCTTCTTCCTGCCATCGGTGAACTCGATGACACCGGTACCCTCGGCACCCGGCTTCGGGGTGACAACGATGTCATTGCCCTCACCCTTGATGTCGATGAGGTCCTTGCCCTTAGTGACCTCGTGGGTCGCTCCCGCCGGGGCGGTCAGGCTGACCTCGGAACGATCGGTGATGTCGTAGGTGAACTCGGCTGCCTTCTTCGGCGTCACGGTCAGGATCCAGCGTTGGATCGGCAGGTCACGGGAGTTCTGTAGCTCGATGACAACCTTGCCCTCAGCACCTTCGACAAACTCCGGAACGAACTGCTTCTCGTCGTCGGACGGCGCATTCTTCAGCAGGTTCTGGCCTTCGGTGACCACGATGTGCTGGAGCTCGTTATTGCGATTGACGAACACCTGCGAGTCCTCGCTGACGTCCTGCTTCTTCTCTTCAACATCACTCTCGGTGACAGTAATGGTGTAGCGAACCACAACGTCGTCGCCGCGCTTTTCCTCAACCACAACGGTGCCGGTGAATTCGGCGTCTGGCATCAGGCGGGTAACCTTCTTGCCGTCTTTCTCCACCTCAACGACGGTGACGTTGTCCTTGCCCTCAACAACCTCGATGGTGTGGTCGCCGGAGCCCTTGGTGATGTCGACCGTCTGGCGGTTCGAGATCTCCTGCTGGACCTTTTGGGTCTGGATCGTGGTCTCGCTCGCCTCGCTGGCGATGATGGTGTAGGTACCAACGAGGATGCGCTGACCGTCAACGATCTGGAACAGGTTCGCGACGATGACGCCCTCAGCATTCGGCTTGAGGGTGATCTGGTCGTCGGATTCGGTGACATCAACGATGTCCTCGCCCTGCACGATCTCGAGGTCGTAGTCGCCGTCGGCGGTGTTTAGCTCGAGGACATCCTCATCGCTAGTCGGGTCCAAGCTGACCGTCTCAACGTCGACGAGGACGTTGGTGCCCTGACGGACATCGATGGTGAACTGGTGAGTGTCACCGTTCTCGTCCTTGATGGAGACGACGACCTTGCCGGTCTTGTCCGACTTCGGGGTCAGAACCCAGATGCCCTTGTCGTTCTTCTCGAGGGAGTCAATGATGTCCTCACCCTCGATGATGGTGGGCTCGCCCTGGGTCTTCTCCAGATCCAGCTTGTAGGCGTTGGAGTTACCGATCACGCGGTGGTGATCGAACTTGCTGTCCGGCGCAATGTTGAAGATGTAGTTGTTCTCGTTGCGCGGACGCTCGCCCGGCTCGTGCACCGTGATCTTGGCCTTGCCGCTGACAACGCCCTCGTTCGGAGTAACGACAATCTTGCCGTCCTTCTCCTCCGTGGTGATGAGCGCTCCGCCCTCTTCGATCTCGTAGTCCCAGCCCTTGGGGATCTCGATCGTCTGGGAGGCACCGGCGATGGTGACGTTGAAGTAGTGGTTGTTCACCACAACGTCGGTTTCCTTGATCGCCGTCTGCTTCTTGTTAATGACGTGGATGGTGTACTCGTGGCGGTTACCATCGTTGTCCACGACGACGATGCGTACGTCGCCCTCGCCTTCCTTGACGGGCTTGATGTTCAGGCCCTTGCCGTCCTCGGTCTTCGTGACCTCGACCAGGCCGTTGGAGTCGTCGACGAAGTCGATCTTCCAGTTGCTCAGCTTCTCAATCTCGATGACGCGATCTTCGGACTTCTGGGAGAAGTCAAAGGCGTAGTCGAACTTGCGGAAGTAGCGCTCCACCTCGGTGGTGCGCTCCACCGTCTCGTTGATCACGTTCTCCACCGTGGTGGTCACGGTAGCGCGCGGAGCACCGGTGACGGTCTTCACGGTGGTACGCGGAGCGAGAGTAGAGGTCTGGGTGACGGTCTTCGGCTCTGCCGTCTTCGTGGTGGTCTCCGTGCTCGGTGCGCCAGTCTCGGTCACGGTGGTAGCCGCGCCCTCAGTCACGGTCTTGGTGACATCCGGCTCGCGCTCCTCGACGGTGACGGTGCGCTGCGGCTCGGTCACCGTGGAGGTGACCGTGGTCTCCTCAGCACGCTTGATCGCGGTCTCGGTGACCGTCTCGGTGACGTCCTTCACGTCGGTACGGGTCGGCTTGACCGTCTCGGTGATCTCCTCGATCGGCTGGATGGTCTTGACCTCGGTGACCGTCTCGTCCTCGGTGGCCGTTTCGGTAACCGTCTCGCCCGGTGCCTGCACCGTCTTGGTGGTGGTCGTCCCCGGAAGGGTCTTGGTTACGGTGGTTGCCTCTGCCGGCTTGGTGACGGTGGTCGTCTTCACGGAGACGTTCGGGCCACCCGGACGCGGTTCGAAACCAATCAGGCCCGGCTGCGCGATGGTGATGATGCGCTGGGTCGTGCCCTCGTCGCCCAGGTTGTCGCTCAGGTTGTAGTGCTTCGGCATCAGGATGGTGACGTACTCACCCTCCTGCACGTTAGAGGTGACCTGCTCGAAGGACGCAGACTTGGACAAGTAGTACTTCGACTGGCCGTCCTGGTTGGTGTAGTTTTTCTTGATCTCAAAACCAGTCAGCTTGGTGAACTCGTCCGCAGTGAGCTGCGGAGGCACGGCGCTCCCCTCCTTCGCCTTCGCGTCGCCATAGATGTAGCCACGGACGCCGTCGAGCGTCTTCTGGTGGTTGGCGAGCAGCGCCTGCAGCGCGAAGTTGATGCGCTTGGCTTCGGCATAGTTGCCGCTGTTGTACGCGGTAAGCATGCGCTTGGTGCCAGAAATGGCAGCCTTCTCCACGTCCGGGTGAATCTCCAGGGTGCCGCCGTCGACGTGGTTGTATCCAACGAGACCGGACACGCCGTCGAGCTTGCGCAGCTCATACTGCGAGTCCTGGGTCGGCTGCGGCTGGGAAATGTCGATGCACCAGCCCGGGCCGAAGCCGTTCGCGTACACCAGGTGCGCCTGGAAATCGCCCTGCTGGTTGCGGGTCAGTTTGGAGTTGTACTGGAGAGCATCTGCTTTCTCGTCGCTCGGGAGCTGCGAGTACTCCTGGGTGACGCGAATGTCCGCCAGAGCATCCGGCGCGGTGACGACGGTGCCGCCAGCGATAACGGTGGTGGAGATAAGCGCAGCCATAATGCGCTTTTTAAGATGTGCGTTTTGCAACGGCTCAATCCTTAAAACTTGTCGGAGATAATCGAAGCAGCCTGGAGATCTCCTGAACACGGATCTTCACACTGACAGACTTTCATTCAATCACAACAATTTCGTGGAAAGTAGTCCACTATCACCACAGACACCGCGAAAACCCCACCACAACACGCACAGCCACACCCAAGCCAACACAGAAACGCGTTGACCTCGACATTTACTACCTGACAAAACCCCAAAAAAGTTTGCGTGATATACAACACATTTCCGCCCCACCCCCGCCGATAGGCGCAAACCCCACCCAAAAACTTAAAATCAGCACAGAAAGCCGCCGAAACGCCCGCGGCTCGGCGGGCCCGCAGGCCAGCCGTGCTTGGGCAAACAGAAAACCCTGCACCGCGCACGGTACAGGGTTTGTCCTGTGGAGCATAGGAGAATCGAACTCCTGACATCCTGCTTGCAAAGCAGGTGCTCTACCAACTGAGCTAATGCCCCATTGCCGAGACCCTATATATTATAGCGTCCCAGTGGGCCTAGCAGGAATCGAACCTGCGACCTCATCGTTATCAGCGATGCGCTCTAACCGACTGAGCTATAGGCCCTGGCAACGGATAAGAATATTACGCACCGTCGCCATAACCACCAAATCGGCTGGTGGGGGCGGGTTTTTGGGGCGGTTACGTGGCGTCGATAAGCACCCCAAAGCCTCGCCAAACCTACCGTGCGCGGTTAGACATGGTGTAGGTGACGCCGCCAACCAGATCCGCGATGCTGTTGTAGATCACCACGGTCAGCGGCGCCATGATCGCGGTGAACACCACGCCGATGAGGCCCAGCAGGCCCGCGGCGGAGAGCACGATGGTCATGTCGATGGCCTGGTCGCCGCCGACGCCGCCGATCAGCGAGTTCACCGACTCGATCACGCCGGCCTGCTCGAGGCCGAAGTAGACGATCGTGATGCCCAGCATCCACGCGACGAACCCGATCAGCGCCAGGATCGTCGCCACCTTGAACACGGAACCCGCGCCGACGTTGCGGATGGTTACCTTGCGTGCGGCCATCGCCTACTCCTCACCCTCGGCGTCGTCGGGGGCCCCGCTTATCGACGATTGCGTCGCCTCCTGGGCCTCCTCAAGGGTTTTCTCGCCCTTCGCCACCGCGGTGGCCTCCTCTTCGCCGGAGTCCTCGACATTCTTGTCGATGGCCAGCAGCTCGACGTCGTCGCCAAGATCCACCAGGCGCACGCCCATGGTGGCGCGCGAGGACGGGCGGATCTGGTTGACCTCGGTGCGGATCACGCCGCCCGCGGAGGTGATGGCAAAGATCTGGTCGTCCTCGTCCACCGCCAGCGCGCCGATGAGCTTGCCGCGCTTCGGGGTGTACTTGAACGTCATCACGCCCATGCCGCCGCGGCCCTGCTGGTTGTACTCCTCGATGGCGGTGCGCTTGCCGTAGCCGCCGCTGGTGGCCACGAGCAGGAACTCGCCATCCTGCACCACCGTCATGGCGAGCAGCTGGTCGTCGCCGCGGAAGCGCATCCCCTTCACGCCCGCGGTGGCGCGGCCCATCGGCCGCAGCTGGTCATCATCCGCCGGGAAGCGGATGGCTTGGCCCTGCTCGGAGACGAGCAGGAGGTCGTCGTCGTTCTGCGTCAGCGCGGCGCCGATCAGGGCGTCGCCCTCGTTGAGGTTGATCGCGATGAGGCCGGCGGAGCGCGCGGACTCGTAGTCCGTGAGGCGGGACTTCTTCACGCGGCCATCGCGGGTGGCCAGGACCAGGTACGGGGCGTCCTCGTAGGACTGGATCTGGATGATCTGGGCGATCTTCTCCTCCGGCTGGAACTCCAGCAGGTTGGCCACGTGCTGGCCGCGGGCGGTGCGGCCAGCCTCCGGCAGCTCGTACGCCTTGAGGCGGTAGACGCGGCCGAAGTTGGTGAAGAAGAGGATCCAGTCGTGCGTGGAGCAAATGAAGAAGTGCTTGACCACGTCGTCCTGCTTCAGCTCCGCGCCACGCACGCCCTTGCCGCCGCGCTTCTGGCTCTTGTAGGCGTCCACCTTCGTGCGCTTGGCGTAGCCGGTGGAGGTGATGGTGACCACCACGTTCTCGCGGGCGATGAGGTCCTCCTCCGTGACGTCGCCGGTGGCGGCGACGATGCGGGTGCGGCGCTCGTCGCCGAACTTGTCCACGATCTCCTTGAGCTCCGTGGCCACGATGTCGCGCTGACGCTCCGGCTTGGCCAGGATGTCCTTGTAGTCCGCGATCAGGCGCTCGATCTCCGCCAGGTCATCAACGATCTTCTGGCGCTCCAGGGCAGCCAGGCGGCGCAGCTGCATGGCGAGGATTTCGTTGGCCTGGATCTCGTCGACGTCGAGAAGCTTCATGAGCCCCTGGCGCGCATCGTCCACCGTCGGGCTGCGACGGATGAGCGCGATGACCTCGTCCAACGCGTCGAGGGCCTTGACCAGGCCGCGCAGGATGTGGGCGCGCTTCTCCGCCTCGTCGAGACGGTACTGGGTGCGCCTGACGATGACCTCGATCTGGTGCTTCACGTAGTAGCGCAACATCTGATCAAGGCGCAGCGTCCGCGGCACACCATCCACGATGGACAGCATGTTCGCCGAGAAATTCGTCTCCAACTGCGAGTGCTTATACAGGTTATTCAGCACCACACGCGGCACCGCGTCGCGCTTCAAACGAACCACGATACGCATACCGATGCGGTCCGAAGACTCATCATCAATGTCGGCAATACCGGCCATCTTGCCCGCATTCACCTGATCCGCAATGTTGTGGATGAAGTTATCCGGGTTCACCTGGTACGGCAGCTCCGTAATCACGATGACCTGGCGGTTGCCCACCTCCTCGATCTCCGTCACGCCGCGCATGCGGATGGAGCCACGGCCCGTGGTGTAGGCCTCCTTGATGCCCTTGTCGCCCACGATCAGGCCGGAGGTGGGGAAATCAGGACCCTTCACGCGCTCCAGCACCGCGTCGAGCGTCGCCTTCTCGTCCGCGTCGTGGTTGTCCAGGATCCAGTAGATGGCCTCCGCCAGCTCGTTGAGGTTGTGCGGCGGGATGTTGGTGGCCATACCGACCGCGATGCCGTTCGAGCCGTTCATCAGCAGGTTCGGCACACGCGACGGCAGGACCGTCGGCTCCTGCGTCTTCGAGTCGAAGTTGGGGGCGAAGTCCACGGAGTTCTCGCGGATGTCGCGCACCATCTCCATGGCCAGCGGGGTGAGCTTGCACTCCGTGTAACGCATTGCAGCCGGGCCGTCATTACCCGGCGAGCCGAAGTTGCCCTGGCCGTCCACCAGCGGGTAGCGCATCGCCCACGGCTGCGCCATGCGCACGAGGGTGTCGTAGATGGCGCTGTCGCCGTGCGGGTGGTAGTTACTCATGGTCTCACCCACGGCCTTCACGCTCTTCACGTACGAGCGCTCGGGGCGGAAACCGGCGTCATACATGGCGTAAATGACGCGGCGGTGCACCGGCTTCATGCCGTCGCGCACCTCTGGCAGCGCGCGGCCCACGATCACGCTCATCGCGTAATCGATGTAGCTGGTCTGCATCTCCTCATTGATGTCAATGGGTTGGATGGCGTCGAAGTTGCCGCCACCCGTGGTGTCGTCGCTCATTGCTCACCTTTCTTATTGTGCTCACGTGTAGTTTACCGGCCCTGTGACGCGTTGCCGCGCTGAGCAGTGGTATCAAAGTGGTATGGCTATGACACTCCGGCTCACCACAGACGAGGACAAAGCGCTCGTGCTGCTCGCCTCCGCGTGGGGCTGCTCCAAGCAGGAGGCCGCCCGCCGCGCCGTGGTCACCTCCGCGTCGCGCCTGCTTGACGACGCCACCGTCACCGACCTCGCACGCTCCGTCATCCCCGGGTACAAAGCTATGGAATCGCGCATCAGGCAAGCGCGATGAGGGGTTTTAGCGCCGAGCAACTTTTAGCCGTTGCCGATGAGTACTGCGCCTATACGGGTGCCCGGGTGCGCTCCTTCTCTGCCCTGGTTGCTTGTGCTTCCGTCCCCGGTGCAAGGGTGCATGGGGTGCCTGTATGTGACACTGCTGGGCAGGCTTCGGAGGAGCTAGCCGAAGCGGTGCGGAGGATGCAGCCCTTAAGCACTGAGAATTCCGGCTTCGCGGAAGTGGCCGCGGAGGTGTATCGGCGGTGGGCGGGGTTGGCGCCGTGACATCGTCGACCACAGCAAACGCACAGGTGAGCCTTTCCCCAGGTCGTGGAGCGATGTATTTGTTTCCTATGCGAAATTTGTCACAGGGTCCGGCGCAACACCTCCTCAACGCTCTCAGGCAGCCTGGCTAAAGTCCCCTCGGCGAAGCGCAGCACCTGCCACCCCTGCGCAACCAGCTCAATCTGGATCAGCGAATCTAACGTACGTTGCTGCTTGTCCCAGTGGTGCGCGCCGTCGTACATCAGCCCAATCTTGGGTTCCATAAGGGCAAGGTCCAGGTCAGTGACCCGCTTACCCCACCTATTACGGATCACCACCTGCTCGGCCAAGGTCAGCCCATGCTTCTGCGCTACCGGCGTTGCTAGCAGGCGCATCTCGGTTTCCTTTGGCGAGTCTGCCAGCGCGCTCGACGCACCCAACACCTGGGACAGCCACCGCCTATCCAGCCTGAGGGAGGCACTGATGCGGATGGATTCGGGGGTGAGGTTGAGGAAGCGCCGTGTGGCGTCGATAAGCTGCACTGCACGTGTCAGCGCACTGGCGTCAAAGGTGTGCCAGGCCGACTCTCGGCGGCGGATACTTAGGAGCGCGTGGACCGCGGCAAGCGGAGGGGCTGCTACAGATATGGGCTGACCCGCACACATGACGGTCCAGGCCTCATGTTCGCGCAGCTTGAGCCGCCAGAGTGCCGGGGTGTATTGCGTCGCCGGCCGGTTCTTGCGGATTCCGGGGCCAACAAGCACAGTGTCGCAGGCATCCGCAAAGAAGGGCAGGCCGTAAAGCGCCAGCGCGCCCATGCCGGTGACCGTGGTGCCAGGGTGCGACAGCGCGTGGGCCACGGCGCGGTCGGTGGCGGGCACGGGGTACGCAATCCCACGCGGGTGGTGCCTTGCTGCGTGCGCTACCAAATTCGGCTCGCGCAGCATCGTCGCCGGCAGCGAAAACTCGCGGTTGATTGGCTCCCCTACCGCCCCGTGCACTATGTGCAATCCCGCCATCGTGTGCATCCCATTGTGTAGCTTCGCCATACCTATTAGACGCAGCGAGCGACGCGCCGGTTCCCCCACACCCGCGAACGGAATAGAGTGTTGTGCATGAGAAAACGCTCCCTTGCCGCGCTGACCGCGGCCGCTCTCGCCATCGCCGTCCCCGCGCCCGCGCACGCAGGTGTGTCCGAGCTGTCGTCGGGTTCCAGCACGTCAAGCTCGGGGAGCTCGAAAATTCCGGAGGGCAAGGTGCCCGCCGACGGCCCGCAGGTCCCCGAGCAGCCACCGCTCGGCAGCGCCTACACCGGCTCGGCCCCGATCTCCCTGACCATCGCCGCCCTGGCCACTTTTGTATCGGTGCAGTTGCTTATCGACGCCATCCCGCCCCTCCGCCAAGCCGTCGACCAAGTTGCCAACCAGGCCGGCCTGAGCCACGTCTACGGATCCTCCGAGGGCAACCGCATTTTCGACGTCCCTGCCTGGATCAAGGCCGCCGAGGACGCCGGGTACCCGCTGCCGCAGCTCCCCCAGCTGTAGCGTGGCCGCAACCGCCGTGCTAAATTTGGCACGGTTGTGGTTGCAGTGACTCATGTGACTCCTGTGTTTCGTTTTGCTTTGTGCGGAGGCGCACGGCGACGGTGCAGCGGGCGAGATGACTGTGGCGGAAGAACCGCAACAGCCGTGCCCATCGGCACACGGTAAGGGCGACCCTGGGGGTGGGTCGCCCTTTTGCGCGGCCTGGCGAGGCTGGGCTTCGGCTTGAGGGGTCTGTGTGACTGGCTCGGGGTGCCTCCGGGGGTGCCTCCGGGTGCCATTCGCCTATTTGACGAGGACAGGATGACGAAGATGCGAGTGCCGTCTCGCGTCTTCGTCAAGGTGATCTCGTCATTTGGGGGCCGAGCATGCCCACCCGGATGCCGCACGCATCGCCGCTGGCAAGTACGGCCTGCACTTCTACGCGGCACTGCCGCCCGGCCCGTCTTCGGACGGGCTTTCTTTTCGCCGGTAAGATGTCCCGCATGTCTGATTTGCAGAAGCTGCTGGAAGAAACCACCCGTCCCGCCGTGACGAAGGACCTCGCCGAGCTGACGGAAACCACCGTGTCCAACCAGTCCGGCCTGACGGGCATGGCGCTGAAGTCGGCGCTCGCCGCGGGTAAGAAGGCGGACGCCAACGCGGTGTCCAAGGGCATCAATAAGGTGCTGCCGATGCTGGTCGAGCGCATCGAGCCCTACTGGGCCAACTACCAGGGCGAGGGCAGCGCAAACGGGTTCGGCGACTACCTTGCCGCGCACCAGGACGAGGTCGTGGATGACATCGTCAAGACTGCCGACGCCTCCGTGGACTCCCTGCCGGGCGCGGTGAAGAAGGTCTACACGTCGCTGCGCAGCAAGGCGTCGAAGATCGTCGCGCCCGCGTTGCCGGGTCTCGGCGAGATCATCGAGCGCCACGCGAAGTAACGCGCCACCACCACACCACTACACAGCAAAGCGGCCGGTAACCACGTTGGCTACCGGCCGCTGAAGCCCGACGTTGCCTATACGTCCAGGAAGCGGACGTCCTTCGCCTTGCGGGTGATGAAGCTGCGGCGGGCGGCGACGTCGTCGCCCATGAGGATGCTGAACAGCTCGTCGGCGCGCTGCGCGTCCTCCAGGTCCACGCGGCGGAGGATGCGCGTCTCCGGGTCGAGCGTGGTTTCCCACAGCTCCTTGGCGTTCATCTCGCCGAGGCCCTTGTAGCGCTGGATGCCGTCGTCTGTATTGATCTTGCGGTTGGCCTCGAGGCCCTCGGCGAGCTGGCGGTCGCGGTCGGCGTCGGTAAACGCGTATCCGGGTGCGCCCTTTGCCCACTTCAGCTTGTACAGCGGCGGGTTCGCCAGGAAGACGTGGCCGTTCTGCACGAGGTCCGGCATGAAGCGGAACAGCAGGGTGAGCAGCAGCGTCGCGATGTGCTGGCCGTCCACGTCCGCATCGGCCATGAGCACGATCTTGTGGTAGCGCAGCTTATTGATGTCAAATTCGTCGTGGATACCGGTGCCCAGCGCCGTGATGATGGCCTGGACCTCGGCGTTCTTGAGCACGCGGTCCATGCGCGCCTTCTCCACGTTGAGGATCTTGCCGCGCAGCGGCAGGATCGCCTGGTGCATGGAGTCGCGGCCGCCCTTGGCGGAGCCGCCTGCGGAGTCGCCCTCCACGATGAACAGCTCGGATTTCACCGGGTCCTTCGATCGGCAATCCGCCAGCTTGCCGGGTAGGCCGCCCAGGTCGGACGCGGACTTGCGGCGCACCAGGTCGCGGGCCTTGCGGGCCGCCTGGCGGGCGTGCGAGGACGACACGGCCTTATTAATAATCGCCTTCGCCTCGGCCGGGTTGGCGTCGAACCAGTCCGACAGGTTCTCATTCACCGCGCGCTGCACGAAGCCCTTGATCTCGGTGTTGCCCAGCTTCGTCTTGGTCTGGCCCTCAAACTGGGGGTCGCCCACGCGGACGGAGATGACGGCGGAGATACCTTCGCGGCAGTCGTCGCCGGTCAGGTTCGGCTCCTTATCCTTGAGCAGCTTGTGTTCGCGCGCGTAGCGGTTCATCAAGCTGGTCAGCGCGGCGCGGAAGCCCTCCTCGTGGGTGCCGCCCTCGTGCGTATTAATCGTGTTGGCAAAGGTGTGGACGGATTGCTTGTAGGAGTTGTTCCACTGCAGCGCCACCTCGGCCTCGTGGTCGTCGCCCTTCTGGTCAAAGCCGATCACCGTCGGGTGGATCGTGGTCTTGCCCTTGTTCAGGTACTCCACGTAGTCGATCAGGCCGTTCGGGTAGTGGAAGGTGACCTTCTTCTCCCGCTTCTTCTTCACGTTCGGGGCGACGGCCTCGCCGGCCTCGCCCTTTTCGGCGTCGGACTCGACCACGGTTTCGTCATCAAACGAGTCCTCTTCCACCAGCGCTGCGGTCTCGCCCTCCTCGGCGATGGCCTCGAGCTCGAGTTCCTCGTCGGAGACGCGCTCGTCCTTGAGCGTGATGGTCAGGCCCTTGTTCAGGAAGGCCATCTCTTGCAGGCGGCGGGAGATTGTGTCGTAATCAAACTCGACCGTCTCAAAGATTTCCGCGTCCGGCCAGAAGCGGATCGCGGTGCCGGTGCCGCGGGCGTTGCCGCCCTCCTCCAGCTCGTCCGGGATGGCGTTGCTAAAGCGCTGGTACCAGTGCTTGCCGTCGCGCTTAATGTCTGCCTCAACGCGGGTGGACAGCGCGTTGACCACGGAAATGCCCACGCCGTGGAGGCCGCCGGAGACCGCGTAGGACTCGGAGTCGAACTTGCCGCCGGCGTGCAGCTGGGTCATGACGACCTGGACGGTCGGGGCGCCGGACGGGTGCATCTCCACTGGGATACCGCGGCCGTTATCAACGACCTCGACACCGCCGTCCTTCAACAGGGTCACATCGACGCGGTCGGCGTAGCCCGCCATTGCCTCGTCGACCGAGTTGTCCACGACCTCCCACACCAGGTGGTGCAGGCCGCGCGTGCCGGTGGAACCGATGTACATGCCGGGGCGCTTGCGGACAGCCTCGAGGCCTTCGAGGATGGTAATTGATGACGCGTCGTAATGAGGTTGTTGCTCAGCCACTGCTTGGACTCTCCTCTATATGCGTGAGTGGGCAATATGTGCCTAAAGCCTGTTTAACCCGCTCTATCTTACACGTAGTGGGGACCATTTACGGCACCAGGTGAAGCAGCGACAGGGCGTTTCTCGCGCGGATTTTGGGGTGGGCGGTGGCGTCGCTAAGCAACAGCCCCTACCCGTACGTATCGCGCGGGCCGCGGCCCTTGACGTGCAGCGGGCCGTAGCGCCAGCTCTTGGTTTTGGGGCCGAAGATGTGCAGCTTGGTGATGACGTCGGGGCCGAGCTTCTCCGAGATCGCGCGCAGAATCGTGGACTGCATGTACTTGAGGTTGGAGGCCCAGGCCGTTGAGTCGCAAGTAATGTGGACCTCCCCATTTTTGATCATCTCCACCTTTGTGTGCTGCGCAATCTTCGCGCCGACCAGGCCCTCCCAATTGCCCATCACCCAGCCGTACGCAATATTTTCGGTCCAATCGCGCTGCCGCACCTCTTCGCCGAGCAGAGCGCTAAACGACGCCACCTCATACCCCCGCGGCAACGCCCGCCCATCCTTGCCCGTGGGCCTGCCGCGGCGCACCCACGGCCTGCGGGCCTGCTCCTCAAAGTGGAGTCCGGGCACGGCCACCTCCTCGCCCTCCCCGGACGCGCCCGTCGTCCCCGCCGTGAGCGCGCGCTTGCCCACGCTGCGGCGCGGCGTTACGTTCGCGCCCTGTTTCCGCAGGTTGGGCAGGCGGCGACCGCTGCGGCGCACCGTCTCGCGCAGCTGGTTGAAGGTGTCACTGACCAGATCGCTCAATGTGCGACTCCCCCTCCTCCATCGTCACCGCGTAGCGCGCGGAGACCGCGTCGTCCAAGTTGCCGGGCAGATCATCGCCAACCGCTGCCGTAATGAGCACCTGCTCCGCGTCCTCCGCGACCCGCACGAGCCGCTGCCGACGCTTCGCGTCCAACTCCGCGAACACATCATCCAAGATGAGGACGGGGTCCGCGCCGTCCGCCGCGAGCAGCCGGTACTCCGCAAGGTGCAGCGCGAGCGCGTACGACCAGGTCTCGCCGTGCGAGGCGTACCCCTTCGCCGGCTGCTCGCCCAGGCTGAGGACCAGGTCGTCGCGGTGCGGGCCCACCAGCGTGGTCCCGCGGTCCAGCTCCTCGCTGCGGCGGCGGCCCAGCTCGCTGAGCATCGCGGCCTCCAAGATCGCGGGGTCCTCCGAGGGGCCATCATTGAGCGTCCGGACCGCCGCGTCCAGGGTGGAGCTGTACCTGATGTGCGCCGGCCGCGACTCCGGAGCCACCGAGTGGTAGGACTCCGTGACGTGCGGCGCGAGCTCGCCCACCAGGCGCATCCGCCCCGCCGTGAGCTGCGCGCCTAACGACGCCAACTGCCCGTCCCACACGTCAAGCGTGCTCAGCGCGCTCGCGCCCTGCGGGTCCTCGTAGCCGCGGCGCAGCACCATGTTGGACCGCTTGAGCAGGGCGTTGCGCTGGCGCAGCACCTTGTCATAGTCCGCCTTCACCCCGCCGAGGCGGCGGACCCGGAGCGCGGCCAGCGCATCGAGGAAGCGCCGGCGCTCGGCGGGCTCGCCGTTAACCAAGCGCAGGTCCTCCGGGGAAAACATCACGGTGCGCAGGACGCCGGCGAGCTCGCGCGGCGACTTGAGCTTGGTGCGGTTGATCTGCGCCTGGTTGGCACCCGAGGCCTTGAGCAGCAGGTGCGTGGTGAGCGCCCGGCCCTCGTTGACCGTGGTGGCGGAGATACGCGCGTTGCTCGCACCGCCGCGGACTAGCGGGCCGTCCGTGCTCACGCGGTGGCTGGACAGGACGGAGGTGTAGTAGACGGCCTCGACGATGTTGGTCTTGCCGTGCCCGTTGCGTCCGGCGAACACGGTGACCCCGGGCTCCAGCTCCAGGTGGAGCGAGGGCCACGAGCGGAAATCGCGCAGGTCAAGTTCGCTAACGTACAACGTTTCTTCTCTGAGTCAGCATGGTCGGCATGGGGGCGCGTTGAGGGCCGGACGAGTAGGCGTCGATTAGCCCGGCAGGCGCACTGGCATCAGCAGGTAGGTGAAGTGGGTCTCCGGGGTGGGGAACGTGCCGTCCTCGTTGGCCTCGGGCAGGTCCTCCGGCTCCGGGATCATGATCGCGGGGCGCGAGGCCTCGGTGAAGCCGAAGACGACGCGGTCGGTGCCGATGACGGACAGGCCGTCGCGCAGGTACCCGGCGTTGAAGGCGATGAGCAGCTCGTCTGCGCCGGTGAACGCGGCCGGCAGGGACTCGCTCGCCTCGCCCGAGTCGACGCCGGAGGCGAACAGGCTCACCTCGCCCTCGCGGAAGTGCAGGCGGATCTGCGCGTTGCGGTCGGCCACGAGGGAGACGCGGCGGATGGACTCGAGCAGCGGGGCGACCTCGACCGTGGCCATCGAGGTGTGCGCCTTGGGTAGCAGCGGCTCCACGTTGGGGAAGTCCGCGTCGAGCATGCGGGTGGTGGTTTCGCGGTTGCCCACGTGCATGCCGAACAGGCCCTCGGCGCCAACGTTGTCCTGCGCGCCGACCGCGATCTCCACCGGGTCCTCCAGCTGGGTGTCCAGCGTGCGGGCATTGTCCAGGAGGGTCTTGGCCGGGACCAGGAGCTTCGCCTCCACGTCCGGGCTCTGCGGCTCCCACTCCAGGCTGCGGATGGCAAGGCGGAAGCGGTCCGTTGCGGTCAGGCGCATCTTTGCGCCGCGGATCTCCACGTGGATACCGGTGAGCATGGGCAGCGTGTCGTCGCGGCCGGCGGCGGAGGCGACCTGGGAGACCGCGCGGGTCAGCGACGCCGGGGCGATCGTGCCGGTGGTCTCCGGCAGGCTGGGCACCTGCGGGTAATCATCCAGCGGCATAAGCGGAAGCTCGAAGCGGGCCTTGCCGCCCACCAGCTTCATGGTGTTGTTGTCCGTGGTGACCTCAACCGGTTGGTGGGGCATGTTGGCCACGATGTCCGAGAGCAGCTTGCCGGCCACCGCGACCCTGCCCGGCTGGTCAACCTCGGCGCCGAGGCGGACGCGGGTGGACACCTCGTAGTCAAAGCCGGCGAGCTCCAGGCCCTCATCGTCCGCGGTGATCACAATTGCGCGCAGGATCGGCTGCGTGCTCTTGGTGGGCAAGGCGCGAGCCACCCACGCCACGGCGTCAGAGAGGTCATCTTTGTGGACGCGGAATGACAGGGTGTTCTCACCGATGCTCTCGACCATAACGGCGTAAGGCTCCCTTGCTTGTAGTCGTGATGTTGAAACCGTTGCGCGGCTACCCGCGGTAACCAGGATCTGTAATTACGTTCTCACTCTAGGCGGGGCGCCGGGGCTTCGCCATATCGCCCCGGGGCGAAAGCGGGTTTTGTAATTCCAAGAATCGGGCTGTCCGAGCGGACGGCGGGCGGGTCATGCACAACCTCTCTTTCTGTAGAAGGAATTACAAGTAAAAGAGTTGGTAACTGCAGTAGGTGCTGTGCAATCTGTGGAATCCATGGGTTTTTGCGTGGTGGTGGCGCGAAACAGGGCTGTGATTCGGGGTGTGGAGTTTCTGTGGATATCTCCGCGCGGTTGTGGATAACTTTTCGGGCCCGATTTTGTTCCACAGCAGGTCGGACGTTGTCCACTGGGCTTTCACAAGATTTGCACGGTTATCCACAGGGCGGATCTGGGGGCCTGCGTCGGGTGCCGTGTGAGCAAGATCGCCAAATTACAACGGCGTAATTACACAGGTGTGGAGAAGTCTGTGGAGAGTGGTAAGAGAGTGACTTCTGGGGTTTTTGTGATCTTGTGGGGCGGAATAGCGCCGGCCCCACGGCCTAGCCCATGCGCGCCTTGTTCTTGATCATCTGCGTGAGCTCCTGGATCTCGTCGTAGGTGCCACGCTTTTCCGTCATTTCCTTGCGGATCTTCCGGTCCGCGTACATGACGGTGGTGTGGTCCTTGCCGCCAAACTCGTCGCCGATCTTGGGCAGCGAGAGCTCGGTGAGCTCGCGGCAGAGGTACATGGCGATCTGGCGCGCGTGCGCCACCTGCCGGGCCTTTCCGGCACCGGTGAGCTGCTCCAACGAGAGTTTGAAGTACTCCGCGGCCGCCTGCTTGATGGCGTCCGCGGTGATGTTCACGTCGGCCTCGTCCGGCAGGATGTCGCGCAGCGCGTGGTGCGCGGCCTGCAGGTCAACCGGCTTGTTGGACAGCGACGAGTACGCGGACACGCGGATAAGCGCGCCCTCCAGTTCGCGGATGGAGGACTGGAACTGTGACGCGATCAGCTCGAGGACGGAGTGCTCGACCTCGGTGCCGTCGGCAGCCGCCTTCTTCATCAGGATGGCGATGCGGGTCTCCAGGTCCGGCGGCTGGACGTCGGTAATCAGCCCTCCCTCGAAGCGGGTGCGCAGACGGTCCTCCAGGGTGGTGAGCTGCTTCGGCGGGCGGTCCGAGGACAGGATGATCTGCTTATTCGCCTGGTGCAGCGCGTTGAAGGTGTGGAAGAACTCCTCCTGCGTACCCTCTTTACCCTGCAGGAACTGGATGTCATCCACCATGAGGATGTCCAGGTTGCGGTAGCGGCGCTTGAACGATTCCTGCCGGTCATCGCGCACGGAGTTGATGTAGTCGTTGGTGAACTCCTCCGAGGACACGTACTTGATCCGCAGCCCCGGCTGTAGCACCTGCGCGTAATTCCCCGCCGCGTGCAGCAGGTGCGTCTTGCCCAGGCCGGATCCGCCCCAGATGAACAGGGGGTTGTAGGCGCGGGCCGGTGCCTCAGCGACCGCGAGCGCCGCGCCCGCCGCGAAGCGGTTGGACGAGCCGGTGACGAAGTTTTCAAACGTGTACTTCGGGTTCAAGTTCGCCGCCCGGTCCGGGTCGTGCGCCGGCTCCTCGCGCGGGATGCGCCGCGGCACGGTCGGGTGGCCCTGCCGCTGCTTTTGCTGCTGCGCGTGCATCTGCGCGAGCTCGTCCAGCCCCATCGGGATCTGCTCGCCCGGCCCCGCATCCTGCGCAAATTCCTCGGGCACGGAGGGTGCGTAATCGCGCTGCGGGGGCATGCTTGTCGACGCCACCGGCCCCGGCACTTCCGGCTCAGTAGGTTGTGAGGGCTGCGGCGCGGCGGGCGGCTCAGCGGCAGGAGGCGGCGTGCTCTCCGCCGCCGGTGCGACGGACACCGCGAGGATGCACGGCCCGCCGAGCTGGGCGGCGAGCAGGTTGGTGATGTGCGGTGCCAGCGAATCCTCAATCACCGTCTTCGCCGCGTGGTGGGGGACGGAGAGGACCGCGTAGCCGTTGACCAGCATGACCGGGGTGACCAGCTGCAGGTAGGAGCGCTCTTTGAAATTGAGCTGCGGGACCGAAGAGTCGGGTCGCTCTGAGAGCTGCAGCAGCTGGGTGACGGTGTCACGCCAGAGCGATTCGATCTGTTGCTCGGCCACGGTTACTCCTGTTCTTTCCTCGACATGGGGCTATGGGGTTCTTGGGGTCTGTATTGGTACTGCGGGGCGCAGGAGGAATGCGCGGCGCGGCTTATGCAACTCTGCAACTTTGTGAAATTACAAAACCCACCGCGGAATCCACCGAATCCGGTCGTGCCTCCACAGGCTGGCGGGGGCCGGGATGTGCCCTCACCTGTTGTTCCACAACTTTATCCACAGGTGTGGATAGCGCCACCGTCGGGTTCTATCCACAGGTGTGTGCGCAAACTGTGGATAACATTTCTTAACCCTAAAGTTGTGGTTGAGCTGGGGTGATGGCGGGTCCCCCGGAGAAGTCTCAACTCATACTTCACAGTTATCCACAGGCTTGTGCACTGAATGCTTGTGAAATTGTGGTGATAAGACATTGTTACCCGCTGTCACCTCAGCGTGTCTAACGGTGTCGCGCCGGAGAACCTGTGGAATTCGAAAACGGATCGAACACGTGTCAGCGACCCGCTCCCCTCCCCGCCCGTTGAGCCCCACGTTGCCGGGCCGATTGGGCCGACTACCTGCGAAAAAACACAGTCATGTAATTTCGGGTGCCCCCGTTCGTCCCCGCGAATCCTGTCGGAGTGTCGATTTGTCGCCCGGAGGAAAAATCACGTACCCTAGTGGAGTCTGTCGCGCTAGTCGCACTGGCCGTTGCCCCGCGCAACGCCTTGCACTCGCGCGCTTGAGAGCACTACCCGCGCCGAGAACCGGGCCCCCGCAAGGGCGAGTCAGCGCAGGTAGCGCATGCGGCCTTCACCCAGTACGCGGTGAAGCGCGATCTCAACAACATTTTTTCTACCGGAGGCGGCCACTGCCCCGGGAGGACGGGAGCACTGCTCACGGATGCTCTGCACAGAACATCCGTGCCGCGCAGCGCCCCCGACCGCTGGTCGCCGTGACGTATACAAGGAGTCCACCGTGTCCAAGCGGACTTACCAGCCCAACAACCGTCGTCGCTCGCGCAAGCACGGCTTCCGCGCCCGCATGCGCACCCGCGCCGGCCGCGCCATCGTTTCCGCGCGCCGCAAGAAGGGCCGCGCAAAGCTGACCGCGTAGTCGCGCCGTAGCCGCACCAATTCAGGGTTCACCACCGTGCTGCCGCGCCCGCTGAAGCTTGCGTCATCCAGCGACTTTCGTCGCACGATGCGCAAGGGGACGCGGGGCGGCTCCCGCACACTGGTGGTGCATCTGAGAGCCCGAACCGACACCGCCGTGCGCGGCGGACCTCGGTTCGGGCTCGTGGTGTCTAAACAAGTGGGGAACGCGGTGACCAGGCACGCGGTGTCCCGCAAGCTCCGGGCCGTCGCGCGCACGCAGGCGGAGGCGCTGCCGCGCGAATTCGACGTGGTCATCCGAGCGCTTCCGGTGTCGGCCACGGCAACGAGCGCCGAGCTGGCCGGAGACCTCGAGCGCGCGGTCCGCAAGGCGCGCGCCAAAATCGCCAAACCACCACAAGAGCGGACAACCCGCTGATGGCGTACTACAACTTCGCCGGCGGCCGGATCCCCAGTCCTCCCGGGCCGGCGGCGGCCGCGCTGGTGAAGCTGGTGCGCCTCTACCAAAAGTACGTGTCACCCCTTAAGCTGGGTGGGACCTGCCGATTTTTGCCCGTTTGCAGTGCGTACGCACTTGAGGCGGTCGCGCGGCACGGTGCCGTGAAAGGCACCGCGCTCGCGGCCGCCCGCGTGTGTAAGTGCGGGCCGTGGCACCCAGGTGGCTACGACCCTGTGCCGGGGAGTATTCCGGCGGGGGCGGGGGCGCCGACAAGCGCCCAAAGCTCCAGCGTGCAGGCAACGGACACACAACAAACCGATGAGGAGTAACTGCCAAAAGTGCTGAACTTCATTTATTGGCCGATTTCATGGGTGCTGTGGGCGTACCACAAACTCTTCGGCGCGATTCTCTCGCCAGATTCAGGTATGGCCTGGGCGCTGTCGATCATCATGCTCACGGTGACCATCCGTGCGCTGCTGCTCAAGCCCATGGTTAACCAGATGCGCTCCATGCGCCGCATGCAGGAGATGCAGCCGCGGATGCAGGAAATCCGCGCGAAGTACAAGAACGACCAACAGAAGATGGCCGAGGAGACCCAGAAGCTCTACAAGGAGATGGGCACCAACCCGCTCGCCTCCTGCCTGGTGCCCTTGGTGCAGATGCCGATGTTTATTGGCCTGTTCCACGTGCTGCGCTCGTTCAACCGCACCGGCAACGGCGCGGGTGCGCTCGGCCTGTCGGTCGAAGAGAACCGCAACATTGCCAACTACGCCTTCTCGCCCGAGGACGTCCGCTCCTTCCTGGACGCCAACATCTTCGGCGTCCCGCTGTCGGCGTACATGTCCATGCCGGAGGACGCGTTCGCGGCCTTTACCGGTGTGGAGGACCTCACCCGCGCGCACATTATTGCGGTCTGCTTGCCGATGGTTATCCTGTCCGCGCTGTTCACGCACCTGAACGCGCGTATGTCCATCCAGCGCCAGCAGGCGCGTCGTGCCGCCGGCAAGGTGAATACGCCGCAGGGTGAGAACGCCCAGATGATGGACCAGCAGATGCAGATGATGAACAAGATGATGCTCTGGTTCATGCCGGCCATGATCCTGTTCACCGGCTTTGTCTGGCACGTCGGCCTCCTGTTCTACTCGCTGTCCAACAACATCTGGACCTTCTTCCAAACCCGTGTCGTGTACGCGAAGATGGACAAGGAAGAAGAAGAGGAAGAGGCCGCCAAGCGCGAGGCCAAGCGCGCCTCCGCCCCGGCCGTCGGCGCCCGCAAGGTGGACAAGCGCACCAAGAAGCAGCGCAAGCAGGGCAAGTAAGGGTTGCTCACTCAAACCCGTCGCCAGTTGGCGACGGGTTTTTTCGTGCCCGATTCCAGGCGTCCAACTGGGTTGGCGGAAGTGAACGCGCACAATTGCCCCAATGTTGGGCGCGTTTACTAGAGTCGGAGTGCAAACAATTCCCCTTTGTGTAAAGGAGCGCACAGCCGTGTCGGAACAGACCCCCGCTATCGCGCGCACCGTCTTCGGTGACCGCCTGGGGCTCGCGGAGCAGTACCGCGAGTCGCTGGCCACCGTGGCCGCGCAGCGCGGCTTCATCGGGCCGAAGGAGGTGGACCGGCTCTGGGGCCGCCACATCCTCAACTGCGCCGTCGCCGCCGAGGCGTTCGCGGAGGGCGCCCGCATCGCGGACATCGGCTCGGGCGCGGGCCTGCCGGGCATCCCGCTGGCCATCGCGCGGCCGGACCTGGACGTGACGCTCATCGAGCCGCTGCTGAAGCGCTCCACCTACCTCGGCGAGGTGACCGAGCAGCTGGGGCTGGACAACGTCACGGTGATCCGGGGCCGCGCCGAGGAGCAGCAGCGCGGCCAGTTCGACGCCGTCACCTCGCGGGCGGTGGCGCCGCTGGGCAAGCTCGCCGGATGGTCCTTGCCGTTGGCCAAGCACGGGGGCGTCATGGTGGCGATGAAGGGGGCGTCGGTAAGCGAAGAGCTCGAGCGAGACGCCGCGCAGATCCGGAAGGCGGGCGGCGGAGAAGCCACCATCTCCCAGGTCGGCGAGGGCCTGCTGGAGCAGCCGACCACCCTGATTACAATCGTGCGAAAGTAAGGGGGAGCGAATATGGACGAGCAGAATTTCGACGACACCCCGATCATGGCCGCGGCGCACCGGGCCACCCAGATGACGTCTGGGCGCGCGAAGCTGCCTAAGCCGGAGCAGCCGCGCGTGCTCACCATTGCCAACCAGAAGGGCGGCGTGGGCAAGACGACGACGGCGGTGAACATGGCGGCGTCGCTGAGCAAGCAGGGCCTGAAGGTGCTGGTGATCGACCTGGACCCGCAGGGTAACGCGTCAACGGCACTCGGCGCCGAGCACACCTCCGGGACCGTGTCCAGCTACGAGGTGCTCATCGGCGAGGCCGAGGCCGCCGACGCCGTGCAGGCGCACGCGGAGAACCCCAACATCTTCTGCATCCCCGCCACCATCGACCTGGCGGGAGCCGAGATCGAGCTGGTCTCCATGGTGCGGCGCGAGTACCGGCTTCACGACGCTATCCGGCGCGGGTTCCTCGACGAGCACGGCTTTGACTACGTGTTCATCGACTGCCCGCCGTCCCTCGGCCTGCTCACCATCAACGCAATGACCGCGGTGGACGAGGTGCTTATCCCCATCCAGTGCGAGTACTACGCGCTCGAGGGCGTGGGCCAGCTGCTGGGCAACATCGGCATGATCCGCGAGCACCTGAACCACAACCTGCACATCTCCGCGATCCTGCTCACCATGTACGACGCGCGCACGCGCCTGGCTGCCGACGTGGCCGCCGAGGTGCGCGACCAGTTCGGCCAGGTGGTGCTGAACAACGTCATCCCGCGCTCGGTCAAGGTGTCCGAGGCCCCCGGCTACGGGCAGACCGTGATTGATTACGATCCCGGCTCCCGCGGGGCGCTCGCGTACTTCGACGCGGCGCGCGAGCTGGCCAACCGCGGCGACTACCAGCCGCACGAGACGACCGGGCCGATCGGTGTGAGCCCCGAGGTGTTCGCGGAGCTGGATAGCGACGGGGACGCGGGGGAAGATCCTGAAGGTTCAGCAGGTACTGAGGGCACTGTAGGCACTGTAGGCACTGAGGGCGAGGAGTAACACATGGCACAGCAACGCAAAGGCGGACTCGGGCGAGGCCTGGCCGCACTGATCCCGTCCGCGCCGTCGACGACGGATACGACCGGGAAGACGGGCGCGATTGGCAATGGAGCCTCCGACATCATCTTCGGCGACGGCAAGGCCGCGCAGCGCTCGCAGGCGCCGAAGCCCGGGAAGGAGACCAACAACGGCAGCACCGGAGCGGGCCCCAATGCCGGCGCCGACGACGCTGCGAATCCCGGCAAGACCGAGAACTCAGGCAAGAAGGGCAAGAAGGACAAGCAGCGCAAGAAGGTCAAGGGCGCCCCCACCGTGGGCGGCTCGCCGCGCGGCCCGATCGCCGGCGCCCCGACTGTCTCCGCCGCGAAGGACAACGTCATGCAGCCGGTGCCCGTGGGCGCCCGCTACCAGGAAGTGCCGCTGGGGCAGATCATCCCCAACCCGAAGCAGCCCCGCCAGGTCTTCGACGAAGACGAGCTGGCCGAGCTGGTGCACTCCATCCGCGAGTTCGGCCTGCTGCAGCCGATCGTCGTCCGCGACACCCAGGACGGCTTCGAGCTGATCATGGGCGAGCGCCGCTGGCGCGCGGCCTCCAAGGCCGGCCTCAAGCACATCCCGGCGATCGTGCGCGAGACTTCCGACGAGGACATGCTCCGCGACGCCCTCCTGGAGAACATCCACCGCGTCCAGCTCAACCCGCTGGAAGAGGCCGCCGCCTACGAGCAGCTGCTCAAGGAGTTCGGCGTCACCCAGGAGCAGCTGGCGGACAAGCTGGGCCGCTCCCGCCCGGTGATCACCAACGCCATCCGCCTGCTGCGTCTCCCGGTGGACGTGCAGCGCCGCGTCGCCGCGAACGTCCTCTCCGCCGGCCACGCCCGCGCCCTCCTGGGCGTGAAGCTGGACAGCGACGAGCAGACCTCCACCGCGCAGAACGAGCTGGCCAACCGCATCGTCGCCGAGGGCCTGAGCGTGCGCGCCACCGAGGAGGCCGTCACGCTGCTGAACAACAACGGCGCCCTGCCCGAGAAGAAGAAACGCGAGCCCCAGCCGCAGCCGGAGTTCCTCACCAACGCTGCGAACTCCCTCGCAGACGCCTGGGACACCAAGGTCTCCGTGACCATGGGTAAGCGCAAGGGCAAGATCGTCGTCGAGTTCGGCGATAAGGACGATTTTGACCGCATCATGGGCCTGATCCAGGGCGAGCAGGACTGATCGGACCGGCGGAACGTCAGGGGGACGGGTGCCAACGCAACCACGCGCGCAGCTCGTGCCGGTGCACGCCGGCACACTCGCCCGCATCCACCGGCGCGCCGCCGACACCGTCTTCTGGGAGCTCGACCCGCCGAACCCATCCTCGCGCCGCGCCGACACCGAGTTCGCCGTCCAGCGCTCTGAGCTGGACAAAGAGGCCTGGCTCATCGCGCGCTGCTACGAGCAGTACCCCATCGGCCACTCCATCGCGGAGGTGAGCGCCGACGAGGGCGCGCTGGCCACCATCCTCTTCTGCCCGCCGGAATTCGCCCCGGGCGCCTCCCGCTTCCCCACCGCACCCATTAGCCAAGACGCATGGGTCATCACGAGCCTGCACATCGACGCCCGAGCCCAGCGCCGCGGTTACGAATCGGTACTCCTCGACGCCACCATCGCCGCCGCCACGAGCGCGGGCGCACAGGCCCTCGAGGTCTTCGGCCTCCACGAGCCCTCCGCGCGGGACTCAACGCTTGACGACGCCACCGCGCAGGCCCACAGCCCCATCGCCCGCCACGCCGCCGCAATCGGTCTGACAGAGGTCCCCATCCTCGAGTCCGCCGGCTTCCGCATCGTAGACGACCACCCGCTGCTGCCCCGCCTCCGGCTCTCGCTTCCGCCCGTATTCGATCTCATGGAGGACCAAGAAATCGCCGACCTGCTAGCAGAAGCGCCGGCCGTCTGATTCCATCACCTCACCGATTCCGCCCACCAGTGTGCCCACATTCCATCATTCAATCAGACGGTGCCGGACGAATCGAACTGGCGAATACCAATGATGTAAGCTATCGGCATGCGCGCTGAGGAAATGGCTGATCAAATCGCCCTGGGACAGGGAATGACCAGGGCGTTTGCGCGTCGTAAATCTGCCGCTTTCATCAACGAGCGCCGCGTGATTGAAACGATGGCGTCCATGGCCAACGCCGAGGGCGGCACCCTTTTCATCGGCGTGGATTCGGACGGTTCAATCAGTGGCTGCTATCCCTTCCACGGTGATCGAACCGACCCCGCGCAGCTGGCCATGGCGGTGCGCCGCTACACCAACCCGTCGCTGGAGGTTGATGTGAGCGCCGCGCGGATAGGCGGCGCCGAGGTGATCGCGGTGCGGACCGACGCGCACCCGAGCCCAGTCGCCACCGCGTGGGGCACCTACCGCACGCGGCGTCTGAACGAGCGGGGCGTGGCAGAGGCGGTCGGCATGGACCCGACGTATCTGTTCACGCGCTACCGCGACGCCAACGGGGTCGACTGGGCGCTCTCCCCCGCCCGCGGTGCCGCCCCGGACGACATCGACCCGGAGGCGATTGCGAGCTTCCGCGAACTGGCGGCGAGCCACGGCGGAGACGCGCTTGCCGCGCAGCGCTCCGACGAAGCGCTCGTCCGCGCGCTCGGGTTCCGCACCGATGCGGAGCACCCGCTGACGCTCGGCGCCATCGCGCTCTTCGGCCGCACGGAGGCGATCCGTACGCACCTGCCGTACCACCAATTGGTGTTCTCGGACCGTCGGGTCTCGCACCGGACGTCGCGAAGCGTGGCCCCCTTGGCCACGATGCTCAGCGCGCTCACCGAGCACCGCGCCGCGCTCGGCCCCGCGTTTCCGCTGGTGATCAACGCGCTCGTCCACCGCGACTACTCGCTGCCCGCGCCCGTCTACGTGGCGCTGGAGGAAGACTTCACCAGCATCTCAAGCCCCGGCGGCCTGCCGCGCGGCGTGGACGCGGCGGCGCTCGCGGAGGGTCGGCCCGTCTACGCGCCGCGCTCGCTGCACCTGAGCACCGCGGTCTCGCTCACCGGGCTCACGCGCGGCGCCGGAACGGGGTACCCGGAGGTCGCGCGGACGCTGTCCGCCGCAGAGCTGGACCCGGTCAGCTTCGCGGGCACCCACGGGCAGGGCGTGACGGTGACGGTGACGCAGCACTCAAGCGCCCCGGTCGCGGTGAAGGGCAATGACGCGATGGCGCTGGGCGCGGTGCAGCGCGCGGGCCGCGCGGGCCTGGCCAGCGGCGACGTCGCCGCCATCACCGGCTTGAGCCAGCAGCAGGCGTACCGCGCGTTGCGCAAGCTTGTCGACGCCTCCCTGATCCGCAAGATCGGCTCGACCCGGACCACCAGGTACTACGCAAAGTAGCCCAGGCGCGGAACCCCCGAAACTTTCCCCCGTTATTTCCCCCAGCAGGAACCTACGCGCGCTCCTCGCGCAGCAGGTCCTGGAACGAGTAGCTGCCGGTCGGCTGGTTGTCGGATTCCAGCAGGTAGAGGCGCTTGACGGCCACGACGATGGATTCCGCGATCGCGTCACGCTGCGCGGGATCGATGAGCACGGCCAGGTCGCCCGGGTTGCTCAGGTAGCCGGCCACCACTTCCACCGACGGCATGCGCGTCATGCGCAGCATTTCCCAGGTGCGGGCGTGGTTGTGGCAGTTCCGCAGGTTGGTGCGGGCGGCGATCTCGCGCTGGATGTAGCCGGAGAGCGTCTCGCCCGTCATGGAGGAGCTGCCGATCTCGGACCCGAAGTAGAAGGTGGCCACGCCGTTGGCCTTCTCGTTCGGGTAGTGGTCTAGCTGCAGCGAGATCACCAGGTCGGCCTTGAACCCGTTGGCCAGGTCGGCGCGCGCTTTCGCCGACGGGTTGTCGCCGCGGGTGCGGGAGATGATGGTCTCCACGCCCGCGGCGATCATGCGGCCCTCGACGCGCTGCGCCAGGTCCCACACGATCTCTTCTTCGGTGATGGGGCCGTACGGGCCCTGGACGGTCACGCCTGTGTCGGTGCCGCCGAGGGCGGGGTCAATGACCACGCGCTTGCCGGTCAGGTGTGGGCCGGCCTGGCGGACGTGCTCGCGCTCGCGGATGGCGTTGGCGGAGCCGCCGGTGATGCGCCGGCCCAGCAGGCTGAGCGCGTGGAGGGTGTCGGGGCCGCAGAGCCCGTCGTCCTCGAGGCCGGAGTTGAGCTGGTAGGTCATCACCGCTTCGTGGGTGCGGCGGCCGAAGCGGCCGTCGATGCGGTGCGCGTAAAAGCCCAGCTCGTGGAGTTGGGTCTGCAACTGCGCGACGTCGTCGCCGACGAGCTCCTGGCTCGGTTGGTAGCTCAGGACGCGGTTGCCCAGTTTGTACGACGCCTGGCGGAGCTCGCGGAGCGTGAGGTCATCGATGTCGCCGGTGGGCATGATGCCGCGCGACTGCTGGAAGGCTTTGATGGTGTCGGCCAGCGTGGCGTCGAAAAGCATCTCTTCCTGCGAAAACTGGCGGGAGTTCCACTCATCGATGGAGCCCTCGTAGCCGCTGAGCAACCCTAAACGCGCGAGTGTTGAGCGAACCTCAGCAACCCGGGCACTGGAGTCGCCGACGCGGAGAGTTGCACGCACTGGGAGCCTTTCTGACGAAGCGGTTGACACGTATACCTATTACATCCTACGTGGGTGAGGCGGCCGCGCGCGAAGCAGCACGTCGGCACGCCGCGGACCCAGCTAGAGCAGCGGCTCGATGCGGGAAAGGATCTCCTGTTTGGGCCGGTAGTTAGTGAACTCGTCGACCTTTTCACCGTCCTTGTACAGCAAGACGGTGGGGATGCTGAACACCTGGAACATGGCGGTCAGGGTGCGCTCGGTGTCCGCGTCGATCTTGACCACCTTGAGCTTGCCGTCGTACTCGGCGGCGATCTCGTCCAGCACCGGGGCGAGCCGCTGGCAGGGCTGGCACCACTCGGCAGAAAAGTCCACGAGGACGGGCAGCTCCGACTCGATGACCTCGGACTTAAAGGTGTCCTGGGTGACGTCCACTGGTGCGCTCACGGTGCAACTCCTTCACGTGTTCTCGGTTCCGGCTCCCCTAGTCTAGTCGCGCCCGCTAAATCCCCGGCTCGCGCGCCCGCCCAGCGAAGTAACAGAACCATTACAGCTTGCTGGGCCTCGCTTCACGACGCCCACGCGCCACGGCCTACAGCGTATTGAGGTAGTGCTGCGCGTCGATCGCGGCACGGCAGCCGGAGCCGGCGGCGGTGATGGCCTGGCGGTAGATGTGGTCGACCACGTCGCCCGCGGCGAAGACGCCCGGGACGCTGGTTTTGGTCGTCGGGTCCTCCACCTGGATGTAGCCGCCCTCGTCCACGGCGACCTGGCCCTCCAGGAAGGCGGAGCGCGGGTCGTGGCCGATTGCCACGAAGAGCGCGGTGGCGTCCAGGACGGACTCCTCGCCGGTCTGGGTATTGCGGACCTTCAGGCCGCTGACCTTGCCGTCTGCCTCCTGCACCTCGTCGACGACGGTGTTGGTGATGAACTCGATCTTCTCGTTGTCGCGGGCGCGGTCCAGCATGATCTGGGAGGCGCGGAAGTTCTCCGAGCGGTGGATGATGGACACCTTGGAGCCGAAGGTGGTGAGGAAGGTGGCCTCCTCCATCGCGGAATCGCCGCCGCCGACCACGGCGATGTGGTGGTCCTTAAAGAAGAAGCCGTCGCAGGTCGCGCAGGTGGACACGCCGCGGCCGGTGAGCTCCTCCTCGCCCGGGATGCCCAGGTGGCGCGGCGCTGCGCCGGTAGCGAGGATGATTGCGCGGGCCTTGAACTCCTCGCCGTCGACGTAGACCTTCTTCACGTCGCCGGAGAAGTCGACGCGCTCGACCAGCTCGGGGCGCAGCTCCGCGCCGAACTTCTCGGCCTGGGCGCGCATGCTGGACATGAGCTCGGGGCCCATGATGCCGTCCTCAAAACCGGGGAAGTTCTCCACCTCAGTGGTGTTCATAAGCTCGCCGCCGAATTCGTAGCCCTCAAACACCAGCGGGGACAGCTCCGCGCGGGCCGCGTAGAGGGCGGCGGTGTAGCCGGACGGGCCGGAGCCGACGATGATCACGTCGTGCACCTTCTCATCGCCGCTGCCCTTCGCCGGTGCGGCCTCCGGCTCGCCCTTCTTCTCGGCGGGCGTATCGCCCAGCACGTTCATAGAAAGCAGGTTGAAATCTGGCTTTGTCATGTGTCCTCCGCCTCATCATCGCGATTGTGGTTGTAGCCGTAATCTCGCAACAGTCTACTTGTCCACTCAACGCGCCACGCCCGCGGGAGATTCCCGCAGTTCAGCGCTACGTTAGCCGCGCGCCAGGAGTTGGTCCGCCACTGCGGAGCGGGCGCGGGAGCGGCGGGACTTCACCGTCCCGGGCTTGACGCCCAGTTCCTTGGCGGCGTGTTCGACGGAGAGCCCGTGGACGTCGATAAGCAAGAGGGCCCCTCGCTGCGCGCGTGGCAGCGCGGCGACGGCGTTGCGCACGGTCATGTAGGAGTCGAGCGCGCGCAACGGGTCGTGGGCGAGGCTGGCGTTGCGGTCCCGGTCGACGGCCTCCTCGTTGTCAATGCTCACCTCGAAGTCCTTGCGCGACGTGCGGCGCAGGTGGTCGATGGCGGCGTTGACCGTCATACGGTGCAGCCACGTCCCCAGCTTGGATTCGCCGCGGTAGCGGTGCAGGTTGCGGTAGGCCTTCAACAGCGCCTCCTGCACGATGTCCTGCGCGTCCTGGTCGTTGTGCGTGTGCGTACGCGCCACGCGGTAGAGCTGCGGGCCGTGCTTGCGCACAATATCCGTAAACGCAGCCGGGTCGCCGGTTGCGTGCGCGCGGACGAGCTCGCGGTCAGTCCGATATGACATGTTTCCCCCAAAATTCCCCCGAATGATGTGTTCCCGCGCACAATTATGCCCGATCCGCCCCCGTTGCGGGGAGGGACCGGGCAATAATATTCAGCGCTTGGGCTCAACGCTTATCGACGCCACGTCACCGCAGCTCCGTGTAGCCAATCACCGAAACCTCTTTGACCTCCACACTGTTCGACTTCTCAAACGCCGGCAGCTGGAGGATGACGCCGCGCAGCTTCACGTCGTCGGTGACGTCGACGCTGTTCTGGCCCGGGTGGAACTTGCCCTCCGCGAGCTTGGGCAGCGACTGCACGTCCAGCGCGCCCTCCTGCTCTGCGGGGAAGTCCGCGGGCACGCCGTAGATCTCGTAGGGGCCGCCGTCGGAGGTGGTGTCAATGAGCATTTGCTCCACGTTGACGGCGCCGGCGGACTCCGGCGGGGCGAGCTTGACGCCTTCACCGCGGGTGACGGTCGCGCTGGTCGCGCGGTCGCCGTCGACCACCGGCGAGAGGTCGGTGCCTTGCGCTGCGTCCTGCGCCGCGCCGATCGCCGTGGCCTCGAGCGGCCCGATGATCACGGGCAGCCCTGCGGACTCTGTGGCCTCCTGCGCTTCCCGCTCCAGGTTTTCCGCGCCCTGCTCCACCGAGTTTTGTGTGACCGGAGAGTTGATGTCGTTGCCGGAGAACAGTCCGACCAGCGAGGTGGTGAGGATCGCGATGAGGACCACGGCGCCGACCGCGATGGCCGTCAGCAGCGTGACCGTGATCGTGCCGTAGCGGCGCGAACCGAAACCGCCGCGGACCTCGTCCGGGTCGTGGGTGGTCTCTGCGATCGGCTCGACAAGCTCGTCCTCGGTGGCAGTCTCTTCGGACGCCTCGTTGGCGGACGCCGCGGCGGTGGCGACGACGGTCGAGCCGCCCCGGTTGGCGGAGGTGGGCTTCTCTCCCGGCGCCGGCAGGTTCGCCTCGCGGCGCAGCGCGTCCTCGAGGTCGTGGAAGTCGCTGTTTTCGATCGCGTCGGCGTCGACAAGCGCCCTGGTGCGCTGCGTGATGCCGTCGAGCGCGTCGGAGTTGACGTTGGTGGTGAGGAGCTGGAGCGCGGACGCGAAGGCCTCGGCGTCGGCGGGGCCGGACGCATCCGGAAGGACGGCGGGGAACGCAAGGCGGACGTGGCCGTCGGTGTCCACGCGCAGGCGCTGGCGGTTGTCCAGGCCGAGCGGGATGCCCTGCTCGTGGGCGGTGGCAAGCGCCCCGGCGAGCGGCGCGAGCGCGTTGGCCACGGCCTCGGTGTGCAGGGTCTGGCCGCTCTCCGCGACCGCCTTCACCGAGGAGCCCTCGATCCAGTCCGCCACGATGAGGGCGCCGGAGCGGTAGGACAGGATCTCAATGTTGTCGGCGATCGCGGGGTGGCCCAGGCGCGCGAGCTTGCGGGTGCGGCGGGCAACGCCGGCGGCCTGCAGGGCGGCCTCGCGCGGGGTGACGGGCGCCATCGGTGCGGCGCCGGTGGTGTCCACGAAGGTGAGCGCCACGGGTGCGCCGGTGGACAGCTCGCGGGCCTGCCAGAAGCGGGCGCCGGTGGTGGCGCCGTGGTCGCGGATGAGGCGGAAGCGGCCGTCGGACACGTTCGCGCCCGGCACGAGTCGCGGGCCGCGGACCACGCCGGCGGACATCGGCGGCGGGACCGGGCTGGCGTTGAAGGTGTCGGCAACGAGGAACTGGGTGGACACGTCGCGCGGGTCCACCTCGCCGACCTCGATGGCGGCGGTGTCGTCCGGCCGGATGAAGCGGCCCAGGCCCGGGATGCGGGTGAGCGCGCGGCCCAGGTTTTGCACCTCAGGCAGCTTCGAGCGCGAGAGCACCAGGCCGGTGACGATGAGGAAGAGGACGCCCAGGATGGCCACCTCGATGAGGAAGCCCAGTGAGGGCAGGCCGATCAGCGAGCCCAGCGCGCGCGGGACGTTGATGCCGGCGACGTCGCGGACCAGCCAGCGGATGAGGAACGTGACGGCGATGCCGATCAGGCCTGCGCCGGCGGCCCACAGCGAGGTGCGCATGACGGTGGCTGCCTCCAGCGTGCCGAGTTTGCGGCGCAGCAGGAACGCACCGATGAGCGCGCCGGCGATGAAGCCGAAGCCGTTTGCAGCGCCGAGCAGCACCACGACTGACTGGGTGGAGTCCGCCACCATGGGCGCGAGGTAGCTCAGCACGATCTTCGTGGCGGTAATGCCGGCGATGATCATGGTGGGCGTCCACGCCTCCTCGCGCGCGTAGAACACGCGCAGGTGCAGCATGACGAGCGCGTACGGGATGAGTGTGAACGCGGAGAAGCTAATCGTCAGGCCGAGGGTGCGGGCGGTGTCGCCGTCGAAGTTGCCGTAGGCGAATAGGGCGTGCCCGATGTCCGGGCCCAGCGCCGTCATGAAGACGATGATGGGGATCAGCGCGATGAAGGTCAGCTTGGTGCCCAGGGTGAGGTCGCGCACGACGGCCTCGTCGTCGCCGTCGGCGGCGTTGCGCGACAGGCGCGGCATGATCGCGGTGAGGAGCGTGACGCCGATGATGCCGTACGGCACCTGCAGCAGCATCCAGTGCTGTTGGTAGATGATCGGCGCGGCTTCGTTCGCGGTCGAGGCGATGCGCGTGGTCACGATGTAGCCCGCCTGGCTGATCGCCACGTACGTAATGATGGCCAGCGCCATGCCGCCGAACTGCTTGAGGCGATCGTCGATGCCCCACAGCGGCCGTAGGTCAATCCGTAGCTTCCGCAGCGCGGGCATCATGATGAGGCACTGCACCACCACGCCGAGCGTCGTGCCCAGACCCAGCAGCGCGACGTGCGGATTGCTTATCGACGCCGGCGCCGCCGGATTCAAACTCCCCGGCAGCAACATATAGAGCAGGAGCACCGCGATGGAGACCACGTTGTTTGCCACCGGCGCCCAGGCACCGGGCCGGAAGTGCTCCTTCGTGTTCAGGATCGCCATGAACAGTGAGAAGAGCCCGTAGAAGAAGATCTGCGGCAGCACCAGGAAGGCGAACGAGGTCGCCTGGACCACGTTGACCTTGCCCTCGTCGTCCAGGAAGAGCCGCGTCAGCAGTGGCGCGCACGCGACGGCGAGCACGGTGACCACCGTCATGAGCGTGACGGTGAGGGTGAACAACTGCCGGATGAAGCGGGCGCCGTGGTCCTCGTCTTCCTTTTCGGCGCGCACCAGCACCGGCACCACCAGGGCGGTGAGGACGGAGCCCAGCACGATCTCGGTGATGATGTTGGGCAGGGTGTTGGCCGTGTTGAAGGCGGAGGCGACCGCGGGGCCGAGCGCCGCGCCGATGAGCACGGTGCGGATGAAGCCGGTGACGCGGGAGATGAGGGTGGCCACCGCCATGGAGCCGGTGGCGCGCACGACCGAGGTGTTGCTCGTGCCCTCCTCGCCGTCACCGGTGTCCGCGGCACTGGTGTCGCTGTCCTTGTCGGTTTTGGTTGGGGCCTCGAGTGTTGCGGTCGCCGCTGCGGCGCCTGCCCCGGCGGGTGCGTCCAGGTCCTCGTCGTCGATGTCGACGACGTGGATCGTGTCCGTGGAGGCTGCGTCCTTGCTCTCTTTGCTGTCTTTGGCGTTGCCTCCGGGCGCCGCGGACTGCGCGGCGTCGGACTCGCTGCTTTCGCCCTTGGGGCTGGTGGTCAGCATCGATTTGTCGGGCTGGTTCGGGTCCTCTTCCGGGCCCTGAACCTTGGCCGGTGGTTGCGGCACCGGGGCGGGCGGCGCCGGGGTGACGATGCGCCGGCGTAAGCCAGCGGTGCGCTCGGCGTCATCCTGCTGTGTCACGGATGTTCTCCAATCACGGGTTTGGTGGTTCGTCCGGGTTGTGCGGCTGCCTGTTCGGCGGCTGGGTGGGTGGCGCGTGTGGCGGCGGGTCGTTCCCGGTCGCCGCCGGCGCGTGCTCGCCTGAGTTGGGGGACCGCGAGCGTCGCTTCCGCCCGACCGTGAGCGCGAGCAGCACCGTCACGACGGCGCTGAGCGCGGCGACGAACACCCACCCGCGCACGGCGATCGCCGCGGTGCGCACGGTGATGTCCACGGGCTGCGACATCGGCGCGCCCTTCGGCCCCGCGAGGAACAGCTTCAGGTCGGTCCCCCGCTTCGTCTCCGGCAGGTCCGCCGTCATCTGCACGGTCACGGAGCCCCGCGCGGGAATCCGCATCTCGCGCGGCACGTTGAGCGTCGCGCCCTCGGGCCCGCGGTACTGAATCGACGTTTGCACGGGCAGCGGCATGCCGTTTTGGGCGACGATGAGCAAAGGGCTGCTTGGCGACGTCCGCGTGTACACATTCCCCGGCGGAATCAGCGCAACCGAACGGCGCAGCTCTGTCAGCGTGTCCCGGGAGCCGGCGAGTCGGCCGCTCGTCGCGGCGGCGGCGTCGGAGTATTCGTGCACGCTGCGCCGCTCGCCCGTGCTCAGCGCGGTGATGAGGTCGCGGCGCAGCGGGAGCGTGTACCCGTAGCGGGTCAGTGCGATGGAGGAGTCCGGCGCAAGCAGCTCGGTGAGGTCGTTGGTAAACCGCGCCTGCTGCGTGGTGGCCATGATCTCGGAGTCGGTGAACGCACCCGGGTCGGAGTACGGGGTGCCCACGTTCGCGGCGGCCGGAACCTCTGCGGGCGCCTCCAGGTAGGCGTTGAGCGACACGGGCTGCGCCCCGCCGTTGGTCACCAGGTCCGCCACTGTGCCCAGCAGCACCGACGCGGTGTCCGCGTCCCACGTCGCGGGCGGGTTCACCAGCACCGGCTCCGTCGCCGGTTCGCCCTCCCACGTCCACGCCTGCTGCGCAGCGAGGCGGATGGCCGATGCAGCGTTGACGGCGCGCGAGTGGTCGGAGTCCATGGTGTAGTCGAAGCGGGTGACTTCGGGGGCGTAGGACACGGTGGTCGGTGCGGGACCGACGGTGGCGAGCACCGATGCCAAGTCGTCCTGGTACCCCACCGCGAGAACGTTCGGCGCGGCCCACGCGAACCGCTGCGCCGCGGGGCCGTCCCCTTCCGATGTTTCACGTGAAACATCGCCGGCGGGTGACCCGGACTCGATTGTGTTGCCGGGGAGCAGCACGCGCACGGTCTGCACGGGCATGGGCGCCGCGGCGGAGCTGGCGGAGCCGGGCGTGTTCGCCTCCAGGGCGTCGACGCCAGTGTGCTCGGCGGCCGCCTGCGCCGCGAGCGCCTCGGTGCGCTCCCACGCGGCCTGCATCCCCTCCTCGGCGACGGTGGACCGGGAGTGGTCCGCCCACCCGAGGGCCGGGATGCTTTCCCCCTCCAGCGCCGTATTGCCGGGGACGACCGTGTTGAGCATCCCCGCGTTGCCCAGGATGCGCTCCAGGACGGTCGGGCCGCGCTCGATCGCCTCGCGCATGAGCCACGGGTCCCCAGTGCGCGCGACGGCGTCGAGGTCTGCGTTCGCCCATGGCAGGGCCACGGTGCAGCTTTGTGCCGAGACCTGCCGCAGTTTTTCCAGGAACGCGGCCGCGTCGTCCTGGCCTGGCCCAGGGGCCGGCGACCAATCGTCGTTGTGGGAGCCCCAGGAGTCACGGAGTCGCTGCGGTTCCTTCACCACCGGCTGGCGCTCCTGCGAGATGACGTAGCCGCGGCTCATCCGGTCGACGGTGTCCACGAGCGCCGGGTCGATGGCGGCGCACGTGGCCTCGCGGACCGCGGGGGTCTGCGTCGCGGCGAGGTAGCCGTCCACGAGCTGGTCCAGCCTTCCGCCGGGCGCGATCTCGGTGGCCAGGGCGTCGGAGGCGAGGACCAGCTGTGGCTCCTCGGGCGCGTCGCCGGTCTCCCCGGGGACGATGTCCACCGGCGCGGCAATTGGGTACAGGGCGGTCATGCCGCCGGGGGCGGCGCCGTCGGCAAGCCCGCGCACCGTGAGGTGGAAGCGCTCGGAGTCGAGCGGGGCGCCGTTGGCGTCGATAAGCACCAGGCTCACGGGGTACGTGCCGAGCGCGTTGAGGCCGAGGGAATCGCTGTGCAGGTCGAGGTCGATCTCGGCGGACTCGCCCGCGGCGATGCGCTTATCGACGCTCACGCGCTCCCCCGCCACGCCGTACTCGCCAGTCGCCGCGATCGTGGCCATGCGCTGGTCCGCGACGGATCCGGTCAGCGGGCCGCGGCGGGGCACGATGCTCAGGCCCTTGAGCGTGCGCTGGGACGTATTGGTGACGCGAAGTTTCACGTGAAACGGATCGTGCGCCTGGACCGAGTCTGGTGCCTCGATCGCGGCGAGCCTGGCCAGTGCGCCCTCCCCCTCGCGGACGTTGGGGTTGACCCACTGGTCCGTCACCGACGGGTCGGACGGGTCGGTGGGCACGGGGAGCGTCTCCGGGATGCCCGCGGCGGACAGGCCCGGTGCGCCGACGACGAAGAGGGCCGCCGCGCCGAGCGCGCCGACCGCCCGCGCGTGCATGGGTCTGGTGCTCCCGCCGTGGCCGTGGGTCATCGCGGGGTGACCCTTCCGGCCTCAAACTCGGCGCGCGCCAGGTCCGGGAGACGGTCGTACGCCACGCGGGCCAGTTTGCGCTCGTCCGCGTAGGCGAGCCGCTCGATGAGCTCGCTCAGCGGCACCCAGGCCACCTCGGTGACTTCGGGGTCCTCGTCGTTGAGGATGCCGTCGACGTAGCGCAGCAGGTTGTGGTGCACCGTCTTGTGGATGCGCACCCCGTCAGAGACGAACCAGTAATCGATCGTGCCGAGGGTGTCGAAGGCCTCGCCGACGATGCCGGTCTCCTCCCACACCTCGCGCTCCGCGGTGCGCCACTGGTGCTCGCCGTCCTCCACGTGGCCCTTGGGCATGGACCAGAGGAGTCGCCGGCGGCGGTCGAGGCGCCCGATCAGCGCCACGTACAGCTGCGACATGTCGACCTTCTTGGTGTCGGGGTGCACCGCCTCGGCGAGCCCGGACACGACGAGGCCGCCCGCCGACGTCTCGTCGCGCGTGACCATCCCCGAGTTCTCGTGGTGGCTGTAGTGCGATTGCCGACGATTCCCGCCCCGGCCCCGCTTCCGCCGCGCAGCATTCTTGCCGCCCTTGGGATGCTTGCCCTTGCCTCCCTTGGCGTCGTCCTTCCCGTTGGACTGGTTCTTTGGTTGGCCCTTGGACTGGTTCTTCGGCTGGTTCTTGGCCTGGCTTCCGCCGCGCCCGCGGTGGCGGCGGCGCCGACTTCCACGGCCCCGGTTGCTGCTGCCGCCGCCGTTCTCGCTTTGCTTGGCCTGGCCGCCCTGCTGGTTGCCCTGGCCCTGGGCGCTCTGGCTCTGGGCGCTCTGCCCACCCTGGCCGCCCTGGCCGCGCGAGCGACGCCGCCGGCGCCGGCGCCTCGGCCGTCCGCCGTTGGAATCCGCTCCCCTGGCGCCGCCGGCGCCACCGCTACCGCCGGCGCCGTTGGGACGGGCGTCGGTGCGGTTGGGTGCGGAGCCCTGGGAGGGCCGTGTGTTCTCGTTCATCCGCCTTATCGTATCGGTCAGCGGGCCGTTTGTGGTATTTAACAGGCCCTTACGGTCCACGGGAACGGGCAGGTATCGTGTGACGGGTGACTACGCCGAAGACTTACCCTTCCCTGTTCGACCTCCCCGACGCTGACGACCCCAACGCGGCGGCGGTGTTGTTGGCGCGTGCGCAGGGGAGCGTCGATAAGCTTTCCCCATTCTTGACGCCGCTGGCCGCTCGTTTCGCGGAGCGCGGCGAGACCTTATATATGGTCGGCGGGCCAGTGCGCGATGCGATGCTGGGCAAGCTCGGGCACGACCTCGATTTCACCACGTCGGCGCGGCCGGAGGTGACGCAGGAGATTCTGCGCGAATGGGGCGAAAACACGTGGGACGCGGGCATCGAGTTTGGCACCGTCGCCGCGGTGAAGCACGGCAAGCAGGTCGAGATCACGACGTTCCGCGCCGATCTCTACGACGGCGTGACGCGCAACCCCGAGGTCACCTTCGGCGACACGCTCGAGGGCGACCTGGTCAGGCGCGACTTTGCCTGCAATGCGATGGCGATCGAGCTTTCGCTTGTCGACGCCACCCTCACCCCCACCTTCCACGATCCCGTCGGCGGACTCGACGATCTGCTCGCGCGCCGACTCGACACGCCCCAGGCGCCGGAGATCTCGTTCCGGGACGACCCGCTGCGCATGCTGCGCGCCGCCCGCTTTGTCTCCCAGCTCGGCTTCGAGGTCGCGCCACGCGTGTTCGACGCGATGCGCGCAATGGCCGGCGAGATCGGCCGCATCACCGTCGAGCGCGTGCAAGCGGAGCTGGACAAGCTCATGCTCGGCGCGCGACCGTGGGAGGGCATCGATCTGCTCGTACAGACCGGACTGGCCGACGAGGTGCTGCCGGAGATTCCAGCACTGCAGCTGGAGCAGGACGAACACATGCAGCACAAAGATGTGTACCGCCACTCGCTGACGGTGCTGCGTCAGGCGACCGAGCTGGAGGACGAGGGCCCGGACCTGAAGCTGCGGTGGGCGGCGCTCATGCACGACATTGGCAAGCCGGATACCCGCGCGGCCAAGGAGGGCGGCGGCGTGAGCTTCCACCACCACGAGGTCGTCGGGGCGAAGATGACGCGCAAGCGCATGCGGAAGCTGAAGTACCCGAAGCACGTGATTGAGGATGTGGGTCAGCTCGTGTTTCTGCACATGCGCTTCCACGGCTTCGGCGAGGGCCAGTGGACGGATTCCGCGGTGCGCCGCTACGTTACCGACGCCGGCGATCTCCTCCCCCGGCTGCACAAGCTGGTGCGCGCCGACTGCACCACGAGGAATCCAAAGAAGGCACGCCGCCTGCAGCGCACTTATGATCATTTGGAAGAGCGCATCGCGGACATCGCGGCCAAGGAGGACCTCGCCCGCGTGCGCCCCGACATTGACGGCAACGAGATCATGCAGATTCTCGGGCTCGAGCCGGGCCCCCAGGTGGGCAAGGCGTGGAAGTACATGAAGGAATTGCGACTCGAGCGCGGCGAGCTCGATCACGACGAGGCGGTCGCGGAGCTCAAGGCGTGGTGGGCAGCGCAAAGCGAATAGCGGGCTGACCCGGCCCGCAGGAGGGCAGGTGGAGCAACATTGCATGTTTCACGTGAAACATTGGATGAAGTCCGCGCGGGCATCAAGGACACGTGGCTCGTCGGGCTGGGGTTGATTCCTCTCGGACTTGCCTTCGGTCTGTTGATGACCCAAGCCGGATACGCCTGGTGGTGGACGCCCATCTTCTCAACGGTGATCTACGCCGGATCTCTGGAGTTCCTCGCCATCAACATGGTCGCTGCTGGCATCGGTCCCCTCTCGGCTGCGGTGACCGGGTTCATGGTGAATTTCCGCCACATTTTTTACGGTCTCACCTACCCCCGCCACCTCATCCGTTCGTGGTGGGGCCGGCGCTACTCGGCGTACGCGCTCACTGACGAGACCTACGCCATCGTCTCCGCCCGCGGCCCCAACGCCCCGGTGAGCGGTCCCCGACTACTGACCATCCAGGTGGTGTGCCAGCTGTTGTGGGTCATCCCCGGGATCATCGGGGCGCTAGCCGGCCAGATCATCCCGCCCGACGTGCAAGGCATGGAGTTCGCGCTCAACGCGCTGTTCATCGTCCTGGCGTACGAGGCCCTGCAGTCTTCCCGGGACTTCGGGGCCGTCGTGCTTGCAATGGGGATCGGCATTCTGGCGATGGTGCTGGTGCCCTCCTCGATGCTCATGGTGGCACTGATTGCCTACTTCCTCCTCTTGCTCGTGCGCTACTGGGCGCCGGCGCTGGACAAGGCACTCACGTGGAGGGTGCGCTAATGGGACTGCCTGTTGGGATTACCGCGTCGATGGTGTGGGCGGTCCTCATCCCAGTCTGTTTCGTCACAGTGGCGTTAAGGGCCCTGCCCTTCTCCTTCCTCAAACTGCTCAAGGGTAGCCCGTTTATCGAGTTCCTCGGGCTCTACATGCCCGTCGGCGTGATGACGGTGCTCGTGGTGTACACCATTGGCGGCGCTTCCGATTCCCCGGGTGGAACTGGTGCCGCGTTGATCGCGAGCGTTGCGACGCTCGCGCTCCACGCTTGGCGACGCTCCCCCGGCCTCTCAATCTTCGCCGGCACACTTTTGTACATGGCCTTGGTGAACCTGGTGTTCTAGGTTCGGCGGTGTGTTGGGGCCGGGGGCCGGTAAATACCGATAGTAAGACCCCGACAACGCGCTCCTGGGCGGCGAGACGGTATCTGAGCGTGCCACGGGCGTAGCGCCGACACAATCCTCCCCCGATGTCCATAGAACTCTGGACAAATACAGAAACGTAGCGGTCCCCTTGTCCGCAATGCCGACCAAAGGCATGGAATGTGAACCGACACAAGGAGTATCTGATGAAGCGCACCATTGCTGCGGGACTCGCTACCGCTACCGCCCTCTCCCTCGCCGCTGTTCCGGCGCAAGCTGCGGAAGAATCGAACGAATTCATCGAGGGTGTGCGCGAATCCGTCGAAGGACCGAAGGGCGTTGTGGAGGATACTCTCGAAGGCGCCGAAGAGGGTGCTCGACAGGGTGTTCAAAAGCGCAAGCTCGACAAGAAGCTCGAGGATGAGGGTTACGGCGCCGCCCCGAAAACCGACGGTGCGAAGGACATGATCGTCGGATCCGTAGAGCAGGGCTCCAGTGCCGATCAGGCGTACCAGGCTACACAGGCGGGCTGGATCCTGACCTGGATCGCTGTCGCAGCCGCTGGCCTTGGTGCCATCGGCTTCGTTGCCAACCAGGCGGGTCTGCTGCCGAACATGCCGTTCTAGTCGCAGCTTTGCCCTAAGTTCCGGGCAGCTCATTCGCACCCCCAGCTAGAGGCTCGTTGAAGTCTCGGTGGCTGGGAGTTTGCGTGGGTCGGTGTCATCTGTGGGCACGAGGCAGTACCCCCGAAGTAACGAAAAGTATTTATGAAAATAGAGACAAACGGGGTAACGCTTCGCGCAACCGCTTCGATACGTCAAATAGTAAGCAGCTGCCAAAGGTTTTTCTGGCAAATGCTTGCGCACCTTGAACAGAACGTTCTCGGTTTAACCCTCATCGAGGTGCGACCCCGCCCCTCGACCCCTACGAGAGAGGAACTTCCCATGAAGCGCTCCGCATCCGCTGCACTCGCAGCAGTAACCGCACTGTCCCTCGCCGTCGCTCCGGCGTACGCGCAGGATGACGCCAACGGCCCGAAGGAGGATCAGGGAGCCTCTTCTTCCCAGGCTGAGGGCAAGGACGGCGAGAAGACCGGCTCCTCCGACATCACCGACGAGGCTGCCAAGGACTACTTCGAGGCCAACAAGGACAAGGCCACCGGCATCGTGAAGTCCTCCACCGAGGGCAAGGATGGCGAGTCCAAGGATCTGAGCGACGCATTCCTGTCCTCCATCAAGAGCGACAAGGCGAACGACTGGGAGCCGGGCAAGACCGCCAACATTCTGCTCGGTACCGGTATCGGCGCGCTCGTACTCGGCGTCCTGGCTGCCGTCGCTGCAAGCGGCGCAGTTCCGGGCCTGGGCAACATCAAGCTCCCGTTCTAAGCTCGAGCGCCTCGTACCGAGGTAGCTTTACGCCCCCGGGCCAACTGTGTGTGCAGTCGGTCTCGGGGGCGTTGTTGTGTCAGTGCCACCGGAACAAAAGCAGCTGTCTCTAATGTGCGACTTATATCACCAAATAGAAGGTTGCGTCCCTAACCCGGAGCACTTATGCTCAGTACCAGTGGTTGATACAAGGTCGCCACGTCGACAACGTGAACTGCCCTGGACAGGGCGGTGGGCTGAACTTGGCCGGACGGCCAGGTGGATTCCGGGGCTCCTGGGGTCGGTGCATACGCATCCAGTCGTGTGTCGAACACCCCAACAGGAAAGGAATCCACCATGTCCATAGACACTCAAGACAAAACCGTCACCTTCAAGGTCGAACTGCGCAACGACGCAAACGTCGGTCCCCTCTACCGCATCAGCGGCGCGGTGAAGATCAAGAACCTGGTTGACCTCATCAGTATCGAGGATCTCACCGCGAACCCCCGTCGTCCGAAGCGCACGACGATCACCGAGGACATCATGCAGACGATCCAGACTGCGCCGGAGATGCTCCCCTTCTACTCCAAGGGCATCCTGATCGGATCCTCGGACGTGGTCGAGCGCGACCGTGATCGCTTCCAACTGCACTTCGCGGACCCGGAACGCGAAGGCGTCCTCGACGGCGGCCACAACCTGATGGCCATCGCGCTGGTACTCCTCGGAGAGGTCGGCGCGAACGAGAAGGTGCTGCGCAAGATCAAGTACTGGGACCAGCTCAAGGAAGCCTGGGCCGAGAACACGAATGCGCTCAAGGCGCTGCGCCAGGAGACCTCCCCTACCCTCGACGCGCTCGTCCCGCTCGAGATCATCGCGCCCCTCGCGGGCCCGGATGTTGGCGACGGCCTCGCTGAGTTCAACAACCTGATTATGGGCATCTGCGCGAACCGCAATCAGAACGCCCAGTTGGCGGCCGACGCGATCGCGAACAAGAGCGGCGTCTTCGACTTCCTCAAGGAGTCCATGCCTGCAGAGCTGGCTGACCAGGTCACGTGGAGTACCAACGACAACAAGCGGATCGACCCCCGCATGCTCGTCTCGCTGCTGTGGGTGTCGCTGGGCAAGGTGCCGACGCTTGGCAACTACGGCATCAAGCCCATCACGCCAACCTCCGCGTACTCCAGCAAGGCGGCCTCGCTGCAGCGATTCACCGACCTGGTCGAGGCGGACGGCGCGGCCGAGAAGACAGACGACGGGAAGAGCTACGTGGTGCTCGACGGCTACATCGCGTCGGCCTTCGAGATGATCGTTGACATCCTCAATTGCCACGATTACATCTACACCGGCTTCAAGGACGCCTATAACGAGAACGGCGGTTCCTTCGGGCGCATCGGCGCGGTGAAGAAGACGTCGAAGGGCACGAACCGCACCCTGGTCACGAACGAGCTTGTTGAGCACGAGGTGCCGCCGGCGGGCTACCTCATGCCGCTCCTATTCAGCATCCAGGCGCTGCTCAAAGACGACGCCGAGGCCGGGCGCCTCACCTGGCACAAGCCGCCGCTGGAGTTCCTGCAGGCGCCGGGCAACCTGACCAAGCTCGTCGGCGCGCTGAAGCCGATCATCGAGATGGCCAACTGGAACCCGCAGACCGTCGGCAAGAACTCCGCCTCGTACGAGGTCACCTACGCCAAGCTCAGGGAGCTGCTTTTCGACGACCTGCTCGGGTAGCTCCCCTACCCGATCTCCGGGAACTTCACCTTCGCCTCGCCCCAGAGCCCCTCGAACTCCATCCGGGTCACGCGGGTGGAGGTGATGCCCTCCAGCGCGTCGTAGGAGTCGGGGTGCGGCACCGCGCCCATCGGCTCGTTGGCCTGGCCGATGACGCGTCCTTCGGTGTACACACCGGTGATGGTCTCGTTCGGGTCCAGCTCGATCATGCGGACCATGGTGCAGCGGTCGCTCGAGATCTCCTCGAGCTCCGCAATGTTGAGCAGCTCTCCCCCGAGCTCCGGCACCTGGTAGTGGATGCGCACGTAATGTTTCACGTGAAACATCTCCTTCTAGTGTTGCGATTCGTCGGCACCAGCGTAGCGCGAGACGTACGAGGAGCAGATCACCAGCTGCGTCATGTGGTAGATCATGAGCGGAATAATGAGGGTGCCCAGGGTCGCCCCGCCAAACATCACCGAGGCCATGGGCAGGCCCGTGGCCAACGACTTCTGCGTCCCGCACTGCTGGATGGCCACGGTGTCCGCGCGGTTGAAGCCGAGCGTGCCCGGCACCCAGCCCGTCACCCACAGCATCGCCACGACGAGGGCCGCCGCAAGCGCGATGAGAAACAGAATCTGCCACAGCGGCAGCTGCGTCCACACTCCGGCGACGACGCCCTGGGAGAACGCCGAGTAGACGACCATCCAGATCGACCCGCGGTCCACGATCTTGGTCGCCTTGGACGCGGCGATCTCGCGGACCCGGGGCAGAAAGTTGTGGGCCAGCTGCCCGAGGAGGAACGGGAGGAGGAGTTGGATGGAGATGTCGAGGAAGACGGAGGCGTCGATAAGCACTCCCCCGCTCGAGCGCATGAGCAGCATGGCGAGGAGCGGGGTGGCGACCACGCCGACGAGCGATGAGAGGCTCGCGGCGACGACCGCGCCGCTGGCGTTGCCGCGCGCGATGCCGGTGAGCGCGACGGAGGATTGGACTGTCGACGGCACGAGCGTGAGGAAGAGGATGCCCTGGTAGAGCTCCGGCGAGACAACCGCGGAGAGCGGGCGAAGGAGGATGCCGATGAGCGGGTACACGACGAACGTGCACGCGAGGATGGCGGCGTGGAGCCTCCAGTGGGTCAGGCCGTTGAGGGCCTCGCGGGTGGAGAGGCGCGCGCCGTAGAGGAAGAAGAGGAGCGCGATCGCGAGCTTGACCGCGACGCCGAATCCGTCGGCGAATGCGCCCCGCGCGGGCAGCACGAACGCGATGAGGGCCGAGACGATGATGCCGGCGACCAGGGGGTCGATGCGGGTGAGGAAGTTTGGCATGGTTGAAGTCTATTCTGGGGCGCATGCGATTGAGCGATACATTGACACTCCGCGACCTGGAAATCCGCAACCGCATCTGGCTGCCGCCGATGTGTCAATACCAGGCGAGCGGGCGCGACGGCATCCCGCGGTCCTGGCACATGGTGCACTACGGGGCGCGCGCCGCAGGCGGCTTCGGGCTCATCATCGCGGAAGCCTCCGGTGTCGTGCCCGAGGGACGCATTTCCCCGTTCTGCGCGGGTATTTGGTCCGACGAGCACGCGAAGGCGTGGGCGCCGATCGTGGACTTCGCGCACGAGATGGGTGCGAAGATGGGGATCCAGCTGGGCCACGCGGGCCGGAAGGCGTCAACCTACCCCATGTTGCCCGACAACAAGGGGCGCGGGACAGTGCCGCCGGAGGAGGGTGGCTGGGAAACGCTCGGCCCGAGCGCGATCGCCGCGGACGGGCAGGCCGTCCCCCGCGCGATGACGCTGGAGGAGGTTCGCGCCGTGCCCGGGCAGTTCGCCCAGGCCGCGAAGCACGCCGTTGACGCCGGGTTCGACCTCGTGGAGATCCACGGCGCGCACGGCTACCTGCTCCACCAGTTCCTCTCCCCGATGTCCAACGAGCGCGACGACGAGTACGGCGGCGACTTCGACGGCCGCACCCGCCTCCTGCGGGAGGTCGTCGACGCCGTCCGCGCGGCCATCCCCGAGGGCATGCCACTGCTCGTGCGCCTCTCCGCTACCGATTGGGTCGAGCCCGACGGCTGGCGCGCGAAGGATACAGAGCGCCTCGCTCCCCTGCTCGCCGACGCCGGCGTGGACCTCATCGACGTCTCCACCGGCGGCAACGTCCCGGCCGACATCCCCGCTGCGCCCGGGTACCAGGTCGACTTCGCCCGCCGCGTCCGCAAGGCCGCCGGTCTCCCCACCGCCGCGGTGGGCATGCTTGTCGACGCCACCCAGACCCAAGCCATCCTCGACCGCGAAGAGGCCGACGCCGTCCTCATCGGTCGCGCGGCGTTGCGCAACGCCGAGTGGGCCATCGACGCCCTGCGGGAACTCGGTGTGGCACCGGCGAAACTGCCGTACCCCGATTCGTACTTCCGCGGATGGGACCGGGCGGCACTGCAGTGCTAAGCCGGTCGAGATAGTTGTGACCCCCAACGATTGGAATGCCAACCATTGGGGGTCGCCGTAATGGAGTATCTGGGTGAAGCTAGACCTGGCCGTCGGTTGCGACGAGGTTTTCCCCCTGATCCTCCAAAGGTACTTCCCGCAGTCCCGCCACGGAGGGGCCGGACACCTTCTCACCCGTGGCGGTATTGAACACGGAGCCGTGCGCGGTGCACTTCACGTTCTCGCCCTCGACGACGGTGATCTTCTGCTGCTGGTGCGGGCAGACCGAAGAGTAGGCGACGTACTCGCCGGCGGTCGGCTGGGCGATGATGAAGTGGTCGAGGATGACCGAGCTGCCCACGGGGACCGCGGTCTTGGCTACCTCCTCGCTCGGGGGCTCGCCGCAGGCGGCGAGGAACGCGCCGGCGAAGGTGGTGGCAGTGCCGAGGAGGAAGAGGCGTCGTGAACAAGTCATGCCTTTATCGTAGCCTCTTTCATCTGTGCGACGTAGGCGGACAGTTCCCTGGTGAGCGCGTCCATGTCCGTAATCCGCGCCGACTCGGGGTGCGTGTGCGCTGTGTACTTGGCCACGATGTTGGCGATGGCGGAGCCGGTAATCGCGCCTGCCGCCCCGGCCGCGATCGCGTCGGCGACGTGCTGCGGAGTTGAGATGCCGAAGCCAAGCAGCACCGGCGCCCCGCCGTACGACTGCACGTTGTCCACCACCTCGCGCAGCCCCTCCACCGACGCGGCCTTGTCGGCCCCCGTCACGCCGTCGCGGGAGATGGCGTAGATGTAGCCGCGGGACTGCGCCGCCACCCCCTCGAGCGTCTGCGCGCTCGCCTTTGCGGGTGCGATGTAGATCGGGCAGATGCCCGCCGCCTCCGCCGCCGCGCTGAACGCTGCCGACTCGCGCACGGGCACGTCGGGCAGGAGCACGCTGTCCGCTCCCGCATCGCGGAACGCCGCGTAGAACTCGTCCAACCCGCGCACGTAGGCGACGTTGGCGTAGATGAGCATGCCGATGGGGAGATCCGGGTAGCGCTCGCGGATGGTCCGCACCTGCGCGAGAGCCTTATCGACGCTCGCGCCTCCGTCCAGCGCACGAACGTGGGCTGCCTGGATCGCGGGACCGTCCGCAACAGGGTCGGAGAACGGAACACCGAGTTCGAGGGCGTCGGCTCCGGCGGTCACGACGGCGTCGATAATGCGCAGCGCGTCCTCGGGGGTGGGGTCGGACAGCATGACGAAGGGGACGAATGCCCCCTCGCCTTTTGCCTCCAGTGCCGCGAACGTTGAATCGTAACGTGACGTAGTAGGGGTGGACATCTTAGTTGGTCTCCTTCCGTGCAATCACCCAATCCGGGTGGCTTTCCAGGGTCGCGCGGACGTGCGCGACGTCCTTGTCGCCGCGGCCCGAGAGCGACACGAGGATGGTCAGCGGCGCCGCGTCTTTCGGGTGCGAGGCTGTGCGGTCGAGCGCGTACGCGAGCGCGTGCGAGGACTCGAGGGCCGGAATGATGCCCTCGTACCGGGAGAGCATCTGGAACGCGCGCAGCGCCGCCTCATCGGTGACGGGGGCGTACCGAGCGCGCCCGGACTTGGCCAGGTGCGCGTGCTCGGGCCCGACGGCCGGGTAGTCAAGCCCGGCGGAGATGGAGTAGGACTCCTCCACCTGCCCGTCGGCGTCGCGCATGAGGTAGGAGCGCGTGCCGTGGAGGATACCTACGGTGCCGGCCGCGATCGCGGCCCCGTGCTTGCCCACGCCGACACCCTCTCCCCCGGGCTCCACGCCAATGAGCTCGACGCCGGGCTCGTCGATGAAGTCGGCGAACATGCCGATCGCGTTCGAGCCGCCGCCGACGCAGGCGCACACCACATCCGGCAGCGCGCCCACGCGCTGCTGCATCTGCGCCTTCGCCTCGGCGGAGATGACGCGGTGGAACTCCTTCACAATCTTGGGGAACGGGTGCGGGCCCGCCGCCGTGCCGAGCAGGTAGTGGGACTCGTGGAAGGTGGCGGTCCAGTCGCGGAGCGCCTCGTTTACCGCGTCCTTGAGTGTGCCGGCGCCCGTGTCCACGCCGACGACTTCCGCGCCCATGAGCCGCATCCGGTAGACGTTGGGCTCCTGGCGCGCCATGTCGACCTTGCCCATGTAGATCACGCAGTCCAGGTCCAGGAGCGCGCACGCGAGCGCCGTCGCGGTGCCGTGCTGGCCGGCGCCGGTCTCCGCGATGATGCGGGTCTTGCCCATCTTCTTGGCCAGGAGCGCCTGGCCGATCACCTGGTTTGTCTTGTGCGCGCCGCCGTGGACGAGGTCCTCGCGCTTGAGAAAGATCCGCGCGTTGGCGCCATCGAGCGGCAGGTTCCGGCACTCGGTGAGCGGCGTGGGGCGGCCGAGGTAGTCGCGGAGCAGGCTGCGGTACTCCGCCATGAACTCTTCGTCCTCCCACGCGTCGACGAAGGCTCGCTCGAGCTGGTCGAGCGCGGGGAGGAGCGACTCCGGCACGTACTGGCCGCCGAACTCGCCGTAGTAGGCGGGCAGGATCGTGCTGCCGCCGTGGGTGTAATCACTCATTGTTCGTCCTTGGGTAGTGGTAATTGCCAATGATGTTGAATGCGCGCCGCAGCGCCGCTGCGTCCTTCCGCCCGGCCCACGCGCCGGCGCCCGCCGGGTACTCCACCCCGGAGTTCAGGTCCACGCCCGCGCAGCCAACCCCGAGCGCATCCGGGAGGTTTGCGGGGGTGAGGCCGCCGGCCAGGAGCGCGTGCGGCTTTACCTCGTCGGGGATGTTGTCCCATTCGAAGGTCTCTCCCGAGCCGCCGGCGTGTGCGTCGAGCACAAGCTTATCGACGCCCCGTAGCACCTCGCTTGCAATCGCTCCCCCATCCCCGGCGGTCATGGACACCGCGCGCCAGACCTCGACGGGCGCGTCAGTCGAGTCCGCCGCGCGAACCTCCCCGCGGACGCGGCCGACGAGGTCGAGCTCCGCCTCGATCGACCCTTGGTAGGGCGCATGGACCTGGACGGCGGCGATGCCGGGCTGGATGAGGTCGCCGTACCCGGAGGTCCGCCGGGAAACCGCGACGTACTTGAGGCCCGGCTCGTGCGCGATAATGTCAGCCGATGTTTCACGTGAAACATTGCGGGGGCTCGCCTGCTCGAAGATGAGGCCGCCGTAGACGGCGCCCGCCGCCTTGGCTGCCTGCGCCGCCGGCCAGGAGGTGAGGCCGCAGACCTTGTTCGGCCCGTACACCAGCTCGCGGGCGGCGAGGTCGATGTCCGCCTGGCCGGTGAGCTGCGAGCCGACGAGGAAGCCGTCGGCGTGCGCGCCGAGCTGGCGCACGGTCTCGGCGTCGCGGATGCCCGACTCGGCAACCACCGCCGCCCCCTCGGGCGCGAGCGTGGCCAGCCGGGCCGAGCGCGTGAGGTCGATGGTGAGGTCGTGGAGGTTCCTGTGGTTAACGCCGAAGATGCGCGCCCCGAGCCGGGTGGCGCGCGCCGCTTCCTCCTCGTCGATCACCTCGGTGAGGACGTCCATCCCAAGCGAATCCGCGAGCGCGGACAATCGGCCATAGGTGGCGTCGTCCAGCACTGACAGCATGAGGAGGATGGCGTCCGCGCCGTAGTAGCGGGCGGCGTAGACCTGGACGTCGTCGATGATGAAGTCCTTGCACAACACCGGCAGGTGGGTGCTTGACGCCACCGTCGCCAGGTGGTCGTAGTCCCCACCGAAGCGGTCCGGCTCGCACAGCACCGAAATGCCGGCGGCGTACCGGGAGTAGATGCGCGCGATAGCGCCTGGCTCGTAGTGGTCGCGGATCAGGCCCAGCGAGGGCGAGGAGGACTTGCACTCCATGATAAAGCTCGTCCCCTCCCGCTTGAGGTTGTCGTAGAGGGAGCGCTCCGATTTGGGTAACGTGTCGAAATCGACGTGGGAGACACGCTGCCGGATTTCGTCAAGGTGACCCTTTCGGCCCTCGACAATGTTCTCCAGCACCGTGGGCATCCCGGCGGGCTTAGGCACTGTAGTCAGCCTCCTCGTGGCGGCGCAACCAGGTGTGCACGGTGGCGTCGGCAAGCAATGCGAGCGCATGCTGCACGCCGTCGGCGATGGTGTCGGTGGTGCCGTAGAGGTAGAACATGGCGCCGGCGGTGGCGGCGACAGCGTCGCGGTGCGCCTGCGGGCCTTCGCCGGCGAAGGTGGCGCGCATCGCCGCAGCGTTCGCTTCCCCGTCGCCACCGCGCAGGTCCTCCAGCGAGTGACGCGCGAGGCCGAGCTCCTCCGGGGTGACGGTGGAGTGAGTGATCGCGCCGTCGCGGTCGAGCTCCCAGATCTGCGACTCGCCGTGGACCGCGAGTTCGTCGGTGCCTGCCCCGTGGACAACCATGGCGCGGCCGCGCCCGAGCTCGCGCATGGTCTCCGCGATGAGCTGGCCTTGAGCCGGGTTGGCAATGCCCATGATTTGGAACTCGGGGCGGGCCGGCGACAGCAGCGGGCCCATCGTGTTGAAGAGCGTGGACACGCCGAGCGCCTTGCGCACCGGCTGTACGTGTGCGATGGCCGGGTTGTACGCCGGCGCGAACAGGAACGTGAAGTTGGAGGATTCGAACTGGCGCACGGCGCGCTCCGGGTCCAGGTCCAGCGGGATGTTCAGCGCCTCGAGCACGTCCGCCGACCCGGACTTGGACGATACCGAGCGGTTGCCGCACTTAATCATCTTCACCCCGCCGGCGGCCACGACCAGCGAGGCGGCCGTGGTGATGTTGATGGTGTTCGCGCCGTCGCCGCCGGTGCCCGCGGTGTCCATGAGCCCCTCCCCCGTCACGGGGAACGGCCGGCCGGCCGCGAGGAACGCGCGCGCCGCGCCCGCCACGTCCGCGAAGGTCTCGCCGCGGGTGCGGATGGTGGCGAGCAGCGCGGCGATGTGGACGTCGTCGTAATCGCCCACCGTGAGCGGGGTGAACGCCTCGACTGCCTCCTCCAGCGAGGGTGCATGGTTGTCCAGGAAGCGCTTGAGGATTGCCAGGGATTTATCGGTTGCCATTGTTCGTTCCTTTCTTCAGCAGCAGGTCCACGCTGCGCCGCAGCATCGTCGGCCCTGCCGGGGTGAGGATGGATTCGGGGTGAAACTGCAGGCCAAGGGACATGCCGTCGTCGCTCGCCGCGGCCATGACCACGTCGCCAATGTCGGTGGCGGTGTGCGCGAGCGCGTGCATCCCCGCCGGCACCGCGGTGGCGCCCAGCGAGTGGTAGCGCGCCACCGGCACGAGCCGCCCGCGCTGCCCCGGGATGTCGTCCACGGTCATGCCCGCAAACAGCGGCGAGTCCTGGCCGGCGTCCGTGAGGGCCATGCTTATCGACGCCCCATGCACCGGTCCGCACGGCCGCACCGCTCCCCCGAAGTGCTCGACCAAAGCCTGGTACCCCAGGCAGATACCGAGGATGGGGATCCGCCCCTGCGCCCGGCCGATGAGCTCGGCCATACACCCGGCGTCCGCGGGGTACCCGGGCCCGGGAGACAGCACTATTAAGTCTGGCTCAGTAGCGAGCACGGTGTCGGCGCTGACGGTGTTGCGGAATACCGTTGAGTCGTACTCAGCGAGCGCGTCGACCAGGTTGTACACAAACGAGTCTTGGTTATCCAGCAGGGCGATCATTTCTCCACCTCCAATTCGGCACCGGCCGCCAGCGCGATCGCGTTGAGCACCGCGTAGGCCTTGTGCAGCGTCTCGTCGGCCTCGGACTGCGGGTTGGAATCGCGCACCACACCGGCCCCGGCCTGCACCACGGCGGTGCCGCCGGTGACGTACGCGGAACGGATCACGATGCAGGTATCCATGTCGCCGCTACCCTGCAGGTACCCGACCGCACCGCCGTAGGAACCGCGCCGGTGCCCCTCCAGCTCGCGCAGCAGCGCAGTCGCGCGCAGCTTCGGTGCGCCGGTGAGCGTGCCCATGTTCATGCATGCGCGGTAGGCGTCGAGGGCGTCGAGGTCCCCGGCCAGCTCGGCCGTGACCCGCGAGACCAGGTGCATCACCCGCGAGTACCGGTCCACCTGCAGCAGATCGACCACCCTGCGGGTGCCCGGGGTGGCCACGCGGGCGACGTCGTTACGCGCCAGGTCCACCAGCATGGTGTGCTCCGCGACCTCCTTCGCATCGGTGCGCAGCTGCAGCTCCATGCGCGTATCCAGCTCGTGGTCGATCGAGCCGTCCTCGGCCAGGCCGCGCGGGCGGGTGCCGGCGATCGGGTACAGCTGGACCTCGCGGTTGGCCTGGGTGTACTTCAAGTTCGACTCCGGCGAGGCGCCGAACATCTCGTACGCCTCCCCGCGCGTGTCTACGCCCCGGAGGTAGAACATGTACGGCGACGGGTTGGTCGCGCGCAGTTGCAGGTAGGCGGCGAAGGCGTCGGCACACTCGGTGATAAAGCTGCGTGCCGGCACCACCTGGTAGATGTCGCCGTTGGCAATGTTGCCTTTGAGCTTATCGATGTCAGCGCAAAACCGTTCGTCCGAGATGTCGGTACGCACGCGCAAGGTGCCGGCCGCGCTCGGGGTCGGCTGGTACGCGTCCGCGGTGTCGGGCTCGGCGGCGTCGATACGCGCGGCGAGGTCGTCGAGATCGATGCCGTCGCCGGCCGCGTCCACGCCTGCGAGGTAGGCGGTCTGGGACTGGTGGTCGATGCGCAGCAGGACCTCCGCGAGCACGTACTGGTAGTCGGGGTACGTGTTCGCGCCGTCGGCAACCCGTGGCAGGTCCTCGAAGGTCTCGAGGTAGTCGTAGGCAAAGCCGCCGGCGAGCAGCGGGAAGTCCTCGTCGCCGTACCCGGCGCCGGTGGTCAGCGCGCGCAGGACCTCCACCGTGGAGGTGGCGGTGAGGCGTTCGCGCTCGTCCGCGGCGTCGGAGGCGGGGAACGCGTAGACGTCGGCCCCGGCGCCCGGGGTGAGGTACTCCCCCAGCTGCTCGCGGAGCCGCGCGGCAAGCACTCGGCCGGACTCGGTGAGCGGGAGTACGGTGACGCGGTCGCCCTGGCAGGTCACGCGCAGGGAGGCGCGCAGCACCGCGACGGACTGGAGCCCGGAGCGGGTGGTGATGTCGGCTGACTCAAGCAGCACGGAGTCTGGCGTGGTGGTGCCGCCGAGGTGGGCGAACAGGCTTGCGGCGTCCGCGTGGTAGCGCACCTCGCGGTGCGTCAACCGGGGCGCGGCGCCCGGTGGAGTATTCGGGGGGTTGCTCATTGTCGTCCTTCGTGTGTGCTGACACCGAGGGCTCTGGAGCGGAAAGGCCCGCGGTGCTTGAGTTGGTCCAAGCCGGCGGGCCGTGAAATGGGGAACCTACAATCGGTGGCACGCCGTCTACGCGCGCCACCACCAGTTGGTCAGAGTCATGTAAGTCACAAGGGCTACGGTAGCGGGTCGGCGCGCGATCCGCAGCAGTTTGGTAAAAGTCCTGCGTGGGCGTGAAAGTAATTCCAGTGCGCGTCGCCGTGCGCGGGCAAACAAAAAACCGCAATGTTTCACGTGAAACATTGCGGTGCGGTGGTGCGGGGCGCTACTCCTCGCCGTCGGCCTTTCCGGCCGCGCGGCGCAGCGCGTCCAGGTTCACCTGGGGCGCCGGCGCCTCTTCGGTGGGTTCGTCGGGCTCGTGCAGTGCGGCGTCGGCAAGCTTGGCTGCCTTCGTGCCGTAGTTGCCGCCGAAGGCGAACGCGGCCACCGCTGCGATGAGGGCGACGGCCGGCGCGACCCAGACCCAGCCCTCCGCGATGAAGGCGAACGCCGCGCCGATCGCCATAGCGACGCCGGCCAGCAGGGCGAACGGCCCGACGACGCGGTGGGCGGTGACCCACGTGCTCTCGTTCTTGCGCACCTCCGGGAGGCGGAGGCCGATGACGTTGTTGCCGGGAAGCTTGCCGGCGGTGGCCATCGCGCCTGGGATGAGGAAGAGGAGCGCGCCAATAATGAACAGGATGCCAAGGACGATGTTCAGCGTGGTCATGGTTGCAAACGGGGACATAGAGATAGGATAAACCGGTCCGGCTGTGGGGCCGAATTCTTGCGGCGGCTGGGTGGGGCGTGGGGGCGTCGATAAGCGACTGCCCGCTGGCGGCCGAAAAGATTTTGCGAAAGTTCGCAATTCGGGTCGTGAATAAGGAACAATAACATTCAACGGACAGGCACAACGCCCTGTCCGTTCCCTGTACATCTTCGGGTCCGTCCACGGTCCCGTGACTGCAAAAGGTTCCAACCATGAAATCGAACGTTTTGAAGTCATTGCTGTTTTGGGTTGTCGTGGCCATCATCCTCGGCTTCCTGTGCAGCTTTGTCTTCCCCGACTGGCTGGCACGCGTTTTTGTCACGTTCAACGGCCTGTTTTCCAACTTCCTCGGGTTCTTCGTCCCCGTCCTGATCTTCGCGCTGATCGCGCCCGCCATCGCGGGCCTCGGCCGCGGCGCGGGGAAGTGGCTCGGCATTACCGCCGGGGTGGCGTACAGCTCCACCATCATTTCCGGCCTGATTGCGTGGGGCACGGCCACCGTGGTCTATCCGCACCTGCTCAAGGGATCCGAGCTGATTACCAACGTGGACGATCCGGAGGCCGGCGGGCTCAGCCCCTACTTCGAGGTGGAAATGCCGGCGCCGTTCGAGGTCATGTCGGCGCTGTTGCTCGCGTTCTTCATCGGCATCGCCATGACGCAGGTGAAATCCACCGCCATGTACGAGGTACTTGACGAGCTCAACGGCGTCATCATGAAGATTGTGAAGAGCTTCGTCGTGCCGCTGCTGCCGCTCTTCATCTTCGGCACCTTCCTCAACCTGGGAATGAACGAGAACTTCGGCTCCACCATGGCGGCGTTCGGCAGCGTCCTCGTCCTCTCAATCATGATGACGCTGATCATCCTCATGCTGCAGTACCTGGCCGCCGGCGCGATCGCGGGCCGCAACCCCTTCGTGGCGATGAAGAACATGATGCCCGCCTACTTCACCGCGTTGGGCACCTCCTCATCGGCCGCGACGATCCCGGTGACCTACAATTCGACGCTGAAGAACAAGGTCGACGAGGACGTCGCCGGCTTCATCGTCCCCCTCTGCGCCACGATCCACCTGTCCGGCTCGATGATGAAGATCATGCTCTACGCCCTGGCGGTCGTGTTCATGGGCGGACTCGACGTCTCCCCCGGCCAGGTCATCGGCTTCATCTTCCTGCTCGGCATCATGATGATCGCCGCGCCAGGCGTCCCCGGCGGCGCCATCATGGCGGCGGTCGGCCTTTTGCAGGCCAACCTCGGCTTCGACGAATCCATGGTCTCGCTCATGATCGCCGCGTACATCGTCGTCGACTCCTTCGGCACCGCCGCCAACGTCACCGGCGACGGCGCGATCGCCATGGTGATCAACAAGTTCGCCCACGGCAAGATCAAGGGGCAATCGCTTGACGACGCCACCGTGACCCCCTCCCCCGCCGCAAACTCCTAGCCGCTGGGCCGCTGGGTTGCTTTTGGGGGGGCGGGCTTACAGCGCGCTGGGGTGGGCGAACGCGGTGCGCTGGCCCTTCGTCCCCGCCACGTTTTCGGACAGCGAGGAGTTCACCCCGATAAAGCCCTTGCCGGGGATCCACGCCGGGCCGCCGGAGTCACCCGGGCGCAGGCCGCGGTGGAAGGCGTAGGTGGTGTCGCCGTTGACCTTGTCCACCGAGCCGCAATACACCTGCTGGCTCTTCGCACCGACCGCGCACACCTGGTCACCCGGCTGCACCTCCCAGATCGGCGCGACACGATCGCCCGTAAACGAGTTCGGCCCGGGGACGACTCCGGGGATGAAGCGGATGCGGGCGACGTCGGCAAGCGGCCCCTTCGAGGCGAACTGCAGCGCCGCCGGGAAGAACTGCGCCAGGTAGCTGAGCGGGATGTCCAGCGCCGGCAGCAGGTGATGCGAGTTTTCGTAATAGCCAATGACCTGGTTGTTCGCGTTCAGTACGGGCTCGCCGGCGAAGCCGCAGTGCCCGGCCGTGTAGCCGACCCCCGCGCCCCGATCGACGTACCCGAGCGTGCAGTCGTCCAGCCACAGGCCGTGGAAGACGCTGATCAGGTCCCCCTGGTTCACCACGGTGCCCGCGGGCGCGTTGAAACCGAGCGCCCCGCTCGCCGCGGATGAACCCATTGTGCTATTCGGCGGCAGCGCCGCGGCGTTCGCAGTTGTGGTGGTCGCTCCGGTGCCCGCGCCAACGAGCGCGAGACCCGCTGCGACCAGGCTGGCTATTTTCTTCTTCATTGCCCCAACTTTATCCGGTGCGCTGGAAGAACGCTCGGTTGCGTGTGTGGTTGCGGCTGCGTTCCTACAGCGCCCGCGGGTGCGCGAACGCCTCCCGGTACCCCTCGGTGCCGGCGATGCTGGACCCGCCGCTGTTCACGCCGACGAACCCCTTCCCCGGGATCCACGCGGGACCGCCCGAGTCGCCCGGGATCAAACCGTGCTGGAACGCGTAGGTGGTGTCGCCGTTGACCTTGTCCACCGAGCCGCAGACCACGCGCTACGACCCTGGGGTTGAATCTGATCCGCGCGACATCGGCAAGCATGCCCCGAGACACCTGCGGCATGAGCGACGGCACGACGTCCGTTGCGTACGCCAACGGGATGTTCAGGTTCATGGAGACCGTTCGATGCCTCGAAGTAGCCAATGATCTGGTAGTTCGCGTTGAGCACCGGCTCGCCGGGGAGCCCGCAATGCCCGGCCGTGTAGCCGACGCCCGCGTGCGGATCGACGTATCCAAGCGTGCAGTTGAAATCCCACAGGAGCCGTTGCACTCGGATACGGTCGCCTTGTTTCACGACGGTCCCCTGCGTCGCATTCGCCCTGAGCATCCCACTGATCGTGGACGAACCCGCGGTGGCGCCCGGCGGCAACGAGGAAGCGTCCGCGGTTCCTGCGCTGGCGCCGACGCCAGGTCCGGCGAGCATGAGCGCTGCCGCGGCGATGCTGGCTGTGTGCTTCTTCATGACAGCCTCCGTTTTTAAGGCTCATTCTGTTCTGGGGCGGCGCTGCTGCGATACGTTTTCGTCGCCAGGTGTGAGGTGTTGGCGGGGCGCGGCCTCACTCATGTTTTCACTACCGTCACTCATCTCCTCACTCACGTCACTCATGTCCTCACTACTGTCAGTGTGGTTCTCACTATCGTCACTCATGTTCATTGAGAGAGCGCTGGACCGAGAATGTGCACGTAAGAACCTTGCCAAGCGGTCGTTTTCAAATCCTCACTACTGTCACTCACTCCGTCACTCATGTCAGTGAGGCTGCTCGAAAGATTGCACATCGTGAACGGCGACAACGTTCCAATTTCGAGCCCCCTTTCTCTAAGGACCATTCCTTCCACTCCCTCTTGTCCTTGACGCATTCGCCGCAATGCTCCGACGAAGATGGCGCGTCCTCTGCCGCGAAAGCAGAGGCGACGGTCATCGTCAGGGCGGTACAGGCCGTTGAACCTGCAAGCACCAAGATTCCCGCTACTCCCCCAGCGTTTGCCCGAGCGGCCGCGCGAGCACCAGTCGGATGACGTACACGCACAGGGCGGGCACGGCGAAGAACACAGCGGGTACGGCAACGACGAGGGGTAGGAACCGCACGAGCGAGACCCCCATCCACAGCACGGCGAGGGCACCGAGCGTGTGTATGAGGTGCTTGAAGGTCATTACGACCGCGAGTGAGAAGGGGGATGCGGTGGCGTCGATAGGCGAAGGCAACGATTCGAGTGCGAAAAACCACACGGAGATCCCGGCGAGCACCATCGCGCCGGACAGCGCGAGCGCCTGGAGCGCGAAGAGCGCGGCGCCGTCGATGCCGGCCTGGAAGAGGACCCACTGCTCGTAGACGAGGACGACGGCGGCGGCGAGCAGCACCAGCCACCACAGCGTGGCGGGGCGCGCTTGTCGACGAAACTCCCTCAGGTATTGCAACGCATACCGCGAACCGAGGCCCTGGATCATGTCGCCGACGACGACGTTTGCGGCGCGGAGCGCGGCGCCGCCGGTGACGATGGGCAAGCTCGACAGGATCATGAGCATGTTGAGAATGACAATGTCCGCCATCAGCGTGAAGGCGGACATGAAACGCGAGTCCGGGTTAAACATGTTCACCCGGACCAGCGTAGTTGGTGGCGGCGGACCAGTCAGGCGCGGATGGCCGCGGATTGGCGGGGCGGCGGCTGGGGCTGACTGGCGGGCGGTCTAGATGGAGCTAGCTCCGTTTGGCCCGGCCGACCATCTAAAACACCTGGTCGCAAACCGCGGCCTACTGCAAATGGAGCTAGCTCCGTTTGGCTCCCGCCACCACCCAAAACCCCTGGTCGCGCTCCGGCAGCGACCGCAAACGGAGCTAGCTCCATCTGGACCCGCCCTGCGCGAGAATCCACCCCCACCAACAGCAAAGGCGCCGGGACCGAAACCGATCCCGACGCCAACAACCAGCCAAGCCAGCCGAACCCGACCTACCCCTTCACCGCACCGGCGGCGACGCCTTCGACGATGTGCTTCTGCGCGGCCATGTAGAAGATGATGATCGGCAGGATCGCCAGCACGAGCATGGCCATCATGGCGCCGAGGTCGCGGTCGCCCTGGGAGCCGATGAACTGCTGGATCACGACCGGGATCGTGCGGTACGGCGTGGACAGGCCGACGACCAGGTACGGCAGGAGGTAGTCGTTCCAGATCCACATGGCGTTGAGGATTGCCACGGTGATCGCGGTCGGCTTGAGCATCGGCATGACGACGCGGAAGAAAGTGGAGATGGGCGAGCAGCCGTCGATGGTCGCTGCTTCCTCAATTTCCAGCGGGATCGACTTAATGAAGCCGGAGAACATGAACACGGACAGTCCGGCGCCGAAGCCCATGTACAGCACGACCATGCCCAGCGGGTTGGCCAGGCCGAGGCGGTCGGCGATGACCACGGTGGGGAACATGACCATCTGGAACGGGATGACCATGGAGAACACGAACAGGTAGTACAGCGCGCTGGTCCACCATGTCTTCACGCGCGTGATGTAGTACGCGGTCATGGAGGAGAAGAACACGATGGCCACGACGGACAGGATCGTGATCACGAAGGACCACACGATCGCCCAGCCGAAACCTTCGCCTTGCACGCCGGTGATGTAGTTGCTCAGGCCCGCCCACAGCTCACCAACCGGCAGCGCGAAGGGGTTGGTGGAGATGGCGAAGCGGTCCTTGAAGGAGTTGAGCAGGATGAACAGGATGGGCCCGAGGAACACGATGGTGAGGAAGATCAGCACCGCGTAGATCAGCGTTTTCGCCCCGCCGGAGACCTTGGCCTCGCTGGCGGCTTTTTGCTTATCGACGCCCCGCTGTCCCTTACTTACTTTCGTTGTCATTGTCCTATGCCTCCACTTCCCTGCTGCGGGTGGCACGCAGCTGGAACATTGCGATCACAACCACGACGACGACGAAGATCACGGCCTTCGCTTGGCCGACGCCCTCGGCCCCGACGCGGTTGAACATGGTGTTGACGATGTTGAGGGCGACCATTTCGGTCTCTTGCCCGGGCGCTCCGTCGGTAAGCGCGAGGTTCTGGTCGAACAGCTTGAACGTGTTCGACAGCGTGAGGAACAGGCAGATGGTGATGGACGGCATCATCATCGGGATGGTGACGTGCCGCAGCATCTCCCACTTGCTCACGCCGTCCAGCTCGGCGGCCTCGATGAGCTCCGGCGGCACGTTCTGCAGGCCGGCGATGTAGATGATCATCATGTAGCCGATGAGCTGCCAGTTCATCAGGATGACCAGGCCGGCGTAGCCGAACTTGCTGTCGGCGGCGATGGTGGTGTCGTAGTGGGCTAGCACCGCGTTGATCATGGATTGCCACGTGTAGCCGAGCACGATGCCTCCGATGAGGTTCGGCATGAAGAACACCGTGCGGAAGAAGTTGGTGCCCTTGAGTTTGCGGGTCAGCGTCCACGCGATGGCGAACGCGATCACGTTGACAGTGATGATGGACACGATCGCCACGGCAATGGTGAAGCCGAAGGCGTGGACGAATCCTTCGCGTTCCTCGAAGACGCGGCCGTAGTTCTCCAGGCCGACCCAGTGGGCGTCGGTAATGGTGGTGAACTTGGTAAATGAGAGGAAGAAGCCGATCACAAACGGGACCAGGAACGCGATGGCGAAGGCCAGCAGGGTCGGCAGGACGAAGACGGGGAAATACTTTTTCAGTGATGCTTGCATGGTGGTGTGCTCCTCTCCCTAGTCCAGTAGGGCAATCTGGTTGGCCATCTCGTACTCCCAGTCCTCTTTGAGCTTCGCCACCACGTCGTCCCAGCTCATGTTGCCAATCGCGTACTGGGCCAGGTTCTGGCCGTACAGGTCACGGAACTGCTGGTTGGGGCTGAACTGGAAGTCCCACGGGATGGTCTCGGAGTCCTCGTCCGTCAGCGCCGCCTGCACCTGGTGCGCCAGCGGATCGTCCGGCACGTCCTCGGGGCCGTAGTTCTTAAACGGGGCGATGAAGGAGAGATCGTTGACCACGTGCTGCTTGCCCTGATCAGAGAGGAACAGCCAGTTGAGGAAGTCGCGCGTGGCCTGCTGGTCTTCCTCGCTGGCCTTGTTGTTCACGGCCATGTAGGCCTCCGTACCAATGTTCAGGCCCACGTTCTCCTCGTTGGGCAGGCCCATGTAGATGGGCATGAACTTGATCTTGTCCTCTTTGACAGCGGTCGAGCCTTCGCCGCCAATCTGGCTCCAGGCCCAGCTGCCGTTTTGCACCATGGCGGCCTTGCCGGTGGCGAATTCCGCCATGGAGTCGCTGGTGGAGCGCGACGCGGCCAGCGCGGGCTTGGTGGTCGAGTTGTTCAGGTACAGGTCCAGCATTTGCTTGTACTGGTCGCCGTAGATGAAGTCGATGGTGGGCATCTCGGTGAATTCGGTGATGCCGCGGTCCTGGATCTCGTAGTGGTACGGGCCGTTCATCAGGTGGTTGGTCCAGCGCCACTCCTCGCCGGCGATGAGGCTGGTCACCGCGAACGCGCCGTCGATACCCAGCTCCTCCTTCTTGGCCTGCATGTCCTCGGCGACCGCCTTGAGCGCGCCGAAGTTGTTGACCTCTGCCATCGAGCCGACGGCGGGGTTGGGCAGGGCGAAGTACTGGTCGAAGATCTCCTCGTTGTAGAGGATGCCGAACCCTTCCAGGGCGTAGGGGACGGCGCGGACGGCGCCGTCTTTGTCGGTGATCGGCTGCGCGTCGTCGTTAAGCTCTTGCACGACCTCGTAATCGGAGAGGTCGGCCAGGTAGTCCTTCCAGATGCCGTAGCCCTCCTGGCCGTTGACCTGGAACAGGGTCGGCGCGTTGCTCTTCGCCATTTCGGCCTTGAGCGTTTGCATGTAGGAGCCGGAGGCGGCGGTGACCACCTTGACCGGAATGCCAGTTTCCTCCGTATACTCCGCGGCGATCGTCTTGAATTGCTCGGCCTGCTCGGGCTTGAAGTTGAGGTAGTACACACTCGGCCCATTGTCAGTTCCGCACGCAACCAAGCTTATCGACGCCACCATCACCGTCGCCACGGTCGCCAGCACTCGGCGAGCCGCGCGGGTTGTCGTACTCATCGGCGGTCCTTCGCTTTTAGGTTGTTCTTTACCCTCTCAAGGTTAGGACTACCTGGCAGGACCAACAATGTCTTCCATACATAACACCTATACGGTGGTCTTAGCTGGTACTATCATCCTCACCCTCCGCGGGTTGGGGGTGATCCGGGGGTAAACTTAAACGTTGCCTGTAGACCATCGCCTCGTCCCGGTGCCCTGGAAGGACCCCCTGGAAGTAGGACTCCGCGGCCTCCATGAGCGGGACGAACCGGTGCTCGTTCTGGCTGAGGAACCAGCGGTGGTCCAGGATCTCGTGGAAGATCTGCGCGGGCTCCAGCTTCTCCCGCAACGGCTCGGGGGTGAGCGCCACCACCGGCTCGTACTCGCGCACCATCCACCGGTGCGCCACCGCCTCCAGCGGCAGCTTCCCGCCGTAGCGCACGGCGCGGTACACCTCCATCTCCCCCAGCAGTCGCTGTGCCTGCCGGTCCTGCACGTGCAGGCCGGTCAGCTGCAGCAGCTTCTTCTGGTAGAAGCCGGTGGAGAACACGGCCGGCTCGATGATGATGCGGTAGCGGTTGCCGTCGTTTTCAATCTCCATTTCGCCCACGTCGAAGCCGAGCTCGTTGACGGCGGCGACGCGCTTCGCAATCGCGTCGAACGCGTCGCCTTCCACCACGAGCTCCCCGGTAACCAGGTCCCACAGCTCCAAGTAGACGGCTTCGATGGCGTTGCCGAGCGCGATGACGTCGGCGTCCGGGTCGATGAGCTCGGCGGCCTGGAGATCCATGAGCTCGCCGATGATGTTGACGCGGGCCACGTCGACGTCGTAAAGCCTGCGGCCCTTTGAGAGCGGCTCGTGGAACTCGCCAGTCTCCGCGTCAACCAGGTAGGCCGAGAACTGGTCGGCGTCGCGGCGAAACAGCGTGTTGGACAGGGAGACATCGCCCCAGTAGAAGCCGAGCAGGTGCAGCCGAACGAGCAGCACCGCCAGGGCGCGGACCAGCTTGGACACCACTTCCGCCGCCGGCGTGCGCGAGAAGACGTCGCGATACGGCAGCGAGAAGCGGAGGTGCTGCGTGACCAGGCAGGGGGTCAGCTCCTCGCCGTCGGCGTCCCGGCGGTGGGTGATGACCGCGACCGGCACGACGCACGGAGCGCCGAGTTCTTGCAGGCGGCGCAGGTTTCTGTACTCGTGGTAGGCCACGTGCTCGCCAATCTCCTTGACCGCGAAGGTCAGCCCGTCCGCCTCGATGAGGCGCACCGTGTGGCGCGAGATGCCACGCGGCAGGGCAGCGAGAAGGTCCGTGCTCCACCCTTCAAGCGGGGTGGACCACGGCATCTTCAGCAGTGTGGGCGCGAAGGTTGGCGAGAGAACGCTGAGTTTCTCTTGCACGCGCGGGCCTTAAATGCGCTGGCCGGTGGCCTTGGAGAAGGCGTGCAGGCCGCCCTCCGCAATCTGCGCGTGGACCACGTCGCCCTCGCGCACGCCGGACAGCGGTGCCGTGCGCACCACGATCTGGCCCGACGTCTCCTCCTGCAGGCCCTCTTCCTTCCAGCCGCCGCCGGCGAGGTGGCCGTAGAGGTAGGAGTCGGAGCCCAGCTCCTCCACAAAGTCGATCTCTACCGGGATGGAGTGCTCCGCGTTCTCCACCAGCGTCAGTGCCTCGGGGCGGAAGCCTAGGATGATCTGGCCGCCGTCCGCCTCGGTGACGGCGGAGCTGACCTCCTGCGGCAGCGGAATGGACGCCTGGCCCAGGCGGGCGACGCCCTGCGCGTCCACATCAAAGGTGGACAGGTTCATCGCCGGGGAGCCGATGAAGCCGGCAACGAACACGTTGTTCGGGCGGTCGTACAGCTCGCGCGGAGTGCCCACCTGCTGCAGTACGCCGAAGTTCAGCACCGCGATCCGGTCGCCCATGGTGAGGGCCTCGGTCTGGTCGTGGGTGACGTACAGGGTGGTGACCTTCATGCGGCGCTGCAGGTTGGCAATCTGCGTACGGGTCTGCACGCGCAGCTTCGCGTCCAGGTTGGACAGCGGCTCATCCATGAGGAACACCTGCGGCTCGCGCACGATGGCGCGGCCCATGGCCACGCGCTGGCGCTGGCCGCCTGAGAGCGCCTTCGGCTTGCGGTCCAGGTACTGGGTGAGGTCCAGCGTCTTCGCCGCCTCTTCCACGCGGCGGTTGATCTCGTCCTTGTCCTGACCGGCGATCTTCAGCGCAAAGCCCATGTTCTCGCGCACGGTCATGTGCGGGTACAGCGCGTAGTTCTGGAACACCATCGCAATGTCGCGCTCCTTCGGGCTGACGTTGGTGACGTCGCGGTCCCCGATCAGGATACGCCCTTCGTTCGTGTCCTCCAGCCCGGCGAGCATGCGCAGGGCGGTCGACTTGCCCGAGCCGGACGGGCCGACAAGAACGAGGAACTCGCCGTCGGCGATCTCCAGGTCGAGCTTGTCCACGCTGGGTTTGTCCGCGCCGGGGTAGATGCGGGTTGCCTTGTCATAGGTCACTGAAGCCATGGTGTCCTCCATCGGCAGGTACGTGCCGAACGATCCGTAGTGGGGAAAATTGGTCGCCCACTAGGTTACCCCCGAAACGGACGGGGGTGGGCATGGTTACCCGCGCGGGTGTGGGATCAGCTGGCTTCTTGCGCGCAGGGGGTTAGCCGATGGGGTAGCCGGTGACCGGGCCTTGCGCGTTCGGCTGCCAGCCGAGCGCTGGGGCGACGTGGGTGGCAAAATTCTGCAGAATCTTCACGTTCACGTCCACCCCCATCCCGGTGGGGATGGGGAGCAGCAGGGTGTCGGCAGCCATGACGGCCGGGTCGGCCTTGAGCTGCTCAATGAGTGTGTCTGGCTCTGCGGCGTAGGTGCGGCCGAAGGTGGTCGTGCCCACGTCCGGCAGCGCGCCCACCTGGTCGGTGCCGGAGGCCTGCATGCCGAACCGCTGCATGTCCGCGCCATCGACTATGGGGAAGATGGTGCGGGAGACGGACACGCGCGGCGCCCACTCGTGGCCCGCCTCCTTCCACGCGGCGCGGTAGCGGCTGATCTGGTCGGCCTGGATTTCTCCCAGGGTGTGCGCGGTGGTCTCTGAAACCAGGGTGGAAGACATGAGGTTCAGCCCGTCCTTTGCAGTCTGCTCCGCGGACGTATGCGTGCCCGAGCCGTAGAAGATGTGCTTGCGCAGCTCCGGCGCCGTGGGGAAGACGGGCAGGGCGGAGCCGGGCTGGAACATGTTGGGGTACTGCTTGTCCAGCGGTGCGGCGGTGGCGAAGCCCTTGCCGTCCACCGCGGCCATGAACGCCTCGAGGTGGCGGCGCGCCACATCCGCGCCGTTCGGCGCGTCGCCCTTGTAACCGAATGTTTCCCAGCCGCACTCGGCGACTTCGGGAGCGCCGCGGGAGACGCCGAGCGCTACGCGCCCGCCGGAGAGCTGGTACAGGGAAGCGGCCTCTTCGGCGAGGTAGAGCGGGTTTTCGTAGCGCATGTCAATCACGCCCGTGCCCACCTCGATGCGCTTGGTGGTGGCCGCGACGGCCCCAAGCAGCGGCATCGGCGCCGAGGCCTGCGGTACGAAGTGGTGCACGCGGAAGGAGGCGTTGTTCACCCCGATGTCGTCCGCCGCCTGGGCGATCTCCAAGTGAATCTGCGCGATCTTCTCTGCGGATGGGCCGCGCTGGCCGCCGAAGGCGTAGTGCCCGAAGCTGAGGAAGCCGAATGCTTTCATGGTTCACACCCCTCAGTGGTGACGTATCAACAAAACATGGTAGCAGTCCGTCCCCGCCTGTGCTCATGTCCGTGCCCCAACGGCTCGCTATGCTTTGGTCTATGGCTACGAACCCCCACGCACGTAACACTCCCGAGAACATCGTGCCCGCGAAGGGCTCCGGCGTGAAGGATTGGGCGGTCGTGCTCGGCGCGACGGCCTTGCTTGGGGTGGGCGGCGGCGTGGCCAGCTTCGCCACGGCCGACGTCCCCGACGCTGCCGAGTTCGCCGTGTCTACCCAAACCGACGCTGCGAACCTGGTGATCTCGGACCCGCAGGACATCGTGAGCGCTGACGACGAGGCCCTCATGCAGCGCGACGCGGAGCGCCTCCCCCACCCCGACACGGTGCAGACGGTCCACTACATCTACCTCTCCGAGGGCCGCGACAACGTCAACGATTCGGTGGAGAACTTCCTGCGCGACAACTTCCCTGACGAGATTGGCAACGACACCTTCGCCGACGGCGTACTCATCCTCGGCGCGGACATGGAGTCGCGCAACCACTTCGTCTTCGCAGGCGGGGACGTCGCCGACCAGCTGAAGCTGCGCAAAGGCCAGCGCCTCGAATCAGTGCTGGAGGAGATGAAGCCGGGGCTGCGCGACAACAACCTGCCCGCGGCCGTGTTCGCCGGCGCGAACCTGGCCATGGACGGGGACAAGGCCGAGCAGTGGGGCGTTAATGATGCGGAGGGCGGCCGCGTCGGCCGGACGGTGGCGGGAGCCGGCATCCCGGCGGGCGCGAGCCTGCTGGGCGGGACGCTCGTGGTGGAGCGGAGGCGGAAGCGTCGAAAAGCGATCAACCAGGCGCGGGAAGACCACGCGTTGCTGGCGGCTGAATACACGGGCCTGAGCCAGCGGCTGGACGAGCTGGACGTCCGCGCGAACTCGGTGTCCTCGGCCTTTGCCAACGCCGAGATGCGCGACGAGTGGGTCGAGGTGCGCGACCGCTTCCTCGCGCTGCACGACGTGACGCAGCGCAACAGCGTGGCCACCGACGAGCAGGCCTACGACAGCGCGAAGAACCTGCGCGAGGCGGCGCAGACCTTCGAGGACGCGGGCCACGCCGAGGACAACATCAACCGGCTCTTCGAGGTGGAGCGCGGCGACGGCCCGGCCCGCCGCAACCTGCTCACGGACATCCGCGAGGACATCGTCCGCGCCCGCTACGAGGTCAAGGACGAGACGCTGCGCGGCGACCTCGCCCGGCTGCAGGAACGCGTCGACGCCCTCGACGCCGCCCCGGAGGCGCCCGACTTCCTCGACCGCTTCGTCCGCCTGCTTAGCGATTACCGCGTGCTGCTCGACGAAGTCAAGCGCCGCGAGTTCAGCGACGTGAAGGAATACAAGGAGCTCGAGCGCCCGACGCTGACGGACCCGGGCTACGTCTACTCCGGCTACGTGCCGTACGTGGCGATGTCCTCGTGGCACCACGACAACGTGCAGGCGGCGCAGGACGCGGAGTCGAGCAGCTCCGGCGGAGGGGTCAACACAGGCTTCAGTTCCGGGTTCTCCGGTGCGGGCGGGTCGAGCTCGTTCTAGGGGCGGCCACGTTGTGGTCGGGGCCACAACTTGGCGGTGTATGGCAAACGTCGGGAAACGGAAAGTTTACCTTTACATGAATTCTCGCTTTTAGTATCGACAGCGTTACATAAGAGGCGCATACTTTCTTCCCGTGAGTATTACGATCCTGCTTGTCCTCATCATCGTCGTTGCTCTGTTCTTCGACTTCACTAACGGCTTCCACGACACTGCAAACGCGATGGCAACGTCCATCGCTACCGGCGCGCTGACACCCAAGGTGGCTGTCGCACTCGCCGGTATCCTCAACCTCGTCGGCGCGTTCCTCTCGGTCGCGGTGGCGAAGACGGTTGCGGGCGGCATCGTGGAGCTCGACGTGTTCGACCTGAGCAACCCAATTGACTCTGAAAGGCTCCTCCTTGTCGTCTTCGCCGGTCTCGGCGGCGGCATCATGTGGAACCTGTTCACCTGGCTCTTCGGCATCCCGTCCTCCTCCTCGCACGCCCTGTTCGGCGGCCTGATCGGCGCGGCCATCGCCGCCATCGGCTTCGACGGCGTCGTCTGGGTCGGCGTGCTGAACAAGATCATCATCCCGGCGCTCGCCGCGCCGTTCGTCGCTGGCCTGGTTGCCCTGATTGGTACCTGGCTGGTCTACCGCATTACCAACCACTCCGAGAAGGAGCACCGCGACCGCTACTTCCGCTGGGGCCAGATCGGCTCCGCCTCCCTGGTCGCGCTCGCGCACGGTACCTCCGACGCGCAGAAGACCATGGGCGTGATCTTCCTCGCCATGGTCGCCGCCGGCCAGTTCGACTCCGACCACCCGATGCCGTTCTGGATTCAGCTGGCGTGTGCGCTGGCCATCGCGATCGGCACCTACTCCGGCGGCTTCCGCGTCATCCGCACCCTGGGCAAGGGCCTCGTTGAGATCCACCCGCCGCAGGGCATGGCCGCTGAGACCTCCTCCGCCGCCATCATCCTCACCTCCTCCCACCTGGGCATGGCGCTGTCCACCACCCACGTGGCCACCGGCTCCATCATGGGCTCCGGCCTGACCGGCCCGAAGGGCGAGGTCCGCTGGTCCGTCGCCGGCCGCATGGCCCTGGCCTGGATCACCACCCTGCCGGTCGCGGCGTTCGTCTCCTTTGTCATCTGGTGGATCGGCAACGGCGCCGCTTCCGCGGGCAGCGACCTGGTGTGGGGCGGCGTCGCCATCGCCCTCATCATTGCCCTGGGCGGCGGCTACATGTTCTACCGCGCCTCCAAGGCTCCGGTGCACAAGGACAACGTCAACGAGGACTGGGACGAGGACGGCGGCGCCCTCGGCACCTCCGCTGACACGGCTGACAAGAAGGTCTACGGCGAGCCGGCGGACTTCGTCGACACCAGCGCTGGCCTGGCGGGCGCAACCGCAACCCGCACCGCTGTCAACAACAAGCACCGCAAGTAAGCGCGACCAGAAAGGATTATCACCATGGAACTCATCAAATCCCTCTTCCTGGTCACCGCAGTTGGCATCCTGCTCGGTGCCGGCCTGCCGACCCTCTTCTCCCTGAGCATCCACTTCCTCTCCCCCACCGACGACGGCACCCCGGTGTCCGGCGGCAAGAAGGCCATCGCTTGGATCTTCATGGCGCTGGTGCTCATTGCCGTGGTGGCGGCGCTCCTGCTCATCGCCCGTGAGCGCATCGAGTACATCTCGGGCTGGGACCCCTACCCGTTCCTCTAACGCTCCCTCTCACGCGCTGAGCGAAACCGCGCCGGGCCTTTTTGGCCCGGCGCTTTTTTCGCGCCTACGCTGCGGGTTTATCGGTTATGGTGGGTGCGCGTAGATGGTGGGTGTTGACAAACCATTTACCGGGACCTAGTGTTTCTCGAATATGAACGGAAGGTAAACACGCCTTCCGCCGAGAGGAAAGGAGGTGAACCCGTATGAAGTTCCTGAAACGCTTCCGCGCGTGGTTCCGTGACGAGGAGCGGGGCATCCCCCCGCACACCGAAGTCTCCCCCATCGACGTCCTGGCACCCGCGCGCACGGACGCCTAAAGGCCGATTCATATCGGGGGATGAGAAAGCCGCCGGTCCAGCGCAGTGCTGGCCCCGGCGGCTTTCGCCATGTGCGGCGCCAGAGCACGGCGCTACGGTCCGGTGCTAGAGCTCGACGACCGTGCGGCCGCTGTGCTCGCCGGCGAGGATGCGGCGGCCCATCTCGGCGACGTCGTCCAGCCCGATCGTCTCGGTGCGGATCGTGGCGAGGTCGAGGGATTCGTCGAGGAGCTGCCATGCGGCGTCGCGAAGCGAATTCGGCGTATCCACCGAGTTGATGCCCACGAGCTGCACGCCGCGCAGGATGAACGGCAGCACGCTGGCGGGCAGGTCGTTACCGGCGGCCATGCCGCACGCAGTGGCCACGCCGCCCCAGCGCAGCTGCGCGAGCGCGTTGGCCAGGATCGTCGAGCCGACCGTGTCCACCATGCCGCCGAGGCGCGCCTTCTGCAGCGGCTTGCCCGCGTCGGCGAACTCGGCGCGGTCCAGCACCTCGCTCGCGCCCAGCTCGCGCAGCCAGTCGCCATGCTTATCGACGCGCCCCGTCAACGCCCACACCTCGTGGCCGCGAGCAGCCAGCAGCTGCACCGCGATGGAGCCCACGCCGCCGGTCGCGCCCGTGACCAGCACCGGGCCCTCGGCGGTGTCCTCGTACAGGGCCCGCTCGAACCCCGCCACCGACAGCGCAGCCGTGTAGCCGGCGGTGCCGATCGCGGCCGCGTCCGCCGCGCTGAAGCGCTCCGGCACGCGGACCACGTGGGTGGAGTCAATGCGCAGCTGCGGCGTGTATCCGCCGTGGCGGCGCTCGCCGATGCCGCGGCCGTTGACGGTGACCAGCGTGCCGTCGTCAAGCGTGCCCACCGCATCGATGCCCGGCACCGTCGGCAGGTGGCGCAGGACGCCGCGGTTGCCGCTGAGCGCCATCGCGTCTTTGTAGTTGATGGACGAGTGGCTGACGTGAATCAGCGTGTCGCCCTCGCCCGCGAACTCGTCGCGCGTCTCGACGATCTCCGGCCCTTGCTCTGTAACAATCAGCGTGCGTGTCATGCGGGCAAGTATACGGAGGTTTGACGCGTCGCCGCCTAAGTTGATGGGCTCGCGCAGATAGTGGGTGTTGACAAACGATTCCCGCTAACTTAGAGTTACCCTCGCATGAACGGAAGGTTAACAGCCTTTCGCTGACACGGAAGGAGGTGAGCTTGTGAAGGCTCTCATTGACGGACTGCACAAGTGGTTCCGCTCGGAGGAACGTGGCATTGCCACGCTTTTCGACGCCACCCCCATCGCCGTCCTCCCGCGCTCCTAAGTTGCGCGGCGTTCGCGTCGGCGCTTGCGCTGGCGTGCTTGCGCTGGTGCGAATCCGGCCGCGAAAACCGGCCCCGCGGGCACGGCGATCGTGCAGAATGTAACTCAGTAAGTGCGGCGGGCCCGCCCTGGAACGGAAGCCAGGGCGGGCCCGCTTTCGCGTGCGCGGGGGCGCCGCCGGTGCCGCGTTTCGCCGCCCAACCGGGGGCGTCCGACCGCCCCCTAAACCGCCCCGACCCGCCCCAAAACCACAGATACCGATAGTAAGACCCCGTTTTCGCCCCCCTGGAGCGCATTATCGGGGTCTTACTATCGGTATCTAGCTGGGCGGTGGCCGCCCGGTATCCGCAAAGGCCCGGACACCAGCCCCAAAAGCCCCACCAGCCCCGACCGCAACGCCCACCCCAACCGCAGCGCCAAACCCCGGCCCGCCTACCGCCGCCAGTGCTCCCCGTGGCCGGGCCGCCACTGCGTCGCCGGCACCCGCGGCGGCCCGAGCTGCTCCGAGCGCGCCTTGAGGTCGAGGATGTGGCGGATGCACCAGTCCTCGTCGCGCAGGATCTGCCGCGGTGTGAGCCTGGCCACCTCGTAGCCCTGCACCCGAATCCAGTTTTCCCGCTGCGCCTGCTCCAAGGCGGCGGCCTGCCCGTCCTCGGCAAACTTCACGTCGCCGTCGACCTCGATGACCAGTTGGTCCCACAGCAGGTCAGGCCGCACGTAAGGCCCGATCCACAGCTGCTCCTGCGCCTCGATGCCGCGCTCGCGGAGGATGACGCGCAGGAGCGACTCGTACGGCGACTGCGATAGGGACGAGCTCCAGGCCAGCGCCGTCCGCGCGTGCGCGATGCCCTTCTTCCTGGCCAGGCGGCGCACCGTCGCCTCGAGCTCCGCCCGCGCGCCGGGGCCGAACTGGTGGAGGAACGAGTCCAACGCGACGACGCCGTGGCGCACCCCGTGGAGCCGGGCGACGTCGACGGCGGTGCGGGCGGGGGTGGTGAGGAGGACGGTGTCGCCGTCGAGAAGCGAGATGGAAGCCCGGTCAACCTCTGGGATCCGCATCTCCCGGTACTGCACCCCCTCGGGCCACTGCTTCTTCGGCGGCGGCGAGTGGCGCGGGTTGGCCAGCATTACCGGCGAGTGCTTCGCTGGCAGCGTCCATAGGCCCATGATGACGGCGGCCGAGCGGCCCACCACCACCGCCTTTTGTGCGCCGACCCCGATCGCGTACGCGCGCAGAAACTCCTGTTCGTAGGCCTTGAGGCCGCGCCAGACCTGCTCGGCCACGTACCGCGTCGCGGACAGCTTCCGGCACGCGAGCGCGTCGCTCTCCCCCGGCCGGATCAGGTGCGTCACTAGCGCATTTCTTTCCATGTCCCCTCCCCGCGCATCAGCCTACCAACTCGGTTTGGCGTCGAAAGTGGGTCCGACCCCCGTGCTACCCTTGTGAGCTACGACATTGAAAGCGTGGAACTTATGACCACTTCACAAAAGCAAGACACTGCCCATCCCGTCCCCTACGCCGACCTGCCCGAGCAGTACAGCGACGAGCACCTCGAGCTCGGCCGCGCGCAGTTCGACGCCGACCACCTCACCGAGGCGGACAAAGAGCAGATCCGCGAGCAGCGGCGCTCCAAGGCCCCGGACGGCAACTTCTTCTCCTGGGTGATCGCCCTGTTCGGCACCGGCGTCGGCGCCGGCATCCTGTTCCTGCCCATCAACGCGGGCAGCTTCGGGTTCTGGCCGCTGGTGATCGCTACGCTGATCATCGGGCCGATGGTGTTCCTCTCGCACCGCGCGTACGCCCGGATCGTGGCGGCGTCGCCGTCGAAAGGCCTGGACGTGCTCCAGGTCGTCACCGCGCTGACCGGCCGCAAGCGGGGCCTGGTCAGCGCGCTCATGTACTGGCTGGGCATCTATCCGGTGGTGCTCATCTATGCCATTTCGATCACGAATACGGTTGACAGCTTCGTCGTTAATCAGCTCCATGGCCCCGAAATCAACCGCTGGATCCTGGCCACCGTATGCGTCGGCGTGCTCACGGGCGCCTACGCGCTGGGCATGAAGGTGACCCTGTGGCTGGCAAATGCGCTGGTCTACCCGCTGATTTTCGCGCTCGCGGCGGTGTCGATCTACCTGATCCCGCGGTGGGATGTCGCCAGCTTCCGCGGCTACGAGTCGCAGACGCCGATGTGGCAGGCGGTGCTGCTGATCATGCCGGTGCTGGTGTTCTCATTTAGCCACATCGCGGCGGTGTCGCAGTTCGCGCTGGACATGCAGAAGCGCACGGGTGGCGACGTCGCCGCGACCGAACGCGCCGTCTCCAAGATCGAGCTGGTCACGGCCGCGATGCTCGTCCTCTTCACCATGTTCTTCGTCTGGTCGTGCGCGCTCGCGCTCGGCGCCGACGGCATGGACGCCGCGAACGAGCAAAACGTGCCGGTCCTGTCCTACCTGGCCAACGAGACGCACACGCCATTCCTCGCGTGGGTGAGCCCGCTCATCGCCATCTGCGCGATCATCACGTCCTACTTCGGCCACCTCCTCGGCACCGAGGAAGGCACCGGCTACCTCATCCGCGTCGCGGCCCCGCGCACGGCGGCCAAGCTCACCCCGCGCTCGATCCGCCGTGTGGTCAACGTCTTCGTCTTCGTCACGGCCGTCCTCGTCGCGGTGCTCAACCCGTCGGTCCTGGACATGATCTCCGTCGTCGGCGGCGTCTTCGTCGCGTTCCTCCTCTACATCCTGCCCGCGCTCCTCGCGTTCAAAGCCACCGCGTTCAGGCACTACGCCCGCCGCCCGGACACCATCTTCCTCCTGGTCATGGGCTCGCTCATCCTCGCCGTGTCCATTTGGGGCATGTTCTAGCCGCTTATCGACGCCCCTCCGTCCCCCATCCCTTCCGCCTCCACCTCATCAGTCTCGCGGTCCTCCCAGTCCGCGAGGCTGACGTTTGCGTTCTCCGCCAGGTGCCAGGCGGTGCGCCCGTTGGTGGCCGCGCCGCGCACAAAGCTGGCGGCCGAGCTTGGGCTGGAGAACTCCACGTCCTTGGTCAGGCGGAAGTTGTCCATGCTGTCCGCGTACCGTTCGCGGTTGGCGGTGATGGCCTTCGGGGCGCTCGCCGTGAGGTCCTCGCGCAGCTTGGCTCCGCTGAACACCACGAACCCGCCCGGCGTGCGCTGCCCGAGCGCGTGGATGGAGCGGTCGTAGCTGGCCAGCTCGAACACGGGCTCGTCGTCAGCACTGCTCGGCGCGTGCTCCCGCGCCACCGCCGCCTGCCCGCGCCGCGTTGCCTCCGAGGCGACGGGCTGGAACGCCGTGATGCCGAGGGCGCTGATGATCAGGTTGGTGTTCTCGATGAACTCGTCGAGCACCGCCTGCACCTCCTCGGTCACGTTGCCCGGCGACGGCGTATTCCCGTTCGCCACCTCGTACCGGCCCGCGTTGACGGCGCGCTGGTGGAAGGCGTTTTCCAGGAACGTGATCTCGGTCGGTCCCCACGAGTTGTCCACCACCACGAGGTAGATGATCCGGTTGAAGAAGTCCTTGTCGTCGCTGCGCGTGTGCTCGGCGGCGCGCGCGAACGCCATCCCGTTCTGCCTGCGCGTGGCCTGCCCGATGTAGATCTTCGGCTGATCCGTGTCCGGGTTCGTGCCCACCAGGAAGTACACCGCGGGCTGGTTGAGGTCCGGCCGCTGCTTCAGCTTCGCCGAAGTGATCTCCGTGCGCGGGATCGAATAGACGCGGCCTACCCAATTGGCAATCGACGCCTTAATCGGCCCGTCCGGCGTCCCGTCCATCATGAACATTTGCAGCGTCTTCGGTGTGGGCATGGGGTCCTCCTGCTGGGCTCGGTTGTGCGGGTCCACTGTATCCCCTATTCCGCCCGCCCCTGCTCATTGGACTTCCCTCTCCAACTCCCAGCCTTCACCTCAATTTCACCGTAACGCAACCTGGCAGCGCTACGTTTGAGTGTGGATTTCACCCACCAAAGCAATCCCGTCAGTCACGCACCGCAAAGGATCTCCCATGCGCACACACATCGCGGCCGTCACCGCGCTTGCCCTGCTCACCCCGATGACGCAGCTCCCGCTCCCCACCGCGAACGCCGCCGAACCAACCGCAGACCTCGCTTCCCGCTTCACCCTCGGCGTGCTTCCGGACACCCAGTTCTACGCCCGCTACGGCGACAAGGACGCCGGCGACATCTTTGGCACCCGCTACGGCTCGAACCCGTTCGACGTGCAGACCGAGTTCCTGGCAAAGCACCACGAGGACCTGAACACCCAGTTCGTGGCGCATCTTGGTGATGTCGTCGACCAGGCCAACGTCCGCAACTCCTGGGACATCAGCTCGGAGGCGATGAAACCGCTGGAGGACGCGCACCTCAACTACTCCATCCTGCCGGGCAACCACGACTACTTCATGTTCGACGGCGAGGACGGTCCGTCCGCGTTCGAGGAGTACTTCCCAGAGGAGCGCGCGAAGCAGAACGCCACGTTCCAGGCCCGCCACCAGTCCACGGGCATCCACGACGGCGGCGACGGCTACGGCTTCCCGGGCCAGAAGACGGATTCCGAGTACCACATCTTCGAGGCCGAGGGCCAGCAGTACCTCCTGCTCGCGCTGGGGTTCCGCGCGCCTGACGATACCCTCGACTGGGCCCAGCAGGTCATCGACGAGCACCCGGACCTCCCCGTCATCCTCACCGCCCACGAGATCTCCGGCATAGGCGGCGACGGCTCCACCTACTTCACCAAGGAGTACGGCGAGCACCTCTGGGACAAGCTGATTCGCAAGAATGACCAGATCTTCCTCACCATCGCGGGCCACCACCACGGCGCGGGCTACCACGTGGAGAAGAACGACGCCGGCCACGACGTCATCAACATCCTGCAGGACTACCAGATGGCCTACCTGGGCGGCAACGGCCTGATGGGCCAGCTCCAGTTCGACCTGACCAACAACACGCTCGACATGACGGCCTACTCGCCGTGGGTCAAGGACAAGGACCACGCGAAGCTCACCAGCTTCGACCACCTCCTCCCCGAGGGCGAGGGCGACTCCTACTCCATCGACCTCAACTTCGCCGAGCGCTTCAAGTCCTTCGCCCCCGACTTCACCAAGGGCGATGAGAACGACCCCGACTACACCGAGCTCCTCCGCACTACCGTCGCCGACGGCTTCCAGCCCTACGAGGTCACCGAGCAGGACAAGCCCCGCAACGACCAGGATTACGTCCACGTCGATGGCACTGCCGTCCACTGGCGCCCCGGCCAGACCACGTTCGAGGGCAAGGTGCTTAACGACGCCTCCCCTGCCCCCAAGGGTGCCGTCATCCCCGATGTGGCCAACGGCAACGACATGACCCGCGTCCGCTACCGCGTCGGCGCCCGCGAGGACGCCGTGACCTTCTCGGAAGACACGCACCCCCTCTCCTCGGACCGCGGCTCCCTGCGCTGGAAGGACCCCAAGTTCAAGCACTCCACCGCCTGGTTCGAGACCGCCACCGGCGCCGACATCAACGACATGCAGTTTGAGAACGGCTACACCATGGAGGCCTTCCTCAAGCTCGACGAGGACTGGAACGCCGACAACAACAAGTGGTCCAACGCCCTCATCCGCGACGAGTCCGGGACCGTCGCCCACCCCGACAGCGAGGACGGCGACCCGATCCAGATGCTGGGCGTGTCCAGCCTCCGCGAGCTGCGCTGGTACGCCTGGGGCCAGAACGGCGAGGGCTTCTCCAACTGGACCCACGAGGTCCCGAAGGGCGAGTGGATGCACGTGGCCGTGGTCAATGACCCGAAGGACAAGTCGGTCACCATGTACGTCGACGGCTCCCCCGTTCTTCGCGACGGCTACGGCCCCCTCGGCATGGGCGGCGAAGGCGCCCAGTGGCTCCTCGGTACCTCCGCCTGGGAGAACGACAAGGTCGACGGCTGGTTCGGCAACATCGGCGAGGTCCGCATCGTGGACCACCCGATCGGCCCGGACCAGTGGCTGACCGCCCGCGCGGCCGACGCCCCGACCCCGTCGCCCACGACCACGGCTCCTTCGGCGACCACCACTGCGGCTGCCACCACTGCGGCTGCCACCTCTTCGCCGGCGGCACCGGCGGCTACAGAGACCACCACCGTCACCACTACGGTGACCGCCCCGAACACCGAGCCGACCACTGTGGCGACCACTGCACCGACGACTGCGCCGACCACTGCGGCCCCGGCCCCGGCGACGGCAACGGCGACTGCAACCGAAACCGTCACGGTTACCGAGACCGCCTCCCCCAGCGAGGGCTCCTCCACCGCCGAGTCCGCTGGCCTCTTCGCGGGCGGCATCCTCATCGGCCTGCTCACGCTGTTCGGCGCCCTGGTCTTCGACCTCGGCGGCGTGATCAACTCGATCGTCGACCAGATCCGCTCCGCCCTCAACATCTAAACGGTCCGTTAAACGCCGGCGAGTCATCTCAACTCGCCGGCGTTTCCGCGTTCCGGTCCCATTTATATTCCGAGTTTGTGCCGCAATACCCGCCCCCTTGAAGTGAATTACGTCACACATCACACGCTCGGCTCAGCTTCTCCTGTCGTTACAATTAGGAATCCCCTTGAGCCGTTTTCGCGCCCTGGTTTATATGCACTATCTATGCAATTTTTGAAACATGCCATCTACCTCGAACTACAACCATGTTGTGCACGTTTGTCCAGGTTATCCGTAGTGCCAGTGGGACTTCCCGCGCCGGTGTAGCGCTTTCAAAAATGAGAATTATGCACCGAAATTGCTGTTTTCAACGGGTATGCAACGCCCTTCGTGTTTTGTAAGCTAAGGGCCGGAGAATTTCGAAGCAGGGCCCGGCGTTTTGAACACGGACGCCGGGCCTTTCTCGTGCCGCCAAAAGCTCCGTCCCACGCGCCCCACGGGCCCCACGCGTGCTGCCCCGGCTATAGATACCGATACTAAGACCCCGATGATGCGCTCTGGGAGCGCGAAAACGGTGTCTTACTATCGGTATCTGCGGGCAAAGCGCGGGCAGACCACGCCAACACCCGCCAACACCCGCCAGCACCCCACCAAACCCCACCAAACCCCCAGCGCACCGCCCCAATCCGTGTGATAATCCCCGTATGGTGAGCCGAGAGTACGAGTCTGTCCCCGGCGGCAAGTGGTGGCAGATGCAGGAGACTGAGGAGAGTAAGCGTCGTAACGCGGAGTGGGACGAGGAGCGCAAGTTCAGTCGTCAGTTCAGGGCGAAGGGTGCGCGTCGATTAGCGGTGCTGGTCGCGGTGGTGATCGGCCTGCTCCCGGCGATCCTCATGTTCGCCCTGTGGCGCGCGCCCGAGGAGCCGGACCCGGTGGAGACGGTCGCGGAGGCGCCGCCCGCCTTCGTGGACGACCCGGACGACCTGCTCTCCCCGGACGAGGAGCTGCGGCTGCTCGACGGCGCCGATGACCTCCCGCACCCGTCGACGGTGCAGCAGCTGCGCTTCATCGTGTTCGACGATTCGCTGGACAATGTGAACGATTCGGTGGAGAACTTCATGCGCGACACCTACCCGGACGAGATCGGCGACGACACGTTCGCGGACGGCGTCATCCTCGTCGGCGCGGCGATGAAGACGCGCCACCAGTTCATTTTCGCTGGTAAAGACGTCGCTAGCCAGCTCGCGCTCCGCCGCGGCAGCCACCTCGACCGCTCGCTCGCGGCGATGAAGGACGGCCTGGCCTCCGGCGACATCCCGCGCGGCCTCCTGGACGGCGCGCGCGTCGCGATGGACCCGGATGAGGTCGCCAGCCAGAACGACTCCCGCTTCCTCGGCTACCTCACAGCCATCCCCACCGGCTTCGGCTTGTTCGCCGCGGCCCTCGCGGTCGGCTTCGTGCCGGTGAAGCGAATTGAGCGTCGCAAGCAGCGGATCGCCGAGGCCCGCCTCGATCGCCAGAAGCTTATCGACGCCCACTCGTCCCTCGCCCTCCGCCTCTCCGAACTCGACCTGCGCGCCCACTCCCTGTCGTCCCGCTTCGCCAACGGCGAGCTGCGCCAGGAGTGGGAGGAGGTCCGCGACCGGTTCCTCGCCATCGACGACGCGGTCGCGCACCTCCCCGTCGACACCGACAGCGACGCCCTGGCCAACTGGGAACAGCTCCACGACGCCGCCGCCACCGTCAAGGACGTGGAGCGCGCAGAGGAGAACATCAACCTCCTGTTCCGCATGGAGCAGGGCGACGTCGACGTGCGCGCCGAGCGCTTGAGCACCCTGCGCGCCGACGCCGTCGACGCCGGCAAGAAGGCGAAGGACTCCCACCTGAAGGCGGGGCTGCAGGACATCGTGAACCGTCTCGACGCGATAGCCACAGATCCGGAGAACCCCGCGTTCATGGACGCGTTCGTGCGCCTGCTTGCGGACTACCGCATCCTCATGGACGTCCTGCAGGAGCAGCAGTTCGCCGCGCGCAAGGGCGTGAAGGATCCGCGCGCGCCGCGCCTGTGGGAACGGGACTACGCGTACCCGGGCGTGTACACCTACGCCACCCTCTCCCTGTGGGACAGCACGACCAACCACCCGAGCTCCAGTTCCGGTGGGACGAACTCGGGGTTCAGCTCCGGCTTCTCCGGCTCGGGCGGCTCCAGCTCCTTCTAGGGAGCGCATGGCTCGGGCGGGGGCGATGTGCGCCGTTTGACGAGATCAGGATGACAAAGATACGGAATTTTTGTCGCATCTTCGTCAGGGTGATCTCGTCATGTGGGTGCCGGGGGCGATGACGACGCCGATACTCGCCGCAATGCTCAACCCCCACCGATCCTCCCTACGGCAACGCAGAACCCCCTCGCACACTCGCGTTCTAAATGGGGGGGTGTTGAACGCTCTTCCGGCTTCGGGGGGGGGTGAGCCGTGGGCGAAGGGGCCTGCTTATTGCAGTATGGCACGGATTGTCCAATACGTCTACCCCGGCAGCGCCTCACACGCACCAAATCAAGAAAAACCCAGCTCAGAGTAACGAATTTCGCACTACCCCCACCCGTTTCACCCGGCGCATTCCCCACGCCTGGCGTACTATGTCAGCGCACAGACAGTCCGCATGCACCTCATCCCCAGCCCCGAAATCCGAAGGCGCCATGACCCGCTCCACGCACGACACGCCCACACAAAAGCAGCGCGACCAGCACACGTCCTCCCGCCGCGCCGAGGACCTCACGCCCGATGAGGCCAACGACGTCCAGATAAACCTGGCCTACGACCTGCAGGGCGCCAAGTTTGACCTGCCCGCGGACTTCGAGGCCACGAAGGACGAGCTCCCGGAGTGGCGCCTCGCGCACTTCGCGGTGATTGTCCCGCTCCCGGTGGGGGCCTTCGATGGCGCCGATTTCACCCGCTGGGCGCCGGGCCGTTTCCGCGGCATCAAGTCGATCCAGGTCCCCGCGTTCGACGAGGCGCGCAACACCTACCGCAACCCGGAGACCATGGAGCGGGAGCGGAAGCTGGATCAGCCGGCCTGGAGGTATTCGCCGCGCGTCTTCCACCGCGGCGCGAACGTGCATTTCCGCCGGCCGCTCAATGAGTCGATGGGCGCGGATGCGCTGGACGCGAAGGGCGGGGCGTCGGAATTCGCACCCTCGCGCAATCGCCACGGCATGCGCGTCTCGGCCCGCCGCTTCCTGTTCCAGCCGGACATCACCCCGGAAAACGGCAAGGAACCACCAGCGGATCCGCGTCAGGCTCCCGTGGACTCGAGCTTTTCGCTTATCGACGCCACCAATCCCCTCGCCTCCGTCACCCTCACCTGCGCCGAGCTCCTGGACTACCAGGGCCCGGAGCTCAAGTACGCCGATACGGCCAACCAACCCGACACGCCGGACACACCGGACACACTAGACACAGACGCGCGGGAGTTCCGCAACCAGTTCCTGGTGCTCCACGTGGTTGCGGAGCACTGCTCGGGCGACGTGCTCGAGGCGGTGTCGAAGTCGTTGCATCGCCCGCGCAGCAAGGTCAAGTTGGGGCGTCCCGGCGAGGAGCCGCAGAAGACCAACCTCCTCGAGGTGTGCTTCGATAAGGTCAACGAGGTCCTCGGCGGCGCACAGCTGCAGGTCAGCCGCGGCGGCACCGCCTACGTGAAGGGGGATCGTCGGCGCCCGCTGGCAACGCGCCCGTACACCACGATCGCGGCGATTCCGGCCTGCGACGAGCCCGAGTTGCCCCGCCGCATGCGGAGCTCTCTCCGCGAGGGCTTAGGCACCTGGACGCGCCACGACGCGTGGGCGTGGTTCTTGGCCACACGCGCGGATGACTACAGCCCGGAGCTCACGGCGATGGATCAGGTCTCGCTGGACGCGTCGCGGGTGCAGCTGTTCCAGGATTGGACGGTGCATTCTGATGAGAACGGGCTGGCGGTGGTGCGCCGCTCGCCGATTGAGAACCGCAACAACAACTTCTGGATGCTCACCGGCACCCGCCTCGTCGACCTGGCCATCCTGGTCCGCCGGGCGGACAACTACCTGTCCGTGATGGCGAAGCAGATGCGTCGCATGTCCTTCGGCTCCGAGGAGTTGGAAGCGGTCCGCCGGAAGCCGGAGTGGGACGACGAGGACGTGGAGTTGGCGTCGAAAATCTTGCGCTCCAGCTTGCGCGACTTCGAGGACATTCAGACGGAATTTGTCATCTTCCGCGACTACCTCTGGTACGAGTCGGTGAGCGGCCGGCCGGTGGATACGGCCGTGCTGCATCACATGCTCAAGGAGACCGGTACGCGCGACGATTTCCACGAGGTCGCGTCCGAGCTGGAGCTGCGCAAGGACATTTACAAGACGCAGGGCGATGCGATCCGCGTGGCGCTGGATAACGTGAAGCGCCGGCGCGCGGAGCAGGCGCAGGATCGCCGCGAGCAGCTCAACATCAACCTCGCAATTGTGGGTACCGCCCTGGCCATCCCGGGCCTGATCGACCTGTGGCCGCGCGACGATTCCTCGTACGGTGCCTTCGTCATCTCGGTGATTCTGGTGCTTACCATCACGGCATTCCTGCTCAGCCCGAAGCTGCGCGGCGTATTCCGCCCAAACCCGAACTCAAAGTATAACTCACACGCAAACCATAAAGCAGCAGCTCAGAGCCATAAAAGTGAATCCTGAGTGCGACTTTGAGTTATGGTTTGAGTGCGATTGTTGGAAATCGAACTCAGAGTTCGAGCCCGCTTATCGACGCCATCGTCGCCGATTCCCTCCCCGCCGGCACCACCAACGAGACCTTCCTCCAGCGCGAGTACGAGGGCGTCGTGCTGGCCAACTCCATCACCACCAAGGCGGAGTACCTCAAGGTGGCCCGTACCGGCCGAGGCACGCCGTTGAGTAGGGCTCAACGAAAGGTGGTGTGGACGCTCCTGCAGTCCGCGATGCAGACCCAGGCCGTGGACGGCAAGCTGTTCTGGCCCACCATGTCCGCCGTGGGTGCCGAGCTCCTGCGCATCCAACGCGACCGCTCGGACCGCGCCCTATTCGACCACGTCGTGGTTGACGAGGCCCAGGACTTCAACGCCGGCCACTGGCGCTTCCTCCGCGCCTGCGTGGACCCGGGCCCCAACGACATCTTCCTCGCCGAGGACTCCCACCAGCGCATCTACGGCCAGCCCCTCGTGCTCAGCCGCTTCGGCATCTTCACGCGCGGCAAGGCGTCGCGCAAGCTCACGCTGAACTACCGCACCACCAAGGAAAACCTGGACTACGCCGTGCGCATCCTCAACGCGGCAGGGGAGTTCACCGACTCCGCGGGAGAGACCGATGACACCCACGGCTACCGATCCGCCCGCTCCGGCCCGAACCCCCAGCTCCTGCGCTGCGCCACACCGGACGAGGAGTTCGACGCAGCGGCCGCCTACATCAACTACTGGCTGGACGCCGACGAGGTCCACGAGCCCCGCATCGGCGGGATGTGCCGCACCCGCGGGCAGCTGAGCCGCATTGTCAGCGGGCTGGCCGACCACGGCATCGACGCCGTGCAGACCAAGGACGCGGCACACGCGTCGGGGGAGCAGGTAGCCGTGATGACCATGCACGGCGCCAAGGGCATGGAGTTCACGCACGTCATCCTGATGAGCGTGGGCCGCGACATCCTCCCGCAGCCCTTCCGCCTCGCCGGGCTGTCCGACGACGACCGCGCCGCCGCTTTGCAGCAGGAGCGCTCCCTGCTCTACGTCGCCGCCTCGCGCGCCCGCGACGCGCTGGTGATCACGACGGTGGGCGAGCAGTCGGAGCTGCTGCCGGAGGTGTAGGGGAGACCGCCCCTAAACAAGGTCCTGCGGGAACGGAAAATGAGTTACGCGGGGCCTTTGGTCTTTCGGTTTATGGAGCGTCGCTTAGTTGAACCTATTTCTCCTTTTGTGAAGGTGATAACACCCGCCCGAAGTGCGAGCTACCTCACGGTGGTGATTAAAGTAATCGTGTTCACAAATGATGAAAGAGGGTGACATATGCAAATTGAGATAGGGCTGATTAGCTCGGCAGCAATCACACTGCTTTTGCTGTTGTTTGGCGCTTGGGCAGCGAGAAGCTGGAAGGCATTCAGCATGTTTGCCATTCCGGGGCCCGTGGTTGGGGGTTTTCTCTTTGCCCTTGTGGTGCTTGGGCTGCGGGAGTGGGGATCGGTTGAACTCACGGTTGACACCACGCTGCAGTCGCCCGCAATGCTGGCGTTCTTCACCACGATTGGTCTGGGAGCATCGCTCAGCCTGATCAAAACTGGCGGGCGTTTTCTCATGGTGTACCTGCTGGCGTGTTGGTCGGTAGCGATTCTCCAGAATCTCGTTGGAATTGGCCTTGCCAAGGTCTTGGGGCTCAACGAGCTTCTGGGCATCATGGCAGGAGCTGTTTCACTCGAAGGTGGCCACGGCGCTGCTGCGGCGTTCGGCCCAACGGCAGAAGAGCTTGGCGCGCAAGGTGCTACCGCTGTCGCTATTGCGGCGGCAACATTTGGGTTGATCGCCGGATCGCTCATTGGCGGCCCCTTGGCAACCTGGCTCATCAAACGAAACAACCTCGCGGTGGAGACCCACGATATCGGCGAAGTCGAAGAGCGCGGAGTAGATAACGACTCAGACATCAGCGAAGGGTCCGTCACCGCGACTGCGGCCGTGATCGGCGTAGTGGTCGTGATCGGTGTCTACCTGGGCGAGCTCTTCGGTGAATGGACCGGGTACTCGCTGCCGGGATACGTCGGTGCCATGCTCATTGCGATTGTCTTGCGCAACCTGAACGACGCCCTTGGTTGGGTGAAGATTCACGGGAAAACCCTCAAGCTGATTTCTGACGTCTCCTTAGGCTACTTCCTCACCCAAGCCATGATGAGTCTCAAGATTTGGGACCTCTACGATCTCGCACTGCCGCTCCTGGTCATCTTGCTTGTACAGGTTGCTGTACTTGCTGCTTTGGTCGTGTTTGTTGTTTTTCGGGTTCTGGGCAGAAACTACGATGCAGCGGTCATTTGCGGAGGCATGATGGGTCACGGTCTAGGCGGCACTCCGAACGCGGTTGCCAACATGGACGCGGTTGGCCGCAAGCACGGACTGCAGTCAAAGGTAGCAATGGTGGTTGTCCCACTTTCGGGTGCCGTGCTGATTGACATTGTTGCGCTGCCATGGATCGTCTTCTGCCTCAACTGGGTAGCGTAACCACCGGGGATGGGGGGATTCGCTTTGGCTCCATTGCTAGGGAGAGGCGCGGGTTCTCGCCCAACACGCCGGGCGCGGTGGCGTCGATAAGCGAGACCGCCCTGGTTTAGGGTGGGGGAATGCGGATTGAAGAGGGGCCGGTGGCGTCGGCAAGCGAAGTGGAGCGGGAGGCGCTGCTGCCTCGGCACGAGGACGCGGTGGTGCGCACGATGCTGGGGCTGCTGCCCAAGGATGCGGCGGACTGGCAGCTGGTGGGGATTGTGAACAAGGACGGGGACGTGTTCACGTTTGGGAATGACTCGAAAATCGTGGGGCGCGCGTTTGAGGTGGTGGCGACGGCGTACGTGAAGCAGCTTGCCGATGCGCTGGGGTACACCTTCCGCGAAAGCGAGGTGCAGACCCAGTACCCGGATTTCGTGCTGGAGAAGCCGAACGGGCGGCTGATTGCCATTGACGTCAAATCCACCTACCGCAGCGTGGGCAAGCGCGGGGCGACTCGTGCGTTCAGCTTCACCCTGGGCAGTTTCACCAGCTACCTGCGCAACGACGGGACGAAGAACATTTACCGCACGTACGACGATTACGACGCGCACTATGTGCTGGCGTTCCTGTATTCGCGAACGAACCGCTTCGAGACGACCCGCGTTCCCGTCGCCGACATGGACAGCATCCGCCCCGCTTACGAGGACGTCGAGGTGGCGTTCATGGAGAAGTACCGCTTGGCCGGGGACAAGACCGGTAGCGGCAACACCGACAATCTGGCCACGTTCAAGGCGACGTCGATGGAGCCGTTCCAATACGGCGCCGGCCCGTTCGCCCTGCTCGGCCACGACGTGTTCGAGCACTACTGGCGCAACCACCCCAGAAACGCCGACTCCGCCGAGGTCAAACGCGCGAAGTTCAAGAACCTGCCCGCGTACTTCGACTGGCTGGAACGCCAGGACAGCGCCCCGTTCAACCCCGCGCAGCTGCGCGCGTCCTACGCGCAGTACAAGGGCTTCGTGGCCGATCGCGGCTGGGCGATTCGGCTGAACTAGAACAGCGTCGCCAGGCTCGCTTCGGCGCTCGCTTCGGGGCTTGCTTTGGCGCTTGTCGACGCCACTTCATCCCCCGGCACCGCGTGGCCGTGGGAAATAACCAGCGCCTCCGTCATCGCCTTGCGGTTCTGCACCGACGCGCCGACGTGGTAGAAGTGCTCGGTGGTGCGCAGCTCGCCCTCCCAGGCGCGCAAATGCGTGTTCTCGCGGTGAATGTTGGAGTGCCACATGCTCAGCGCGTACCCGGCGGGGGAGTCCTGTACCTGGCGGGCCAGCTGGTCGGCGAGGTCCTGGCTCCAGGTGCAGAAGTACTCGTCATGCCTATCGATGTACGGCGGATCCAAGTACAGAAAGTCCTGCTCCGTGAGCTGGCCGATGATGTCGGTGAAATCGGCGTGGCGGAACTCCCACTCAGGGCGCTTGGACAGGAGTGTTTCCACCCAGTGGACCTGGTTCACGATCTTGGTAATCAGCGCAGGCTGGAAGCGCTGCGGCTTCCGGCAGAAGGGGACGTTGTATCTGCCCTTGGCGTTGAACCGCATCATGCCGTTGAAGTTGCTGCGCTGCAGGAAGAGGAAGTCGAAGGGGCTGCCGGTCTCATTGAAGCGGTCGCGGACCTCGTAGTAGTAGGAGTGCTTGTCCGCCGGGGTTGCGGCCAGCTTCGGCGCCTCCTGCTCCAGGTAGTCGCGGACCTTCCAGGCGGTGAGCTCCCCAGACTGGATGCTGCGGTAGAAGTTGACCAGGTGCGGATTGATGTCCACAAACACCGCGCGCTGGGGCGCGAGGTTGAACCCCACGACGCCCGAACCCATAAACGGTTCGTAATAGGTTCCCGATCCGTCCCACCGAACGTTCGCCGCGATGAAGGGGACAAGTTTGGTCTTGATCCCTTGGATCTTCAGCGGCGGTACGTTCACGTGACCTATCTGCTGTGGCAGGAGCATGGCGGGGCCTTTCGGGCGAGTGGCGGTTGTGTGGTGAGTGTAGCAACCGCGCCGAACACGCCCGTGCGCTGCGGAAAGGGGGATCCTGTAGCATGGCATGCACCCGACGGCCGTCACGTTCTGCCATGGTGGCGCCGGTGAGACCAGGAGCACTTGAGTGACAACTTCACACGAATTGATGAAAAGCTCACCAACGAGCACAAGCGGGTCCTCGGCGGTGCGTTTGCCCCGATGATCTCGCAAATGATCCTGGAGCAGACCGGCAACGCGATCTACATCGGCGTGTACATCGCGGTGCTGTGCGTGTGCTCCATGCTCGCCGTCGTTGCCGTGCCGAAGGCGATCCAAGGGCGCGCGCTGGGGGAGTAGGTGCTAAAGGTCGGCATCTACCAGCACATCTCGGACAATCTCCGCCATGTGCTGGGCCTCCTTGCCCGTCCCCTGTTGCACCTGCGTACGGCAGGAGAAGCCGTCAGCGGCAACGATCCCGTCGTGTTCACGCACTCTCGGGAACAACTCTCTCTCGCCGAGCTCGAACGACATTTCTGCGTGGCCGTCTTCATAACCCCAGTTGCCCGCGAGACCACAGCAACCGGTTTGAATTTCCTCCATGTCGTATCCCAACGCGTCGAGAATGAGCGCTGACTGTTTTGGATCACCCAGCGATTTCTCGTGGCAGTGAACCTGGGTAAGCACTGATCCGGACTGGGGCTTAATACGCCCCTCTGCGACGAGCCGCTTGATCTTTGGCGCAACAACTTCTGAGAAAGATTTTGTCGCCTTTGCGAGCTCGGCGACACGCGGGTCACGAGTCTGTGAGACTGCGTCATGCTGCAACATAGTGGTACACGAAGGCTCGATCGCCACAACTTCGAGTCCCTGTGAAATGTACGGTTCAAAGACCTTGGCTGAGTGCTCGAGTACCCGCCGCGTCATGTCGAGCTGACCTGTCGAGTGCCACGTGAGTCCGCAGCACACGAATTCATCGGGAACGATTACGTGGAATCCCAAAGATTCCAGCACCTCAATGGCCGCCTGCGCAGGCCCCGTATTAAGCTTCGAGTTGAAAGAATCGGGCCAGAACACGATTGGCTCGCCAGTATATTTAGGAACGCGTTTCTTGGCCCATTTTTGGAGTGATTCTGGCGCGAAGCTAATCAGGGGACGACTCGAGTCCAGCCCGCCAACTTTAGCCATGATTTTCGCGGGAACAGTGGACTGCATGAGTGCTCCTGCAATGCGCGGCACTACAGGGAGCCGGTGTGCAATCTCGCTGAGAAGGGGAAGCCACCCCATGAGGTAGTGCACGCGGGGCCGTAACCTCCCTGAATACCGGTTATGAAGGAACTCCGACTTATACGTGGCCATGTCAACGTTGACCGGGCATTCAGACGCGCATGCCTTGCAGGAAAGGCATAGATCGAGTGATTCTTCGACGTCAGTGGAGTCGACGGTCTCCCCTCGGAAAAGCTCGGACAGCACGCGGGCGCGACCACGCGTGGAATGCACCTCGTCGTGAGTGATCTGAAAAGAAGGGCACATTGACCCTTCCATGGATCGACAAGCGGAAACGCCTACGCAGCGGTTCACCGCGTTAGTGAAACTTCCGTCATCTTGTAGGAAAAGCTGAGTGGGAGCGATCTCATTTTTTCGTTGCGCGGGTTCCATGCGGAGTCCATCGGTGACCGTGTCAGCCCATACGAGGACGCCTGGGTTCATTACACGCTGTGGATCGAAGAGAAGTTTGAACTCTTCAAATACGTGTCGCATCTCGGTACTGTACATTTTGGAAAGCAACGAGGATCTCGCTCTCCCGTCGCCGTGTTCACCAGAGAGCGATCCGCCGTACTTGGTCACCAGTTCTGCGGCTTCGTTCATAAATTTCTCGAAGTGGGTAATACCTTCCTTTGTGTGGAAATCAAAACTGATCCGCACGTGGACGCAGCCTTCACCGAAGTGCCCGAAGGGGATACCCCGATAGTTGTACTTCGCCATCAGTGCGTAAAGGTCGCGCAGATAATCAGCGAGGTTTTCCGCAGGGACCGCTGAGTCCTCCCAATTCGGCCACGCCTCTCCGCCGTCGGGTAAGCGGGTGACGGTTCCAGCAGAGGCTTCACGAATCCGCCACAGCGCCCTTGCTTCTGCGTGATCACTCACGACGACCGCACCGGTATGCTCAATCGATGTAGCTAACGATTCTGCCACCGCATTAGCTTCTTCTTGGGTATCGCCAGTAGTTTCGCAGTACAGCCATCCACCCGCGTTGGGCTGCCCAGGAAGATTATCGCCTGCTCGCTCTTGCCCGTTCTTGGAACGGAGCGCATCGAGCAAATCTCCGCCCATACCTTCGATGGTTGCGACGCCGGGTCGTCGAAGACGGGGCGCTGCAGCCGCGGCGGCGAACACGTCGCTAAAAGATAAGACGGCGAGTGCAGTATGTGGCGGTTTAGGGATGAGGCGGACGGTCATTCGCGTGATAACACCTAGCGTGCCTTCAGACCCCGCGATCGCCTTCGCTACATCAGACTTTAAATAGTGCAATCCGTACCCAGAAACTTGACGTGGGAAACGGCCAAGTTCTTCCTCGATCAGGTTTTTGTGCTTTGCATACAGCGCTTTGATTGCCTTGTCGAGTTCGGGGTCGTCGCACCCAGACTCAGAAAAGGTCACTAGCTTCCCGCTTGGGAGAGCCAATGTCACGTCAACCAAATTTTCCGCGGCAGTGCCGTAAGCAACGGAGTGTGAACCACACGCATTGTTAGCAACCATGCCGCCGATTGTGCAGCGAGAGTGCGTGGAGGGGTCGGGACCATACGTGAGTCCATATGCTCCAGCCGCATCACGCAATTCATCGCAAATAACCCCCGGTTCTACGACCGCTGTTTGCGATTCAGGGTCTATGGAAAGAATTCGGTTGAAGCGCCGTGAAGTGTCGATAACCAGGCCGTCGCCAATTGCATTACCAGCGACGGATGAACCACCACCTCGCCCGACAATTGGCCAGCCTTGCTGCCGTGCGTAATCGATTCCCTCGAGGATTTCATCTACGGAGTCGGGCTCAAGCACTGCCGCGGGAACTCGACGGAACAGCGACGCGTCGGATGAGTAGGCGGCGCGGGTCGGCATGTCGCGACGAAGTTTCTGCAGGAGAGACGTTTGAGGTTCGGGTACCATTATGTTCCTTATGACGAGAAAAGCGGATGCGGTTGTGGATTACGTTCGAGGGGCAATTCGATCAGGGGCCATGCGACCGGATGAATGGTACAGCGTGACGCAGCTTGCGGAGGAGCTTGGTATTTCCCGCTCGCCGGTTCGGGAGGCGTTGCTCAAGTTGCAGGAAGCCGGGCTTGTTCGCTTCGCAAAAAACCGCGGTTTTGAGATTATTGAGACTGGTCCGAACGACGTCGCAGAAATTTTTGCTATCCGGCTCGGCATCGAGCCACCGGCCGCATACCGTGCGGCCCGCTTCCGTACCCCTGAGCAGTTGGCGGAGGTGTACCGATTGATAGCGGCAATGCAGGAGTGCGCTGAACGAGGGGACGAAACTACGTTTTTCGTGCACGATCGGGCCCTCCACGTGCAGCTGTACGAAATGAGTGGGTCGAGATACGGGCAAGGCTTTATGGAACGCCTGAGGGATATTACCGGAATTCTGGGGCATACCACCGCTGGCACGTCCAGGACGCTGCATGACATTCTCGATGAACACCGGCCGATAATCGAAGCGGTTATCGGGGGACATTCGGCGGAAGCTGCAGCTCAAATGCGTGAACATTTGACCATTACGGGGAAGCTGCTCACCCGGCAAGCGCTTCGAGCTGAGACCCCCGATAACTTTCGGTCCGCCGATGATGAGTGGTACACCAGAAAAGTCGACGAGATATGGTCGCACCACGTGATTGACTGTTAACAACCTAGCCCTCGGATTGTTTCCGCTGCTGTTCAATCTCTCGCTCTTTCTCGGCCTGTTTACGTCGTGCCTCACGTGCTGCAGGTCGGTAGCCGAGGACGAAAGCAGAGAGAGCGCACAATGTAGCTGCTCCAAACACCCAAGGAGCGAGCGCATCATTCACTCCGGTCACCATGTCGCCACTACCCAGGAGAAGACCTATGCCTTGGAGACTCACAAGTGCGAGCCCTCCAATGAGGAATGCAGCGAGAAACAGGTAGAACAGAACTCGGAAGGTTTTGAATATTGTAGACATTTCTATACTCCTGGGACGTAAACCGGTAGGAAACCCATTCCAACGAGCCATGCAAGCAAAATCATTGGAACAACGAAGTACACAATGAGCGGAACAAACATCTTTGTCGGATTGGCCTCTGCCATTGCCGCGGAGAGGTAGATCGGTGCGCCAACCGGTGGTGACGCGCCTTCGGTTGCGGTGCAGAGCAAGACAGCGACGACTGCGATGGTGGGATCGATGCCGGCAGCGGTAAGTGCTGCTACTGCTGGGGCACCGATTGCAGCAGCAGTAGCTGTTGACGAGAGCGGTGTGGCGACAACTACTGCAAGTACGCCTACCACGAGGAGCATCGCCCACTTCGGCAGATCGAAAGCATCGAGGGTATTGGAGAGTTGATCGCCGACGCCCAATTCCTCCATGATGGACGCTGCTGCGAGAGCGGCGAACAGCGAAATGCCCACAGTCGCGAAGCTCGGAAGGTCCCGAACGAGCTGAGCGCGGAATTGTGCATTATTACGGCGAATGCGCCCGGCGCCCTCGATGAGTGCAATTACGGTGATGAGGATTGGCACCCAAACAATGATTGAAATCGACTCTACGCCTGCTTCACCGACCCCGGTGGAGGTCTTCAGCCAAGATGCGAGAGGGCCAATCGTGAGTAGAACCGGGATGATGATACCGAGAAAGATAGATGGAGAACGCCATCCCTGGCTCCACGCCTCGTTTAACGAGACAATGTTCTCTCGCGGCGTTTTCGGAATATTGTCTCGTTTGGTCCAGTACCAAACGACCACGAGGCGGTATAACACTGCGTAGGCGCCGGCACACGCAAGAGTGACGTAAACCTGACTTGCCGAGGACGCGGCAGCCGCTGGCATAGCCAAAATAATAAACATTGTTGAATTCGGGGGAAGTGAAACACCGAGTCCCGAATTTCCAGCGACGAGTGTCGCGGCTCGGTTAGACGAGAAACCGGTTTGCTTCATCCAGGGAATAGTGACGGAACCGACTGTCGCGGAGTTGCCAGCAGTTGAGCCTGCAATAAGACCCATCATTGCCGAGGAAAGGGTGGAGACATATCCCGCACCACCTCGCAGCCGTCCAAAAATTGAGTTCAAAATGGTAATCAAGCGATCAATGAGTCCAGTTGATTGGACGATGATCCCCATAAACACGAACGCCATACCTGCAAAAGTGACTTCGGAGGAAATGGCGCTAGTGATGCCATGCCAGAGAAGCTGGGGTGCCTCTCTTCCGCCGAAAAGCGCGACGCCGAGCAAACCGAGAAGAAGCGCCTCAGCAATGTCGCGTTTTAAAACGACGTTAATCAGCACCGTAATCGCGATGAAGACAAACAGCGCGAGGATGCCCATGCTTCATTCCTTTCAGATAAGAAAAAGTGATGTGGAGCACGATACCGGTAACATGTTACTGCGGATGAGATTTGCGAATATCAACCCAATGTGGGGGTAAAGGTGTTATAACTGAGCTCCGGGAACTGGGGATTTGTCAGCAAAAGCTGGGCTTAAGAGAATCGCGGAAAAAGTGCAATCTGCGAACGCTGCTGAGGTTGCGTCTTGCATCACACTAGGCGGTGGAAGTGCTGAGAAGGCGCGATCTAAATTGGCGTGAATCGAAACGAGTATATGTTTATGCTTATCCGGTATGGGTACGCTCGAGCGCTTCCGACGTTTCCTCATCTTGGCCGGTGGATTTATCGGACCTTTTCTGGGGCAGTCCATTGCAGTGGTGCTGCCGGAATTTGCGGCAGATTTTGGAATCACCTTGCATCAGGCGTCGATGATCATGACCGCGTTTATGCTGCCGTTCGCAACAACCATGTTGTTTTCTACCTACCTTGTCCGCAATGTTGAACCGGCGAAGGTGGTGCGGTGTGCTTTTAGCGTGATTGCGATCGCTGCCGTCGTGCTGGCGCTTACACCGAAATGGTGGATGTTCCTGATGGCGTTTGTCGCCGCAGCCTTAGCAAACGCGTTTACTTCTCCGCTTCTACAAGTGATTTTGAAAGCGATGACACCCGAGGAAGAGCTGGGTAAAGCGCTCGGGTCATATCAAGCGATGCAGTCTTGCGGGTTGTTCTCCGCGCCATTGCTTGCTGGTTTGTCTGTGCAGTTCGCCAGTTGGCGGGCAATGTATGTAGTGCTGTTTTTCCTCACGTTCACCATCGCCTTGGCAGGGCTGCCATCTACGTCGCCGTCAGGTGATTCTGCTTCACGCGAAGAGCGCCTGCTTAGCTGTACGGCAGTCCGAGCTGCGATGACGTTACTGACCATCGGCACTTGTGTGATTGGCCTTGGGTTCCTGCTTGCGTTGCATGTGGGTGAGAAGTTCGGCGCGGATCCAGTGGTACGTGGTGTGGTTGTGATGGCCGGAGGATTTACATCGTTCATTTTCGCTAGGTGGGTTGGGTCGTTAGCTGATCGTTTCGGCGCGCGAATGGTCACATCGGGTGGGCTGATTGTGGCTGCGATCGCGTTGTTGGGATTGTGCATTGCTCCGTCGTTGGCCCTGGTTGCTGCACTTTGGGGTATTGCCGTGCTCGCGGCGCAGGGTACGCAGATTTCTATTAACGTGCTCACGCTGCGCGCGCCGGGCGGGGCGCAGATTCTGTCAACGGTTCAGGCATTCCGGTTCTACGGCAACGCGCTAACACCGCTGGTATTTCTACCTATTTATGGCGCGAGCGGAGGCTGGGCGTTCGTTGGCGCCGCTGGGGCGTTGTTGGTGATGGGGGGGATCAGCGCCGTGGGGGAGGACGGGGGAATTCGTGGGCGAGGAGCGAACGCTTAAGGCAGCCTCACCGGCGGTGACTTGGCCGTACCTCCGTTGATTCTCCTGGTCTTTTCTTGAGGATCCGAGACTCTTGACTGATCCATAATTGAGCAAATAATGCCTTCGTGTTGTGAATTGAGTGAAAAACGTTCATTGTTATGAGTTAAGTAACTATGAAAGTGTCGGGGCGTCGATCAGCGAAGTCCTCATGACCAACAAGAGAGGAGCGGCGGGCGTATGAATGCCCTGGCAAACTTCACAACGAATTTGGTACAGAAATATCTGCCGGATGCGTTTATCCTCGCGATCTTTCTAACCCTCATCGTCATCGCAGCAGCGGTCGGGTTCACCGACTCGGGGATTATTGACGTTGTGGGATACTGGGGAGACGGATTCTCTAACCTCTTCGTTTTTGCGATGCAGATGGCTTTGGTGCTTCTGACCGGCTTTGTGCTTGCCCTAAGCCCAGTTGTAGAGAAGTTGCTGGGCAAGCTCACCGACATTCCCAAGAAACCGAACCACGCCTATGCACTTACAGCAGCGATTTCATTTGCTTGCTGCTACCTGAACTGGGGTCTGGGGCTCGTTGTTGGTGCATTGGTTGCGCGTGAGATGGGTAAGAAAGTGAAGGGGGTCCATTTTCCTCTCGTGGTTGCTGCTGCGTATTCGGCGGAAATCGTACGCGGACCGTCCTCGGCTATTCCGGTCGTTATGGCCACCCCCGACAATTTCATGTTCGACAAGGTGGGGCTAGTTCCGATCACGGACACGCTGTATAGCTGGTGGAATTTGCTAATCACTTCCCTCATTTTTGTCGCGATTATTGGCTTTTACCTGGTTATGCGTGTCCCCGAGGATGAAGCTGTTGAGTTCGTGGACTCTGTCCATGAAGAATACGTGCATGAGGAGTTGTCGGATGAACCAACGTTTGCGGAACGCCTGGATAACTCGCGCATTTTGTTGATACTGCTCGGTGTACTGCCGTCGGTGTACTTAATCAATTACTTTGTTAACGACGGGTTCAACATCGACCTCAACACCGTAATCCTAATTTTCTTGACTCTCGCGCTGTTCGCGCACCGCAGCGTGAAAGACTTTCTCAATGCGGTGCAAGAAGCGATCACTTCGACACGGGGGATCATTCTCCAGTTCCCTCTTTACGCTGGGGTTGCGGGTATCATGTCGGACTCGGGTCTCGTGGAGACGTTCTCCAACGCCTTCATTTCCATTGCAAACAGCACGACGTTCCCGCTGTTGACGTTCCTGTCTGCTGGTTTTGTGAACGTGTTCATCCCCTCCGGCGGTGGGCAATGGGCTATCCAAGGCCCTGTTATGCTTCAAGCCGCCGAGTCGATGGGTGCGAGCATCCCGCAGACAATTATGGCTTTTGCTTGGGGCGACGCATGGACGAATCAGATTCAACCCTTCTGGGCCCTCCCCTTACTGGGCGTTGCTGGCCTGAATGCGCGGAGTATCATGGGGTACTGCATTTTGTGGCTTGTTATCACCGGGGTAATCATCTGTACTGGTTTTATCTTGCTGACGCTCTTGTGAGCTGCGTTTTACAGTCACGAAATGGCGAAATACTCGCAGACAACTGCTAGGTTCACGAGCGAAGTTCTTTAAATTGGCTCGTCGTCCGGACTATTTTTACACCCGCGAGATCGCCGGGTGGTTTATCCACGAGACGATTCCTGACCCAGTGGCTACAGAAAGAAAGGGCTGGACTGTGACCACGATGCCATCGACCAATCGGCAGCGCGACTACTTCCGCACCTTCTGCATCAGCGCGGGAAACATCGAGGTGATGGTCGGGGAGATATACGACGGAGAGCTGTCGCAGGTGTGGATCAACACCGAGCGAAACAAAGAACCCCCGGCGAACTAATCAATGCACCCTAAAACCGGAAGAGTCGGTTTACTGCTCTCCCCGCCTGCGTGCACAGGTAACCGCCCAACTCGCCGGATTCTCGGACTATCAGGTCACCGAGGACCTCGCCGAGTGGAATTACGGGCAGTACGAGGGAAAGACCCGCCAGGACATCATCGCCACCATCCCCGACTGGCAGATCTGGCCCCACGGCCACGCCCTGCGCGTGCTCGCGATGACGTTGCTGGGCATGCCCCTGAGCTTCGGCTCACAGCTCCCCTTCGACACCGCGACCGTCTCACTCCTCGGCCACTACTGCGGCCGCCGCGCACTCAAGAAGTGGAACAGCCGCGTGGGCAGGCTTTAGGCCGACACCTGCGGCAACAGCGTGCCGTCTTCTCGTTCTTCGACGAACGTCACCACAAAATTAAACGTATCAACCGGCAGCTGGAAATCTCCGGGAACGCCCTGACGGTTGACGTACTGAGGCGGCAGCGGGAGCACAGATTCGACCAACTGCTCGACAACCTTGTCGTCGACGCTCGCCACGGTCACAGCCCCCTCGAGCACCTGCCCATTGGGGCCGTGCAGTTGGAAGCGTTTCGGGTACGTCCGCTGCGGAACCGTATAGAAATCAGTGGGCGCGAGAGCTTTCATCATGGCCCGCATTGATTCGGCGTCGTCATTGAACGCATAGGGCTTGACCGCATAGGTCGCTGAAAGACCGCCCTCGGAGTAGAAAACCCACACGTTAAATCCGACTTCGGGATTCGGGCTGGCAACAGACATTCCGCGTCCTTTCTCTCGATGACTGATGAATTTCGCGACTCAGGATAGCGGAAGCACCCGACACCAGCTACCTATACCGTCGCCACACATTGCAGCAAGCAGCAGCGCCCACCCATTCGTTTCAGGGTTAAGATAATCGGCCTTAAGAACCCTTAATGACGTTTAACAACGTATTTTTGAGCGGTTGCACCAAAGTTCCCTTATGGTGAATAGCAGAGCAATCAGCAATGACTGTTCGCCCCTATTTCCCATCGCTCCCCCTACGAAAGGAGGCACACCATGACCGCCACCATGACGCTCGCCGACATCGCTCGCATGACCGGCGTCGCACGCCCTGCGGTCAACGAGTGGATCCAGCGCTTTAATGCAGAATCCGCCTCCCCCTTCCCCGCCCCCTACGAAGAACATGACGGCCGCCCCTACTACGCCGTCGCCGATGTTCAAGACTGGCTGCGCACAACGCAGCTCGGCCATCGTGCTACCGCGGTGGATGATGCACTCTTCCACTCTTCTCTCTACCAGATGCTGCTCAGCCACCCTGCCCACGCCGCGCTCAGCCTCTTACAGTGCAGCACGGGTTTTGAGGAACCTTCCCTAGATTCCTCTACCGAGGTCATAGACGCCCTCACTGCCTCATACGAACACGCCGCAGACAGCACCCCTACTGCCGTCTCGCGCGCCGACATCAACGAGGCAGCCGAGCTCGTCACCGAGGCGGCGTTCACGCCGGCTGCAGTATTGGCCCGACTTGCCCACGACCTCGGCACTCAACGTCAGGTTCTGCTGTCCCCTCGTTTCTCTGCGCGTGTGACCTCTGCTTTGAAAGAAGCCCTCACTGTTTCAGGTCCTACGCCGCTCATCATCCCTACTGATGAATACAGCCTGGGACTCGTCGCAGACCTGGTCCGTAGTCTCACAGAACCGATATCACTCATCATCGGTTATCGGAAGGAGTGCGCTCCTGCCTCTCTCTTCTGGGCTGAACTGGTGTGCCGCAACGTGGAGTTCCTCGACGTCAGCGAGGAGATCCCCTCGGATTCCTTCATCATCCACGCAACGCCCGCGCAACCGGAGGGATCCCAGGAGTACTTTGACGGCCTCCAGGATTGGCTCGACCACTTGGATGACCGTGGCGCGCTTCTCTGCGTATCCTCCGCAGGCTTACTCATCGAAGATTCCTCAGCCCAGGGTATCCGCCGGCGCTTCCTTGCACCCACGGAAACCGGCGCACTGGCCCCGCTCCGCTACAGCGCGCGCCTGCCCCGCGGCATTTTCCCTGACCGTGGCCAACAGCAAGGCGCCTTGTGGATCTTCAAGCGCCCCAACCGCGCTGCAGTCGGCAACTCCGCCGACGCACCAGTAGTGCTTGCAGACGTACCCGACGTAACCGCGCCCGGACTCATCTCGGACTGGGTCACCATGCTTACCACTCCGGACGATGCTCTCAAGCACACCTTTGTGCGCGGCCGCACACTGCGTGCCGCCTCTGCATGGCGCAGCCGCACTCATTCTCTTGATGATTCCGTCTTTACTAGCAAGGCAACAGCGTCGGCTGCTGACCTCATCCACACCGCGCATCAGGCCGGATGGGACATCAGCTCTGTAGGACTCGAGGACACACAGCCACAGGTCGGCATGCGCGCCGACACTGAGTCCACGCAGATTGAGTACCGTCCTTGGAAAGCCGCAACTAATGCCCGGACTGGAGTTCTTCAGAAGCTCAGCGGCTCTCGCTTCTCCGACAAGGATCTCGCTCCGAACGCGGTTGCAACGCTGGAACTCATCGGCGCGCCAGAAATCCTGGGACACGTTCCGCAAGGCACTCGAAGCATCGACCGTCTGCAATTAGACGACATTGCACCCCGCGGTGTTCTCACAGAGCCCGGGGACGTTGTCTTCATTAAGAGCCCTACGCCACGTGCTCTCATCGATGAAGAAGGTGGCAAGCTCGTCACGGCTCCTGCCCAGGCGTTGCGGTGCCGCACCTTCCGCGGACGCAGCAAGACTCCCCTTGAGAAGGTTTGCGTCCCGTACCTTGTGGCGAAAGCCATCAACGAGGCCACCTCCTCAGAGCCGAATTCGCTGTACTTCCCCGTCTTTCCACGTGGGAGTGCGAAGCGCCTCAGCTCGGTGGAGCACCAGCTCCGCGCACGACGCCAGCAGCTCTTGGAACAGTTACATAGCCTCGATGAACTTGAGCACAACCTCGTCATGTCGATAGGTACCGGTGCTGTCACCATCGCTGAATCTCGTGCACAATCCCCGCCAGGCTAATAACAGAGTTCAACATTCAAACACACAAACACCGTTATATGTAAGGAGAAAAATGACTAACTCAGTCAAGGATGAGCAGAACGTAGAGTCTGCCTCCGCCACCACCCTCAAAGAGCTCAAGGACACTTTATGGAAGGCAGCAGACAAGCTGCGGGGTTCCATGGACGCCTCTCAGTACAAGGACATCGTCCTAGGACTGGTGTTCCTCAAATACGTCACTGATGCTTTCGATGCCCGGCGCGCAGAGCTGCGTGCTGAAGGCGAGGAGCGCGGCGATAGTGAAGAGTACATCCAGGAAGACCTCGAAGATATCGACGCTTACCGTGAGAAGAACGTTTTCTGGGTCGACCGCATCGCTCGCTGGACCTTCCTGCGCGACAACTCGAAGGGCAAGACGGCCGACGCCGGCCAGGAGTACCAGTCCATCGGCAAGCTCATCGATAACGCGATGAAGCAGCTCATGCTGGACAATGAGTCGCTATTAGGTACTTTGCCCACCAACTTCGCCTCGGATAGCGTTGACCAGCGTCGTTTGGGCGAACTCATCGACTTATTCAGCACCACGCGCTTCACCGCGGAGGGTCCCGAGCGTGCTCGCGATTTGCTGGGTGAGGTCTATGAATACTTCCTGGAGAAGTTCGCTCGTGCTGAAGGCAAGCGAGGCGGCGAGTTCTACACTCCCCGCCCCGTCGTCCGCACTCTCGTAGAAATCCTGGAGCCAACCCAGGGCCGTGTCTATGACCCGTGCTGTGGCTCAGGCGGCATGTTCGTGCAGGCAGAGAAGTTCCTCGAGACCACAGAGAAGGACCGCACTGCTCTGGCCATCTACGGTCAGGAGCTTAATGAGCGCACCTGGCGCATGGCCAAGATGAACCTGGCCATCCACGCCATTAGCTCTGCCGGCTTGGGTGAGCGCTGGGCCGACACCTTCGCCCGCGACATCCATCCGGATAAGCAGATGGACTACGTCATGGCCAACCCACCGTTCAACATCAAGGATTGGTCGCGCAACGAGGAAGACACTCGCTGGAAATACGGCGTTCCGCCCAAGCGCAATGCAAACTTCGCGTGGATGCAGCACATTATCTCCAAGCTCACCTCACAGGGCGAGGCCGGCGTCGTCATGGCCAATGGCACGATGACATCGAACTCCTCGGGTGAAGGCGATATCCGCAAGGCCATGGTGGAAGACGACATCGTTTCCTGCGTCATCGCACTTCCTGCGCAGCTCTTCCGCGGCACGCAGATTCCGGTCTGCGTCTGGTTCTTCGCCAAGGACAAGAAGGCTGGCTCCAAGGGCATCATCGACCGCACCAACCAGGTGCTCTTCATTGATGCCCGCGAGCTCGGCCACATGATTGACCGCACGGAGCGCACCTTCAGCGACGACGACATCCAGAAGATCGCCGACACCTTCCGCCAGTGGCGCGGCCGCACCTCCGCACCTAAGGGCAAGACCTACGAAGACATCGCTGGCTTCTGCAAGTCCGCCTCCCTCGACGACATCCGCGACGCCGACTTCGCCATGACTCCCGGCCGCTACGTCGGCTTCGCTGAGGCCGAAGAAGACGACGAGCCCATCGACGAGAAGATTGCCCGCCTCACCGGCGAGCTCACCGCCGCGTTTGACGACGCCGCCCGCCTCGACCAGATCGTCCGCGAGCAGCTGGGGAGGTTGAAGTAATGGCTACACAGCAACAAAACATCGGTGAGGTGCTTCAGTTCTTCAACGAGGCGCGCAGACCGGTCAAGTCAAGTGATCGAGTCCCTGGCCCTTTCCCCTACTTAGGCGCATCGGGCACAGTCGATTATGTGGAGGAGTTCACTCACGAAGGCTCCTACCTGTGCGTTAGCGAAGACGGCGCCAACCTGCTTACGCGTTCACTCCCCATCGCCTGGGTACAGGATGGAAAATTCTGGGCCAATAACCACCTCCAAGTACTAGGCGGCGTATCACGCGAACATCTCACGTTCTTCCGATATGCAATCGAATCCACGAACATCGCTGCTTACGTGACTGGTTCGGCTCAGCCAAAACTGAGCAAAGCCAGCCTCAGCTCCGTCAAGGTACCGAAATTCTCGCGAGGCGAAGAGGAGAGAATCGGAAAGCTGTTGTCGGCCATCGACGATAAAATCGCCGCTAACCAGTTAGCGATTCACAAGATTCAGGAGCTGCTACATGCTCAGTGGCATACCATCACCAACACCGGAGTTAGTTCTACTGAGCCGATTTCCAGTATCGCCGACGTCAATCCCCGCACGTCAAAGCCGCAAAGCGATGAATGTAGTTTCCTGGAGATGAAAGATCTTCCGGAGTACGGATTGATTGTGGACCGCTGGGGAAAGCGCGAGACCAAGGGAGGCACCAAGTTCAGGAACGGTGACGTCCTTCTCGCGCGCATCACTCCATGTTTTGAAAACGGCAAAATGGCAATTGTCGACTTCCTTGAGGATGACGAAGTAGGAATGGGATCCACCGAGTACATCGTCTTCCGCCCCAAAGAAGACATCCCTGCCGCTGCAATCCATGCCATTATCAGCAGCCCCGAATTCCGTAGCTTTGGGTACAAAGCACTTACCGGCACCTCTGGACGTCAACGGATTGCAGCCGACGACCTCAAGGAAATTGCGGTTCCTTGGCCCCCCGAAAGCGCTTTGACAGAGTACAGGCAGCTCGCCGACGTGCTCCTTAAAAAAGCGACGGCGCTTCGAAATGAAAACCAAGTTCTCGCCCGCACCCGCGACGAGCTCCTTCCGCTCCTCATGAGCGGCCGGATCACGGTCGGTGAAGCGGAGGAGGCTGCGGACGTTGCGGGCACGGCGGCGTCGGAAAGCTAAGCACTCTCTATCCCTACAACTCCTAAGGAGAAGCTCATGCTGAGCGAAGAATCCCTCGAACTCATTGTTCAGGACCACCTGGCGGAACTGGAATGGCAGGCCGGCCACGGTCCGGACTTTGCGCCGGGCTCCGGCGAGCGCGACACGTGGAATGACGTCGTGCTGCGCGGGCGTCTGCGCAATGCCGTGCGCAACCTCAACCCGGGCGTACCGGAGGAGTACCTCGACCAGGCGATTGGTGAGGTCATCACGCCGAAGTCACAGTCCGCGATTGCGGAGAACCGGCGCATTCACCAGATTCTGGTGGAAGGCTACCGCGGTATCGAGTACATCGACCACGAGGGCAACGTCCAGAACCCGACCATCTATTTCTTGTCCTCACAGCCGCACAAGAACGACTACTTGTCGCTCAACCAGGTCACCGTTGCGAACCTGGACGGCGAGCGTCGCTTCGATGTAGTTTGCTACGTCAACGGGATGCCGCTGGCGTTTATCGAGCTGAAGAAGACGGGCGCGAATACCTCCGTCGAGGGCGCGTACAACCAGCTGCAGACGTACGTCAAGGAATTCGGCATGGCCTTCCGCTTTGCCAATATTGTGGTTCCTTCGGATGACCTCAACGCGAAGTACGGTACGCCGTTTACTCCGTGGAACCACTTTGCGCCGTGGAATGTGGATGAGGACGGCAGCCCGGTAGACCCCAACAACATGGTTGTGGCCGGCGAGCCGGTCACGCAGCTGGACCTGTTGCTTGATGGCCTGTTTAATGTGGAACGTTTTGGACAGCTCTACAGCGACTTCACGGCGTTCGATGACACGGCCGAAGGCCTGATCATGCGCATCGCGAAGCCGCACCAGTACTTCGCAGTGACCAAAGCTGTGGGTTCCACGATCACGGCGGCGCGCGGCGACAAGCGCGCTGGCGTCATCTGGCACACGACGGGTGCGGGCAAGTCCATGGAGATGGAGCTCTACACCGCCAAGATTATGCGACGGACCGAGATGCACAGCCCGACCGTCATTGTGCTCAATGACCGTACCGAGCTGGATGAGCAGCTCTTCGAGACCTTCAACCGGTCCACCATCCTGCCGGAGGCACCGCGCAATATCGAGTCGCGTGCTGAGTTGCGTGAGCTGCTCTCACAGAAGACCTCCGGCGGCATCTACTTCTCCACGCTCCAGAAATTTGGCTTAAATGGAAAGGGCGAGCTCCGTGAAAAGGAGCACCCGTTGCTCTCTGACCGCAGCAACATTGTGGTCATCGTTGATGAGGCACACCGCTCGCACTATGGCTTTGGTGACACCGCGGCTGACGGTTACGCACAGCACCTGCGTAATGCACTACCGAATGCCACCATGTTGGCGTTTACCGGTACCCCGCTCAAGGAATGGGATCGCAACACGCGCAAGGTCTTCGGCGATGACGTCGACATCTACGACATGAACCGCGCCGTCGAAGATGGCGCCGTGGTACCCGTCTACTTCGAGCCGCGCCTCATCCCGCTCAAGCGCATTGCTGGGATTACCGATGACGAGATTGATGACACCGCTGAGGAAGTACTTACGGGTCTCGACGAGGTGGAGCGCGACCGGATTCAGCGCTCCGTCGCCGCGTTGGAAATCATTTACGGTTCCGACGACCGCTTGGATGCGCTCGCTGAGGACTTTGTTCGCCACTGGAAAGACCGCCGCGAGAACATGCAGGAATTCATCGGTGCACCGGGCAAAGCCATGATCGTCACCGCCACGCGTTCCATTGCAGCACGCCTCTACTCCAAGATCGTGGCGCTGCGCCCTGAGTGGCATTCGGATGCCGATGACAAGGGAAAAATTAAGGTCATCTACTCTGCCGCGCCGTCCGACCCGGATGAGCTCAAGGTCCACATGCGCCGCCCGAGCGCGCTCAAGGCGGTGAAGAACCGCATCAAGGACGTCGACGACGAGCTGGAAATCGCCATCGTTCAGTCCATGATGCTCACCGGTTTCGATGCGCCGCCCCTGCACACGCTCTACATTGACCGCTCGCTCAAGAGCGCGCTGCTGATGCAGACGCTCGCCCGTGTGAACCGCACATTCCGAGACAAGCAAGACGGTCTCCTCGTGGCCTATGCTCCGCTGGTCGAGAACCTGGAGAAGGCGCTGGCTGAGTTCACCCTTAACCCTTCCGACGACGGCACGAAGGTCACAGGCCAGGACGTTGAGGAAGCGCTCAATCTGGCGAAGGGATTCCTGGCTCGTCTCGACGACATTGTGGGAATCGAATGGAAGAACACCGCTTTCATCGATGACGCCAACCTTCGCCGCGCGTTGCTCGATGTCACTGGTTTCCTTCGCAACCCAAGAACCGAAGGCAACTACGACCCCGAGAAGCCAGACGCGCGTCCCGTCGCTGATGAGTTCAAGCGTCAGGCTGGAAGGCTCGCGCGTGCATGGGCGCTTGCGTCCAACAGCCCTGCCGCCGATGAATTCCGTCCGAGCGTGCAGTTCTATTCCGAGGTCAAGAACTGGCTCATCAAGCTCGATGCAGGCGACCGCGTGGCCAATGGCGAGCCGATTAGCGACTCCATCCGCAACGCCCTAGGCAAACTGGTCGTTGATTCGGCTGAGGCCACCGGTGTCATCGACATCTACCGCCAGGCCGGGATTGAGATTCCGAACTTGCAGGATCTCACCGTCGACCTGTTCAAGGACAAACAATCCCCCTCTGAGGTCTCGTTGCTCATCGACGGCTTGCGCCGCCAGCTCCAGCAGGAAGCCCGCACCGCCACAGGAAACAACGAGCTGCGCTCCAAGCAGTTCTCCGAGCGGATCACCGAGCTGATGAATCGGTACACCAATCAGCAGCTCACGGCCGCTGAAATCATCGCTGAACTCATTCGCCTGTCCAAGGAGATTGTCAAGGAAAGCAAACGCGGTGAACAATTCACCCCGCCACTGGGCAATGACGAGCTCACCTTCTTCGACGCGGTGTCGACAAACGAATCCGCAACCGAGCTCATGGACGACGAAGTTCTTGCTGAAATCGCACGCCAGCTCGTTTCCATGCTGCGTCGCGATGCCAAGACCGACTGGACAGTACGTGATGACGTACGTGCGAAACTACGCCGCTCGGTCCGCAGGTTGCTACGCGACTACAAGTATCCCCCGGACAAGGCGCCGGAGGCCATCAAGCTCGTGCTTGAACAGATGGAGAAATTCGCGCCAAGGTATTCAGCGGCGGTTGCGTCCCTTAGTGTGGTGTAACGCTTGCTGATGGTGGGGCCCCAGGAAGCAATGGGCGGCCACCGCCAGTTAACCTTTCGACTCAACTTCCACATCTCACCGAAAGGCACATGACGATGACCGCTGCACCTCGTTCTATCGACCCTGCAACCTACTTGGATGGTCTGCTCGCCCAAGCCTCTCCTGATTTGATGCGCCAGATGCTGCAAGGGTTTATCAACCAGATCCTCTCCGCCCAAGCTGACACCGTCTGCGGCGCCGAATACGGCGTTGCCTCCACCGAACGGCTCAACCACCGCAACGGGTACCGCCACCGCGACCTTGACACCCGTGTCGGCACGATCGACGTGGCGGTACCGAAGCTGCGCCACGGCGCGTTCTTCCCGGCCTGGCTGTTAGAGCGACGAACGCGCGCAGAACGGGCCTTATCGACCGTGATTGCGACCTGCTACCTGAAAGGCGTCTCCACTCGCAGGATGAATGATCTCGTGGCAACGCTTGGGATTTCCAACATGTCGAAATCGCAGGTCTCACGCATGTCGGAGGAACTCGACGAGATGGTTGCCGATTTTAAAAACCGCCCACTTGATCCCGGCGGATACGCCTATTTGTCATGCGACGCGCTCACGATCAAAGTCCGTGAAGGCGGCCGGGTGGTCAAATGCTCAGTGCTGCTTGCCACTGGGGTCAACGCCGACGGATACCGTGAGATGCTAGGCATGCACGTCGCCACAGCTGAGTCCAACGCGTCGTGGAAAGGCTTCTTCCAAGATCTTAAAAGCCCGTGGGCTTCGCGATGTCTACTTGGTCACCAGTGATGCCCACGAAGGCATCCAGCACGCCATTTCCGAAATGCTGCCCGATGCGTCGTGCCAACGCTGCCGCACCCATTTCGCGAAGAACCTCTACGAAAAGGTCCCGAAAACCCAGTGGCCGATGGTCTCTGCGATGTTCCAAACCATCTTCCAGCAACCTGATGCCCAATCCACCTGGGCTCAAGCCCACGAGGTAGTCGATCTGTTGGAACCGAAATTCCCGCAGGTTGCGGCGTATTTGGAGGAGTTGCTCGATGAAGTGTTGGCGTTTATCGCAGCCCCGAAACCAGTGTGGACGAAGGTGTGGTCGAACAACCCCACCGAGCGGTTAAACCGTAAGATCCGTCGGCGCACCGATGTCGTGGGCATCTTCCCGAACCGCGAATCCATCATCCGACTTGTCGGCGCGGTCCTTGCCGAGCAGCACGATGACTGGATTCAGCAAAAGCGCTACATGTCACTATCCGCACTCGAACAGACCAAACACCTCATGCACCGAAAAGGAGACGACCATGACGATCAGCACCAGCTAACCGCCTAACCAAACCCCGAACTTTATACCGAGCCGAAAGCTAGACGGCTACACCACTCCACGGGACTTGACCGAGTTTTCAAGGTATTTTACAGAAGGCGGGTTTTGAACGCCTAAAGGCTGTAAAGTCTGTTGAAGGAGCCTGGATGCAGAATAGGAGTTACCCCTTGAACAAGCTAAACTGGTGTGCAGTGGCCTTCGTAGCTGCAGCAGCTGTGACGGCTGCGCCGACCTCTGTGGCTGCTGAAGCTAGCGATTGGAATGCCGACCAGATCTTTCAGTACATGTCGACAGAGGATCTGGCTCAATACAACTACTATGGCTCTGGCTTCGTGGTGAGTACCGGGCCTAATGAAACATTCGTTTCGGTTGTGAACTCCGCCTGCGATTTTCCTCGCAACCTTGTGGCAGTCGAGGATTTGGTTGGTGGGTATTTTGGGAAATGTACATTCAACTCTTCCCGTGGCCTACCACTTTCGATGGTGCTAAGCGCGGCGGCGAAGGACGCTGTTGAAGACCTAATTGAACCTAGCCGGTGGGATGAGGCGACAGAACAGGTTGACGAAATCGCTAAAACCTTAACAATTGTCGATGACCCTGAATATCCACAGCTGAAGGGGACTACCGGTAGCAAAGCATTGTTGCTTCCGGGTAAAGCAGGTGAGCGTGAGGTGACTTTTAGCTTCCAGCCGACTATTGGGCAAGCAGAGAATCGAACGATCACACTTGTCACACCGCCACGGTATGCAATGTCGGATTGGAAGTACGACGAACTGAATCAACCAAAGAAACAGTCGCAGCCTCCGTCAGGCAACGTCGATGACGGCAGCTCTACAGCTGGCATCGTGATTGCTGTAGTCGCAGCACTTGCCGCGTTGGCGGGCATCGCAGCATTCGCGTGGCCGCAGCTGCAAAGTCTTCTCCCTTAAGAGACTGTCTTGCTGCTGTGGTTGCCGCCAAAGACCGCGAGGTGCTGCGCGATGGATTCAGTTTTGGAGCTGTTGAGGGCGTACAAAAGTGGCATCGGTGTCCTTGGTGAAGCGGGGTTGGTCTGATTAATTCAGATACAGCAGCCGTGGCGCCCCGGGTGGAGGAGCGGATTACGTCACTGTCTGTTCACCGACGCTCTTGATGAACTATGTGTCGTAAATCTCTACCAGTCCTTGGTAGACTAACTCTCGGCCTGACTTCTCCCACGCTTTCATAGCAGCGTGAACCGTAACGCCTTGCGACGACGAGGAAGCCGACTCGCAAGCGGTGTGGAAACAGGCCCACGGCATGGTGGAATTCTGCCGGCAGAAATTCCCGCACGTGGCAGACTACCTGGAGGAATCACTCGACGAGCTGCTCGCGTTTACCAACACGCCAAAAGCCGTGTGGACCAAGGTGTGGTCGAACAACCCCACCGAACGGCTCAATCGCGAGATCCACCGGCGCACAGACATCTTCGGGATCTTCCCCAACTGCGAGGCCGTGATCCGCCTGGTTGGCGCAGTCCTCGACGAACAACATGACGACTGGATCCAGCAAAAGCGCTACATGTCGCTGACAAGCCTGCAACAGACTAAATCATCATCTCCAGCACTGTCATCGGCGCCGCCGAGACCACTGAGGACGCTGCATGATGACGCACCAACACCGATCACGCGCCGGACCGTAAATCCATCACGCTGCTAGTTCTATCGAAAAGGCAGATACACCACACCACCGGACTTGACCCAAGGTCCTCGAAGGGGGGTGTTCCTATATAGGTTGTCAACTCCGTGGGTGAGGTTGCCGGGGGTGTGAAGGGTTTCTGCTTCACGCTGTGGATGTTGTTTTCGGGCATGCTGAAGAGCCGATTGGGCTTCCTGCACAATCGGCTTCGGGGCTTGTAGGGACTAGACCGCTGCGGCCTTTTGGGCTGTGGGGATGTCTCTGTAGAGCTCTCCGCTGCGCATCATGGCGAAGAGGACGTTGAGGCGTCGGCGTGCGAGCGCGACGACTGCGGCGTTGTGTCTTTTGCCTTCGTTGCGTTTTCGTTCATAGAATTGCCGGGAACGCTCGTGGAATCTGATCGATGCAAAAGACGATTGCCATAGGGCGTTCTTCAATTTCTTGTTGCCGGCCCGGTTGGGCGAATTCGACATGATCGACGTTCCCGACTGATTCGTCCGTGGCGACAGGCCTGCATAGGAAGCCAGGTGTGCTGCATCGGGAAAGTCGGACATATCGCCGACGGTCATAAGGATTTGCGCGGCGCTACGTGGGCCGATGCCGGGCATGGACAAGAAAATCTCGGTCTGAGGAATGTCCTGGATCAGCTCGAGGACCTGGGCTTCGATCTCTTTGCGGTGCTCCAGCTTGGCTAGTGCATCTTTGGCGGACATTGCTACGCCAAGTTCCGCGTATTCTGCGCCGGCGATGGATACCGTCTGGCCGTGGATTGCAGCAAGCATGGCATCGATAACTGGCTCAGGATTACGTGCCTTGTGACGACGTGCGAAAGCTGCCAGCCGTGCTTTGCCGACGCGTCGAATCTTGGTGGGGCCACCGTATTTCGCCAGAAGGTGGAGAATCCACTTACGGTGAATCATCTGCCCACGCAGGACATTTTCGAATGCGGGGTAGGTGCCCACGAGCGCGGATCGCATCTGGTTGATCAGGCGTGTGTAGGCGCGGGCGAGGTCTTCGTCGATACCGTTGAGGACTTTCAGTTGGAGGAAGACTTCCTCAACGCGGTCAACACTACGCAGGGCATCCGGAAGGTTGAGGCCGGCATGGGCGATGACATAAGCGTCGCGTACATCGGTCTTGGAGTTGCCGAGGTGGATACGTGAAAGCTGGCGCATGGCAAGCCCGGGGAGGTAGCGAACGTCGGCGCCCATTGCTTGGGCGACTGCGACGGTTAGCCGGCCGATGTTGTTGGGCTGATCGACGACGACAAGGACCTCGGCGCCATCGGCCAGGAATTTGCCGAAGAGCTTGCGTAGCGAGCCTTCGTGCTGGTTGATGCGTTTGGATAGGACTTGTCTGCCCTGGGGATCGAGGACGCAGGCGTGGTGGAAGTATTTGCCGACGTCCATGCCAATGACGAAGTCATAGGCCATGAGTCTGTGCCTCCTAGCGATGAGTAGAAAGTTGGAGTATTTACGCTTCATCGCTGGGGTGGTCGGACATACTTGCGCTGGCATCCACATTACTGTGAGACCTCATGCCACCTGGGCCGGGTCAAGTTCCTATTAGCAGTTTGAGTATGTCACTGTCTTCGGCGACATCACCCCCCGGATCATTTTCTTAACAGGGCGAATATGAGCCATGCCGAAGCCAGCGACTAGTTCCACTGTCCTTTCGGACGGCGGGAACGGACATAAACATAGCCCGCCCACTCGGGGGGGGACGGGCTATGAATCTTCGGTGCCCTAGCGTGGAACTGCTAACAACGTAATGGGGAAATATTTGCTCTCAAAGGGAGGCTGCATTCTGCCATGGTGCGTGGAAACTCGTTGTTCGCTTCGTTAACGCTCGAGTGTCGCTTCTCGAAGAGGTTTTTTATATGGGGCACTTTGCGCGAGGTCAATGGGTTATCTCTGGTCAGAGACATGCTGTCGCCAGTGAAGGAGTTTCCCGTATGGGTTTTCAAACCCCGATGATTGAGCTCGAGAAATTTCTGGAGCGAACCAATAACGGATCGATCCAGTTGCCAGATTTCCAGCGTGGCTACAAATGGGACGAAGAGCGAGTCCGGCAACTACTCATCACGGTGCTGCGAGGACACCCCAAAGGCGTGGTCATGCTTCTGGAGACTGGAAACGACCAGATTCGATTGTGGGCAGGCAGCGGAATACGCTTTAGCGTTTTTGCAGATATCAAAACTTAGGCATATAAGTTTTAGCGTCGAGTTAAATCATAAAGGATTGCGTGCTAACTTTGCTTCATGGGTTGGCCAAGTATCTCTTTTGAGACTTTGCCGTGGCGCGCTGAGGTTGAGAACCTGTCGCGGCGCGCTCAGCTGCGCACGCCAAGCCAATACGAGAGCGCTATCGTGCCGCATATCGCTGGCGAAGAAATGCAGCTCCGTCCTGAGACACTTGCCGCTGCGGATAAAGCGACTATCGCAGTGACGCGCTATGACGCTACGCATGCCACAGATCTTTTTCCCTTCATTCCATTATTGCTGCGCGGGGAATCGGTGGCATCGAGCAGAATCGAACAGCTGACCTCCTCGTCCAGGAAAATTTTTGAAGCTGAACTTTCCGGCGCCGGGTCCGCGAACGCCAAGTTGATCGTGGCGAGTGTTCGGCAGATGCAGCGCGCGATTGAGGTCGATTCAGCCACGACTACGACGCTTTTGGCGATGCATAGCGTGCTTCTGCAGGACTCCGCGCCGGAGATCGCGGGTACGTTGCGCGAGCAAGCAGTGTGGATCGGAGGGCCGGATGATCACCATCCGGGTGGTGCACTTTTTGTGCCGCCACACCAAAAGCATGTTCCAGCACTGTTGGAGGATTTAGAAGCCTTCATGGCTCGCCGCGATGTCCCGGTGCTGGCGCAGGCGGCCATCGCGCACGCCCAGCTTGAAACGATTCACCCCTTTGCAGACGGCAACGGGCGCACGGGGCGTGCGCTGGTACACGTGTTGCTGAAGTCGCGAGGGCTTAGCGTGAACGGGCCGGTGCCGATCTCTGCGGGGTTGTTGTCCAGAGTCGATGACTACTTCGCTGCCCTTGATGCGTACAGGCAAGGCGATATTGACCAGATTGTGGCGCTGTTCGCAGCAAGTGCGCTCGAGGCTGTTGAACATGGGACGTGGATCGCGCATGAGTTGGAATCAGTGCTGGGGGAGTGGCGGCAGCAGCTGACTGCCCGCTCCGACGCCCTGGCGTGGAAGGTCTTGCCGTTGCTTTTGCAGCGCCCAGTGCTTACGACACGCGTCGTGGTCGACGAGCTTGGAGCGTCTCTGGTCTCAGCGGGAAATGCGCTGGAAACTCTCGAACAGGCTGGCATTGTAGTCGCGGCGCAGCTGGATAAACGGACGCGTTCGTGGCGAACCCCCGACGTGCTCGAGTTGCTGGACGAGTTTGCAGAGCGGAGGCGGCGCCTATGACCAAGCGGCGCTAGCTCGCCCGCTTCTCTACCCATCCCGCAACCGCTCTACCGCGTAGTCGAAAACGATGCGTTCCTGCTCGATGCGCAGGCATCCGCCTGCGGAGTGGCTGCGCAGGTAGTCCAAGGCGTCGGTTTCTGTGGCGCTCAGTCGCGCTGGGGTGAAGCGGCTGGGGTTTGGCTCTTCGACGGCGAGGGCGTCGTGGTCGCGGGCGGTGTCGATGTCCATGAGTATCGACCGGGTGTGCGGCAGGTACTTGCGTACCGTGTCCAGGATGTAGAAGCCGTAGGAGTCCAAGTCGCCCCAGTACAACACCTCTTTTGAAGCAAGCCACGGCAGCCGCTTCGCCAGTACCTGTGCCAGCAGGCCGCTGCTGAAGATCGCGATGGTGTCCGGCATATCTGGCAGGGCGAGGAAGGTGTGGTGGTTTTCCACGAACAGCACGCGGTGGGCCGGCAGATCGATGAGTTCAGAAAGCGGGCAGGACCAGTGCCGCACCCCGCAGAACGCCACGCTTGCGTCAAGGCTACGTAGCTCCACCAGGACGGGCTTGTCGCGAAATCCCAACTCGCCGACTACGGCAGTCAGTACTGCGCGGTGGGCCTCCACCCACTTAGAATCCACGCCGAAGATCGGGAGCTCGCGGATGTAGTAGGCGGACGGGTCATGCGTGCGCAGCCACCGCACCACGCTGACAAAGCGGGCGACGGTGGCATCATCCCACGCCTCCCACGCAGCGAGCTTGTTTATCAAGGGGCTACGGACGTCGTCGCCAAGTGAGGCGGCAAAGCCGTCGAGCAGCGTGTTGATGCGCAGCCAATGCTTAGCGCGACCGGCAACGCGGGCAGCAGTGGCGGGGCTGTCCAGCACTACGCGCGCCGGGAGTGCGTAGGTGCCCAGGTAGCCGAGCTTCTTCTCCTCCCACTCCGCAGTGATGCGGCTGCGCTTCCATTCCTGGATCCAGGCCTGCACCGCGCGCCCCTCATCAAGCTCGGCGGCACGGCCCGTCGGTGGCAGCAGGTTCACCGTGAGCGGCGAGAAATCGCCGGCAAGCCAGGCCCGGTGGTTGCGGGCATAGAACGTGGCAGCGCGTGTGCGTACCTGGTCACAGGTCTTCATCGAGGGCCTCCTCGATGGTGAGTGTGCTGGTCTGCGAGTGCTTGCGGTCCGGGCACTCCACCATCAGCACGCCGCCGATGTAGTCCTGCACCGTCTGCAAAAGCTTCTCGGGCGTGGCGAGGATCATGTGGAATCCGAACTTTCTGAACGCTCCCATGGCCGCGCGCGTGAATTCGGCGTCGGCGCGGTCGAAGGCTTCATCCAGCACGATGGTGCCAAAGCGGGGGTACATCGCATCCTCAACCTCGACCACGGATTTGTTCGCTTGCGACGGGTTCGCGCCCATCCCCGTGAGCCGGTAGCGCAGCGCGGCGGCGAGGCAGAAGGAGGAGAGCTTCTGGGCCTGGCCGCCGGAGAGTCCTTCGGCAGAGTCGTATACTGCGCCGCGGACGCCGTCGGTGCCGTACTCCACGCCCAGGAACTTCACGTGCTGACGCGTGTCCAGGCGCAGCTTCTGTTCGCGGGCGCTCGTGGTGTCGGAGATCGTGACCGCCTCGATCACCTCGCGGATTGTGTGGAAGCGGCGCTCGCTGTCCTCTAGATCGGCCTCGTTGATCATGCCGTCGAGCGTGGCGTCGATAAGCTCGATGAACTTGCGGGCGATCTGCGGCTGCGCCTCGCGGACCTCAATTTGCAGGTGCGTGCCGGGGTAGAACTCGACCTGCGCCAGGGAATCGTTGATGGTTTGGATGGACTTGCGCGTATTGCTGGCGGCCTCGCGGATGAGGCGGCGGAGGCGGCCGAAGTGCGTGCGCGTCTGTTCTTGGAGGAGGTCCTTGAACTCCTGCTCGAAGCTCGGCAGGTTCTCCGTTTCAAGGCGGTCCAGCTCGGACAAGAACGCCTGCTGGTAGCTCTTGTCCGCCTGCAGGTCGCCCTTGCGGCTCTCCCACTTGTGCAGGTAGCGGTGCATTGCGTCGAGCATCCGGCTCTCGCACTTGAGGTCGCGGCGGTTGAGTTCGTCGAGCTCGGCGGTGATGGCCTTGCGCAGCTGCTCGTGCACGCGGTCGATATTCTTCTCGTCGATGGTGCCGGCACGCTTGGACAGCCTGCCGTGGACCTCCTCCGGTGGGGCTCCGCGCTCGAGGCGCGCCTGAGCCTCGGCAAGCGCCTGTTCCGCCTGCTCGAGCTTTTGGCGCAGCCCGCCGCGCTGTTCAATCAGCCCGTTGAGGTGGCCTTGGGCCTGGCCCAGTCGCTTCTCGCGGACTTTGAATTGCTTCTTCAATTCGGCGACCTCCGCGTTGCCGTCGGTGAGCCGGTCCACCAGCTCCTGCGACTCTGCGAGCAGGCGGGCCGCGGTCGCGGTGTCGATCTCGCTGAAATCTGTTGTCTCTTGGAGACGCTCCACCGTGGAAATCTGGTCGCGGGCCGTCTTCATACGGCGCTTTGCGGTATCGCGCGCCTGCTCCGCCTGCGCTAGCTCCTTGCCCACGCGTTGCAGCTCTACGTGCAGTGCGTCGATCTTGTCGTCCAGATTGCCCCACAACACCCACGTGCTCGTGTCGTCGATGCGCCGGCGGTCGTCCTTCACGTGGTCCGCTTCGCTGTGCTTGACCTGGCCATTGCGGGTTACCGCGCGACGGGCGCGCCGGAACTCATCCAGGGACTCGCAGCACTGGTGGTCGAACCGGCGGGCGAGCTGCGACTGCACCCAGTTGTAAAAGCGCCCGTCGGCCACGTCGATCTTCGTGCCGAGCGTGCCGTGTTGAAAGCTCCGGGGCGCCGCGAACTCCTGCTCCGGTGTGATGCGGGTGTACTGCAGCTTTGCGCCAAGGTGCGTGGCATCAATAGCTGTCGAGACTGCGCGGTAGTGCTCTTCGGGTACCAAGAGTGTGCGGGCGAACCCGCCCATGACGCGCTCGGCCGCGCCCTGCCAGGCGCCTTCGCCTTGACTGACAGAGATGAGGTCGGCCACAAACGGCAGGTCTTTCTCGCGGATGCCGGCCGCGTCGGCGATTATGGCGCGAGCTCGCAGCAGTCGAGAATCCATCGCTGAACTGTACTTGTGCAGCGTTTGCAGCTCGGTCTTGAAGGCTGTCTGGGTCTCCTGCAGCTTGCCCACGAGCTGGATCGCGGTGGTAGCTTTGGCGTCTTCTGCGTCGTGCTGCGCGCACAGGTTGTGCAGGTCCTTTCCCAGCTGGTGTGAAATGCGCGCAAATTCCTCCGCTGAGCCAGGTGGCGTGAGTTGGAGCACCCGCAGCCGGGAGGCGAAGGCTTCCGCGGCCTTGTTGACCTGGTCGAGGCGTGTGCGGCGGCTGTCGCGGGTCATTTCGGCCTTGGCCAGGCCGGTGTCCTGTTTGCCGTCGATAAGCTGGCGCAGCTCCTCGCGCTCGCTGCGAAGCGTCTCTACTTCAGCCTCGCCGGCCGTGATCGCGCCGCCCAGCGCTTCGAGGTCGTTGCGGTGCCGCTCGCAGGCGCGCTCGGCGAATTGCGCCTTCCAGCCGAAGACGAAGGGGTCGAGCCACGCCTGTTCCTCGGCCACAACCGCGGTGGCACGGGCGATCTCCTCGCGAGCATGCGCGGCTTCGCGGACGGGAACGAGGTGCTCGATCTGCTCACGCGCGTTTACCACTGCGGTGTAGGCGCCGTGCAGCGCGGTGAAGTTCTCGGCCGCCTGTTTGGCCACGGCAAACGTGTCGGGCTCCGGAAGCATGAAGGTGCGCATGAGGTGGTTGAGATCCCCCAGCGTCTTCGCTGATTGCGTGCGGTGCAGGAGCTCGAGCGCGCCACTGTCGGCGATGCCCAGCGCTCGCTGCAGCGCGGCGATGAACTGCGGGTGCTTGCGCCCCACGTTCAGCGCATCGCCGTAGTCCTGCTTCGCCTGCGTGATCGGCAGGTTCTTCACCGCAAGCGTTTCAAACTCCGTGAGATCCGCATCGCGCGGCAGTAGCAGATACAGGTCCGTGATGTCCTGGTCAGCGTGCGCGTTGGCGGCGAGGAACATGAGCCTGCAGGCGGTGATCGTCTCGCCCGTGCCGTTTTCGTAGCGAAGGAGCACACCGCTCCACGTCGCGCCGTTCCGGAGGTACGAGCGGGTCAGCTCATCCAAGTCCTCGGAGTGTTCACGGCGCCACGCCCCGCGGCAGTACGTGATCATGGTGCGCCCGGAACGCTTTTGGTTGTCCGCAGCGGCGTTGAACGAGCGCTTGCTCGGCGGGACCAGGATGGCGGAGATGGCGTCGATGAGCGTGGACTTGCCGGAGCCGGAGGGGCCGGTGATGAGGTAGCCTTCGCGGGCAATGTCGACGCTGTGCAGGCCGTTGAAGGTGCCCCAGTTGTAGACCTGGACACGGGAGAGGCGGAATTGGCCGGGGATGGTGGTCATGGCTGCTGCTCCAGAAAGGTGCGGAAGGATTCGGTGATTGCGGCGATCTCCTCGCCGGAGAAGACGATGCGCAGGACGGGGGAGACCTCGAACCGGCCTTCGGTCGGGGTGTCGATGACTATTGAGTTCCGCTTCATCTTGTTCCACGACGCCGTGAACTGCTTGCGTGGATTCGACTTATCGGTTGTGGATTTCCCCTGGTAGGGCACCGTGGCCTCGAAGACCTCGTCTTCGTTGACAATCGTGCGCTCGGTGGGGCTGGTGGAGACGAGCTCGCGCCGCAGGTGCAGAATTATGACCGTATCCATGAAGGTCAGCGAGGTCTTGCGCAGCATCGCGCGCTTGTCGGGGACGTCCACCTCCCACGCCTTGGTGTAGGCCACGCCCGCGTCATCGTCCACGATGAGCGTGAGGAAGAGGTTGTCCAGCTGCTGCGCGAGCACTTCGCGAGACCCGGACACGGTCTGAAACACCTCCGGCGTCTTGATGCTGGACACGTACGGGCCGCGGATGAGCTCCGCGAGCGCCCTGCGCTGCGGGCCGGTGAGCGTGCCGGTGTCGCCGTCGTAGAGTTTGTTGTCCATTTATGGCCGTCCAATCGTGGTGTCGAATTCAAACCGTTCGTATCGCGCGCGCAGCCTCGTACCGTCCGCGCGCGTCCAATGCAGCAGCTCGGTGCCGTCCCTTCGCTCGCCGTGCCTGCGCGCAAGTTTGATCAGCCCCACCACGCTCGCAAGCCCCTGGGTCGCAGGGTGCGCGGAGAGCACATCGCTTATCGACGCCCTGCCGTCCCGCTCCACCACGTCGTTCACCGCCCCGCGCAGCTCCTCCCAGTCGATCTCGTTCTCCCGGATGCGCTGGCGCATCGCCTCCATATCGATCGACCCCTGCTCATTGATCTCCATGCCGCGGTCGATCTTGTACTCCATCGGGTCGTGCAGCTTCCAGCTGGACAGTGACGTCGGCTGCATCGTTGTTAACTCCAACTCAACACCGACCGGGCTGTGGGTGCCGATGCCCTCCTGCGCGAGCTGCAGCGCCATCTGCTGCGCGGCGTTGATCGACTTGATCAGTGCCTGCTGGGACTCGGCTTCACGGGATTGCACAAAGCGTCGTAAAGAGCGCGAAAGGTTGGTCATGGAATCGTGGACTTGGCCCGACGACACGTCCAGCGTGTCCACGAATTGGCCCAGCTCAGCGCGCTCCATCGGCGAGAGCTTGCGCACGAAGTCGCGCGACAGGACGGTACTCACGGTGGCGTCGAGCTGCTTCGACTGCTCCGGATCCAAGAAGACCTCGTAGAAGCCGCTAAACGCTTTGCCAGCCTCGGACTGCGTGATGAGGTCCACGCCACGGAACACGTTTTCCAGCACGTCGCGCGCGTGAAGCTTCTCCTCGACGATGGACTCACGAAGCTCCCGGTCCACGTCCTCGATCTCCTCGCGCACCCGCGAAAAATCGGTGGGAAGGTCGCTGACCAGCGACAGGATCTCTCGCGCCTTCTCCACCGCTTCCTCGTCCGAGATGGAGACAACGCCGTTCATACGAACCTGGTCGATCCGGTGTTGGATCGCATCGCGCTGCGCCTCCAACCTGCGGATCGCGTTCGCCTCGTCTTCGTCGGTTTCGGCGGCGAGGTCGCGCAAGCCAGTAATGAGGGTGCTCAGCCGCGACTTTGTCACCGACCGCTGCGGATTGGTGAGCTGCTGCACGTAATCGATCGCCACGTGGGCGTCGGTGGACAACTCGTACAGTTCCTCGCGGGTGCCCTGCGGGCTGCGGCGCACCAAGTACCCATCCTTGACCCAGTCATTGATGTAGGCCACACCGGTCTTCGGCAGCTCCATGTCGGTCTGCTCCCGGATGTCCACCAGCATGGCGTCGACGGCGAGCGCGAAATCGGAGCCGGCGACCTGGCGATTATCCCCTTCAAACACCGACCGCAAGATGGCCAGGACGGCGGGGGCATTCTTCGCGCGAAGTATCACCCAGGCCGGGTTCGAGGTGGATAGCCTGAGCTGCTCAAGCGTCGTGGCAACCACTGAGATGCTGTTCATGCCTTCAACTTAGCAACGGCACCGGACATGACCTGCGGTTTTCTCGAACGGGTGGGCGGTTGGCCTCGATGGAGCTAGCTCCATCTACAACAGCGCCGACCGGAAAACCCCCAGGTCGCGGCCTGGCGGTTGGCCTACATGGAGCTAGCTCCGTTTGCACCAGCGCCGCCTCTGTCGCCTGGCCTGGTGAAACGCCCACGAAACGCCCACAAAACGCTCACGAAACGCCAGCCAAGCCAGCCAACTACCCGCCCATCCCAGACTTCCACGCCGCGAGCGTCGTGTGCAGCGGGCGCGGCGCGAAGTTCACCGTGTACGCCCCCGGCTCCGCCTCCGCCTTGAAGCACAGCACCCCGCTGTTGGTTTGCCCGTGCTCAAACGTCAAGTTCAAGTGGTTGAAACCGGGCGCGTAGCTGGGCTCCACGGTCTTCCCGCTCGGCATGGTGAGCACGAAGTCGCTCTTGGAAATCCACAGCTCGTCATTGGTCATGTTGAGGAATGACACGTCGTGGCAGAGGATGTTGTCCTCGCCGTATTTCCCCATGTCGCGCACCGGCCCGACGCCGATGCGCATGCCCCCGACATTCGCCACCTCGCCGGCCTCGAGTGGCGTGAGCTCGAAGGCGCTTTTCGACGGAGCCTCCATCCCCCTCGGACTCACCGGAACCGGATCCTGCACCCCGGAATTTGGGTCGTAGTCGTCCGGGCGGTACATGGCGGGCTCCTCGCCCGCCTCCTTGGCTTGCGAGATCCGCTCATCCACCGCCCCGAAATTCGGGAACTCAGCCTCTGCCGTCGGCGACTGTTCCCGACCTTGCGTAGTCTCCGCCCCGCTGGGACCATCGGTCATCGAGGTGTAGATCAACCCGATCGCCCCGGCCACCGCCAGCGCCAACACGATGACGACCCACCAGTTCTTGAACTCAAACAGCGTTCTTTCCTCCGGGTCGGAAGGGACGTCGTCGCGCCAGTGCTGCCCCGACCCGAACTCGCCAGGCCCGAACACACCGGACCCGTCGGCCCCGGGCTGGTTCGAACTCGGTTGGTACGAGTAGTGCTTGTACGGATTCGGGTTCTTGCTGCTCATGTGCTGGTCCTTTCGGGAGGGCCGGCGAGGCCGCGCCGGGCGCGGCAACGCTTCGAACACCCCTCACAGTACCGGCCGGCGCGCCCCTGCACACGCCCCGCGACAGCTGCCACGTTTCCCGAATCCACCCCCAAGCCCCGCCCCGTACCTCGACGCCCCGCCACCCAAACGGCGCTAGCTCCTTTTGCACGTCGTGCACCTGCAAAACCCCAGGTCGCGACCCAGCCGCCGACCCAAACGGAGCTAGCTCCGTTTGCAGCCAGCCCCACCACCTACACGCCCCCCGATATTCCACGTCCCGAGCCGGTAAAATTGCCCACAACACCCCGAACAACAACCAGAACAACACCCCAGAAACCACCCCAGAAACCACCCCAGGAGCAGCGATGAACCAGGATCTCCCCGTCAATCGCCCGGAGGTGTTCGGCGACGCCGACTCCACCGACGACGCCGACCGCGCAACGCGCATCGATACCGTGAACGCCGTGGAACCGAAGCCGGGCGGCGCGCGCCCCGCGGTCAAGCGCATGTTGCAGGGCGACGGCGCGAACCTCATCGTCTTTAACTTCTGCCCAGGCCAGACGCTTCCGGACCACAAGGCGGCGCACCCGATCACGGTGCAGTGCGTCAGCGGATCGCTTGAGTTCGAGTGCGGCGGCGACCGCTTCCCGCTGCAGCCGGGCGAGGTCGTTCACCTGCGCGCCTACGTGCCGCACGCGGTGTACTGCCCAGATAGCGCCCCGGAGGAGGGCAACGTGCTCCTGCTCAGCATGCTCACCGGAGAACGCCACTGAGCCAAACCACTGAGCCAAACGCCGCAAGGTTACAGGTGCACGACCTCCACGTCGTCCCACGCGTCGGCGAGGTACTCGGCGGCGACGAGTCGGTGGCAGGTGCTGGGGTCGGCTTCGGAGCAGAGGAGCACGGCGTCGCTAAGGACCGACCGATCGAGCGACGAGACCTCGCCGTCGTCGTATTCCGCGCGGAGCTTGCGCGCGAACTCGTCGAACTCGATCTCGTCGTGCCGGTAGGCGTGCATGAGGTCGGCGCTGGGCGCGAGCGACACCTCGTGCGTGTACGGCATGTCCAGGATGACCTTGAGGAAGTAGCGCAGGTCGTCCTTTTTGGTAAAACCGGCGAGTTGGTTCGTGTTGGAGCGGCGGATGTCCACCACGCGCCGGGTGCCGGACTCGCGCAGGATGTCGAAGAACTCTTCGGCGCTTTTGTGCGAAAACCCGAGTGTGTACAGGCGCATTAGATGATGAATCCTTGCCAGCGGGCGGCCTGCAGCGATTCGTCGAGAAGCTCGCGCTTCGGTGTGAGCTGCTTGACCACCTGGTTGATGTAGCTGTCCACGCGCTGGTTTGCGTTGCGGAGGTCGTAGTACGTGGTCATCTCCTGGTCATAGTCCGCGAGCGCCTCGGACCAGCTCATGCGGTGCTGGTAGCCGTTTTCCATGACGCGGAATTCCGGCGCCATGCGCGGCTTGAGCTGCGGATTCTGCCCCGGCCAGCCGAGCGTGAGGCCGACGACGGGGAACGTGTAGCGCGGCAACTTCAGCGTCTCGATCACCGCGGCGGTGTCATTGTGGATGTTGCCCAGGAAGTTCGCGCCGAGCCCAAGCGATTCGGCGGCGTTGACCACGTTCTGTGCCATCAGGCACGCGTCGGTGAAGCCCTCCACGAACACCTTCGTCTTGCCCGCGCCACTCGGGTCGTAGCCCTGTTCGCGCAGGATGGCGGCGTTGCGCGCGGAATCCACGATGAACAGCAGGTACACCGGCGCGCGCTTGACGTACTCCTGATTCCCGATCTCCGCCAGCCGCTCCCGCAGCGCCGGATCCGTCACCCGAATAATGCTCGCGTGCTGCATCCCGCGCGAGCTCGCCGTGCGCATGGCCACGCGGTACAGCGTCTCCAGCGTCTCGTTGCTGACGGGCTGGTCGGTGAACTCGCGAATCGTGCGGTGCGTCAGCTGCGCGCGCACCGCCGGCGGCGCGTCAATAGAGAGGTCTTCGGGCTTCGGTGCCATGTCATCATGCATGCTCCCAACGCTACCGCAGGGGCAATCGCTTATCGACGCCCCTTCGCTCCCTCATCAACGCCGCCCGTACCGCCGGCGCTGCGCCCGCGCGTTGCTCCAGCCGGTTCGGCGCGTCCCTTTCTGCCGTTTGTGCTTCCGCATCATGAGAGTGACCCCGTCGAAGTCCGTCGGTTCCCAGTCATGTTTATGCTCCCGGAACTCCATGCCCTGCTCATTGTCAGATGAGTGCACGAGTAAGGCGCGCCCGTCCTTGCACAGATCGACGGTCCGGTCCCACAACAGATCGCGGACTCGTGCGGAAGGGTTGCCAACAAACACGCCCGGGCTGAGCTCCATGAGCCATTTGGTCAGGTCACCGCGGAGACCGGCGGGACAGGCGGTGACTACGAGTACTATCACGTCGAGATCTCGTCTTCCGACCAATTGACACCTGACGCGATAACTTCCAACTCGCTCCAGAGCATCAGCTCGGCGTCGGAATACGGCTCGTCATCCGGGACGTCCATCACGTATTTCAGGTCTTTGACCATTCGCTGCATGAGGCGTTTTTCCACGACAGCGTCGCGGACCAGGCGTCTCACCACGACGTGTAGAACCCCGCTTGCTCCCGCGACGGCGTCGAATGCAGCAGGAATGGCGATTTCTGCCTTGTAAAGGTCGGCGATGTCGTACACGAATGCCCGATCGGTTCCTGTATGCACTACACCGAGAGCAGGAACGAAACCCAGACCGGCAATCACAGCATGCGCGATACCGTACAGGGCCGCGCTTGCTGCCGTTAACGCCTGATTAATTGGGGTAGAAGAGTCGAAATCGTTCGGATCGTAGCTGCGCCGGTCCCAGTACACACCGGTACGCTCCGCCTCAGCTGCGTATACCTTTTTCATCCGAGAGCCTTCTCGCCCGCGGAGCTGTTGCATCGTCAGTTCAGAGACGTCTTCACCCGGGAATCGAAGTGAATACATTTTTCGAGCACAATCGAGTCGCTTCCGCTGATGCGTAACAATCTCGGCTTGCAAAAGCGCCATCCGCGAGGATTTCGCCGGTGGTCGCCCGCTCGCGTAATACCGCACACCTCGTTCTCCGACCCATACTGTTGATGTCCCAGCATCACCGAGAAGCGCCATTGCAGCATAGGTAATTCGTGTTCCTGGCCCGAGGAGGAGAACTGCGAGCTGGGTCGCAGGGACATGTGCAACCCCGCGCTTATCGGTAACTGTTAGGGCATTTCCGTCGCGGTTCACGGTTGCGCGTTCAACGTAAAGAAAGGACAACCGATCACCCATCTGCGCCAGAGCGCGACGGGTGATCGGCAGTTCCTGAGGCGTAGGCACGGCTACCGCACCGGGGCAAGGGTCATGAGGCCGCAGCCGTAGCCGCGAGCGCGCCCGATGCCGTTCGCAAGCGTCTTTCGAAGCCTCTCGGCGTCGGTGACCTCAAGGGTGCCTACAAAACGTGCCTTCGCAATACGGACAGGCCGGCCACGTCGATCCGGGTTCTTAAAGAACGTGTCCGTCCAGCGTTCGGTGATGCCGACGTTCTCTAATGGGGACCAACGCGCTCTCTCCTCGTCGGGCACTTCGTCTTCCGGACGCGGTGCTAATGCAAAACCAGCCTCCGCAGCGCGCTTGTATAACCAACCAATCTGGTGGCGCACGGAAACATGTGCCTTCACCTTGCCGCGACCGCCACCATTTGCTGCGGAATAGGTCGGATTTGCAACTAGCTCAAAACGCCATCGTTGTCCGCGGGTGAGTTGGGCGAGAAACCTCTCGTAGTCCGTTGACTGCGCGGGCCGAGTATCCCAGCCAGCCTGTTCGACAATATGTGCGCCGGTGGGCTTCTCTGGTCCGACGATGTAAAGCACATGTTCGTGTTCGCCGGGGTCCACTCGCCACAAGACACGACCTGCATCCAGGTCAATGTCGTTGGGGAACGAACTCCGGACAGCCGCGTGCATCGCGTGGGTGTTGGTGAGCAATTTTGCACCGCCGCGCCGGGCGGGGTTTATCACAATCCTGGAGAGCGTTGTCATGCTCGCATCACCGCTTCGAAAAAGTCATCACGGAACTGAGGATCCTTTCCAGATGGGTTTTTCATCTCGACGTCTTCGTCGCGTACAACCTCGCGCCACCCGTAGCGGCGGTGTTGCGGGTCGAAAGAAAGCGGCACGTCTTGGCGGGGGACCGCGCCTACTTCGCCAGGTGTTCCGTCACGGTAAACGGGCAGGTAGACCTTGGTAGGCGACTCCATCATGTGCGACTTGGTGGCATACCAGTGCTGGTGTTGTTGAAGTGCTTGGGTCGCAGTTCCGTTCACTACACCAATGACCAAACCGGGATGGACAGGGCACGAACGGCGCCCCATGAAGAGCGGGTAGTGAGGCGCGCGCAGTGCTTTGGCAATTGCTTCGAGCAGCTCGCGATCGTCAGATTCCACTGCGGCAACGAATGAGGCGTCGGACAAGAAGTATCGAGTCACCAGCTTGGCGGGATCATTCGGTTCTTTCTGCCACGGCTGCGCCGTCTGGTAGTCGCGAAGGAGACTGCCGGATTGGTCGACGCGAATGGCAAGACGCAATTTTGCCAAGTCCTCGACAGGGTCGGTCCTTCGGCGCCCTTGAGCAGCTGCGATGAGGCCAATGATGCCAGATTTCGTAGGGGTGGTCGCAGTTGCGCGAGTTTGATAGCGGGATTCATCACCCCACGACTGCATGGGCCCTTTCAAGAGAAGGAGCAGGGAGCTCTTCATTATTCATCACCCATCGCGCGGTCGAGGTCTGCGTGGAGCTTCTCGGTGAGTTCGGCAAGCGTCACCTTCTCAGCGATACCGTCAAATGCATCCGCCAAGTCGCCAAGAGCCAGGACATACGCGCTGTCAGGGGTGAAGCCGTACACTTCCTGGACGTTGCGTGCTTCGTCTGCAAGACGGCGTGCGCTTTCGTGACGACGATCAGCCGATTCAGTACCCGTAACTGGTGACTCGAATGCGTTCACCAAGGAAACCGGCCGGGTGTCCCGAACTGCTACGTACAGCAGCTCCGGCAGCGTTTGGTTCGCAAACGTATTGATCTTGCCGGTTGGCATCGAAGAAACGAATGCCTCAACGAATTTCACCGCAGCGTCCCGAGCATTCGCGGGAGAATCGAGGTTCTGGGCAAGCCCATCAACATTGACGGTGGCATAGCGGTACATCGTTGAAGACATCATCTGCACAGTGCCGAGCATGCCTGCACCGGTTTCTTCGCCCTCTTCGGCGAGGTCATCAACTGCGGTGTAGAAATCGAACTCTGGTGCTGAAGCGTGGACACCGAGTGCGTGTGCGACTTGGACAGCCGCATCAACGTTGAACGCGGCGTCGTCGGCGACCATGCGTCCAAACATTGCCATATCGACAGAGTGATTTTCGTCCAGAACAGCCTGGGCTTCTTTCTTAGAGATCTTACCCTCCCAGCTTTCTCCGAGAACCTGAACTGCGTGATCAACCTGCGCAGGGCTCAGGAAAAAGAGGTACTTGGTGTGCGGGTAAGGGTTGTGTGCCGAGTCGGTGTCTTCGGTCTTTTTCGGGGCTTTCTGAACCTCGGTATCGATCTTGGCGGCCTTGAATAGCTTCTGGACGCGTTCGATCGCTTCCGCCTGATCCAGACCAGCAACTTCCTCCAGGCGCTTGGCGATCTTCTCGGGAAGACGCTTCGAGCGGTCACCGATCTGGTCCGGATCAAAGTGATCTTCGAAGTACTTGCGGATAGCGCGCTTCCACGACTGACTCGAGACACGCTGTCGCGGAACCCCGCCGAACACAGCAGTCTTGGGTGCTCCGGTGTCGTCACGGTTGATCAATGACGGCGGAACAGTTTGCAGTGCGTGGATGTCGATGACGAGAGACATGGTGGAAAACCTTCCTGGGTTGTTTGGGTTTAGGAGTTGGTGTGTTGGGACGTGGGTGCTTCGTTGGTTTCTGCAGCGTCGCCGCGGGTAGTCCCGATAGCGAAGTCACGTCCCCAGCGCAGAAGGACCCCGTCGCGGTACTGCGGGTTCTGCAAACTGCGTAGGTCGCCGGCGAAGCGCCCGTAGTCGAAGGGGATGTGGCGCGACCGCAGGAGGGAGACGAGCGACCGGAGATGCACATCGCGGGCTGCTTCTTCTCGAGATACGAGCATTGCGTCGAATCGCGACTTGATCGACTTGGAGTCGGAGAGCCTATGTAGACGGCCGCAGGCGAACCCGAACGTCTGCTCTGCAACGTGCATTGGCTGCGTTGAGCTTTGCATGTGCATGGCGAAGAGGCACAGGGCGGTGTAGGCGGCCCGCTCGGAAGGGGAAGGCGCTGTCCCCTTGCCGAGTTCCCCATCGCTGAGTTGTGGATGAAGCAGGAGCAGTACTTCCTGAAGCGCAAGAGGATCTGAGCTGACAGGGCGGCCTGCGTACTTGCGCAAATTTGCTAGGGCCCCTCTTGCTTCTGCGCCTAAAGCGGTTTGCGAGCGGTCGAGGTAATTCCGCTGAAGCGTTGAAACAGTCGTCCCTACGCTCTTGCGCAACATTGGTTCAGTCATGGTTTTCCTCCGATGCGGAGTGAGTGGATCGGGTGAGCAGGGGGAGATCATCTCGCAGCTTTCGCCGTAGCGTGCGGTACAAGGAACCCGCACTAATAATTCGCGCCGACGAACTGTCATCGGTGGAATCCTCGACACGCCCGATGAGCGCTTTCTGTCCGGCTCCTCGCACGTATTCGGCGGCGATTTCGAGTACGTTTCTGTGTACTTCCGCTTGCCAATCGATTGCCTCCTGCTCAATGTCTGTCTTCTTGAGACGACGGAGCCAGTCGATAAACTTTGGCTCAAGCAGCGTGTATAGACGGTCAGCAGCGTCTGAGTTAAACGCATAGTCGCCGCCTGCGGCCCTTAACAATTGGCCAGCGAACCATCCGAGAGACGTTGCTGCAGCCCTGGTTGCGTCGGCCGCATTCCGCACAAGGGCGCGATTTGCGCGGGAGAGGGCCTCGTCTCCGAGGAGATACGCAGGAAGGCCCATGGAAGCGCTGACGATCGTGTCCACGGATGAACTTTGAGGGCCGTATGCCATGGAGACGATGGCTAGATCGAGTACTTCATCCGTGTCTTCTTCGTATGCGATTCGGCTGAGGTTTTCAAGCGTTTCTGGCCGCTTAGGCGCATGGACTTTGCTTCCGAATCCAGCATCGTCCGCCGCAGCAATCAGGGCATCCAAGGACTTCCACATGGTCCGCTCCGTGTCGTATTGCTGGGGGTAATACGCCAGAACTCCCTTCTTGGTCTGGTTCTTGCTGAAACGATACGGAGTCATTGGGTCTCCAAAGACGTTCTTGCCTGCATCGGGGATCTTGTCGCCGTTGCTTACCAACACGCCGGTTACTCCCGTCGCATCGAACTGCAGCCGAATACGCCGTTCTTGCCATGTTGCAAGGTCAGCTGCTCCTTGAGGCGCGATGCTCTCTGCATCGGGGATTCTCTGCGTGGCGGTGTCTTGAGGACGTTCCCATACAGGTTTGTCGGCTGCCGCCTCCACACCAATAGCAGACTCTGTGGAGTTGAGCAGCAGAGTTTCGAGGAGTGTGTCGCCCCGGACCACTGTCCCGCCAGTCATTCCAGTCCAACCCGTTCCGATCGGGTAGCCTTTGCCTCCCTTTAGCCGAGGATCTCCGATTGCCCCGGATTTGATGCCCGAATAATCGTAGGCCTGTGCGTGGATTACCCACCGTGCTGCCTCGGCAAAGTCCAATGTTTCGCGGCCTTTTCCGGTACGCATAGTGAAGTAGTCGTGTTCGGCTTCGGGAATGATCCGAGAAACTGGGGCGAACATGTTTTTGGAAGTGTGCAGGTCAGCGACCTGCATGAATGGCATTTCTGGGTGGAGGAGGTCGAAGCGATCTTGGTATTGGTCGAGGTAGTCGAGCACAATCTGGTCTTTGTCGCTTTGGCGGAGATCCTCCCGCGTATCCAGGAACCAGTCAATCCAGTCGAATGAGTCAGGGCCTCCCTGAGACGACAATTGCCTTGCAAGATCGTGGTGGTGCGCACGCCAGAAGATGGCAAGTAGCACTCGAAGCACTGCGTAATCTTGCGTTGGTGAGTCACCAACCACACTCAATGGTCTTGCTGACCCATCAAAAATCTGGCGAATACTCAAGGCGCGTGAGCCTTCTGCGGTATTGCAGATAATCCAAGGCTGTTCAAGCAGATTGAACGTGGGGTGTGCAGTCTCGGTCATAGTGAGGCCTCCTTTCTAGTGCGTCGTTTGAGGAGATGTTGGGGAAACATGATCGATCGAGGTGAACTTTACGTTGGCATCCCAACAACACCTCCCCTCTCTTCGCTCAATATTTCGAGCCCTAGCGTGCTCGAGTACTTGACGGTGAACCGCCCGAGTTTCCGTTCACCGTTCTCGTCGAGGACAAGCGCGAGTTGTCCTCGCAGCAAGAAGTGTTTGGCCCACACGTCCGGGGTGGAAATTTCGAGATCGTCTACCACGGCATCAAAATCGCTATCCCACCTCGTCATTCTCGCTGGAAGGCGGACGGTACTGGATGCCAAGTGGTGCGCCGTTTTGTAATCCAAATCGGCTCCGTCAAGCACTTCGTTATCACTGCCGAACGGACGGTACCCGTATTCAGTCTGGATAATCGGGATGACCTCGACTGAGAGTTCTGCATCGCGAACCTGTGCGGTGCCTTTCTCTTCATCGCTAAGAGCGACAACGGCACCGATCTTGGTAAACAAAGCATCGAGACTCTTAAGTCCACGCGGGGAGCGGATCCTGAAGTGGGTGGAGCGCTGATGCGCCCTCTCTGCGCGTTCGAGACTGATGCTTTCCGCGCGTTTCCATTCGTCGCGAAGTTCAACAGGAACCGTGTGGCCATCCTCGCTGTAGGTGTGACGGACTAGTTGTTCGATGTCGTCGGGGCGACGGAACATCGGGGGAAGGTGCAGGAAAGTGGACAGCAGGATCTTGGGGTCGTAAATTGCGTGGGCACCACCGTCGAATTGCAGCCCTTCGCTAGACCGATTGACGCCACGGATATACACCTTGGGGGTCCGGAGCGGATCGGGGCGGTCGAACTCTTGTCGCGCATGGCGGTGAAGCCTGCCGATACGTTGGATAATGAGGTCCATGGGTGCGAGGTCGGTGATAAGGACGTCAGCATCAATATCGAGACTTTGCTCAGCAACTTGGGTGGCCACCACGACCTTGCGGTAGGGGCGACCGTGTCCGCGCGAAGCGTGCGGTCCGAGTTCGGCCCGAAGCTCGTCTTCTCTCTCGGTGCGTTGCCACGACATGAATCCTGCGTGATGAAGTTCGATGTCGTCCGGATAGTCATGAGACAGTCGCGCATATGCCTCTTGCGCCCGAGCGATGGTGTTACAGATAATGAGGGCGCAGCCGCCGTCGATAAGCAATTGGCCCATGAGTTCGTTGAGGCTATCGAGGTCATCGTCAATCAGCTCGATGGGTGCTTCAAGGTTCGTGGGGCTTGGTTCGGGCGTGACGTAATGCGAGCCGGATCGGTTGGACACTGTGATGAGTGGGTATGCAGCAGTTTGCTCGGATAGGTCGTTTCCGCTGTAGGCCTTAATGAGTGCTCGTCTGCGCTCGGGCGGAAGGGTTGCGGACATGAGAATGACCGTCGCGCCGTAGTAGGCGAGCCACTCCAGCGTCGTTGCTAGGTAGTCGGAGGTGTACGCGTCATACGCGTGAACCTCGTCGAAGATGATCACTTTGCTTGCAAGTGCAACGTGACGCAACATCGAATATCGGTGCTCGAGCGCCATCATCAGGACCTGGTCGACTGTGCCGATGGTAATGTTTGAGAGCAGACCGCGACGGCGTCCACTCATCCAGCTGCTGGCGATCACGTCGCCGCGCGCGGCCCCGCGCCCCTCGTTGGAGTAGTCCTCGGCAACCCCGCGGAATCGAAGGCGCTGGTACGGATCGGAAAGCTGATTTTTCGAGTGTGCGAGGTACAGCGACGCCACGCTCCCCGCTTCAGCGGTGTTTTTCGCCCATTCGATGGTGCGCTCAAGCAGCCCGTTCGCGGTTGCCATCGTTGGAGCAGCGAAGTAGATGCCTTGAGCGCCAGTTTGCTTACCGACGATTTGCGCTGCGGTCAGTGCCGCCTCGGTTTTTCCCACTCCCGTTTCAGCTTCAAGGACGACGATTGATGGCTCCGTGAGCTGGGAAGCTGCATCAGCCATAGCACGTTGGACGCTGCGCGCACGATAGGAATCTGGCCAGTTGAACGCCACTCGGTATTGCTCGTCGACATCCTTCACTGGCGCAATTGGGTCCCAGGGTTCCGTGAGATCTATCGCGTGAATACCGTTCTCAACTCGTTGAATCTGTGAGCACCCGGTAGTCATTGGAAAGGCGTCCGCGTTGGACGCGATCCAGTCGGAGATAACGATGAGGCCGGTCAGTATCTGTGCATCTGCCGCGCGCCAGTTCTTGAGGCGATTGACGGCGTGCAGCGCCGTTTCCGCCCCTGTAAGTTCCGTGATTGTCTCAATGAGCTCTGTATGGACTGCCTTCCATGAAGGTGGGTACTCAGCAATGGCTGTCTCGACGGTGCGGCGCTCAGGGCTTGTCGACGCCACGCCGTGGTGAGCATCGACCGTCGAAGTGAGCCATGACGCTATGCGTCGTTTCATGCCGAAATCAACGAGCCAATCCGTCAGGATGATGCCGGAGCAGACGCCGTGCGGCATCTTAGACTGCACCTCGAGGCTATTGAGGGTAAGGGGAAGCCCCGTATCACTTACTTGACCGACGAGATACGCGTACTGCGGATTTTGCTCAATTTGAGTTTGGAAAGGGCGGGTGGCTTTCCCGATATCGTGAAGTCCTGCGAGCCAAACGTAGAGGTTGCGCAGCTGTTCGGTGGAGATCCCGAGATTCGTTGACAAGTTACGCTTCATTTGGCCAGGTACCCACGTATCGAAGACGCAGGCTGCGACGCAAGCAGTGTCCGCTAAATGCTGGGGGAGGGACAGAAACCCTGATTCGTCACCGGACTTCGCCCAGAGCGCTTGTGATTGTGGGCTCAGTGAAACGAGCCGCGAATCGAACGCGTGGGCGAGTTTGTGTGCAAAGTGTGGCACGCGGTGTTGGCCATTCATGGTTAGCTCTCTATGGAAGGGTTAAAACTGCTTGAATAATGTCTGTGTATGAAGTGTAGCGCGTTCCGTAATTTTTCGCACTTTCACGAACAAACTAGTTGGAAAAAATATGACGTAAGGTAAAGCCTACGCCTCTTGAGCGGGGCTTTTGCTCAGTATAAATTTGATTCCATCCCCGCGGTCGCTGGGATGAGCCCTAGTTTGGGCGTGAAAGTAATTCATCCCCGCGCTAGCGGGGCTTCGGTTCTTGGAGAAGTTGAATGCTAAGATCGGGAACAGCTCGAATATCCGCTGGTCATTCAGTGTGCTCCCCGCGTGAGCGGGGATGAGCCCGCACTGCCCGTCTCTGTGGGATACGCCGCCTGGTGCTCCCCGCGTGAGCGGGGATGAGCCCCTAGAGACGGAGGGATGGCAGCGCATGGTGGAGTGCTCCCCGCGTGAGCGGGGATGAGCCGCTCGTCTGCGACCTCGCGCAGCGTGTCAAGCGGTGCTCCCCGCGTGAGCGGGGATGAGCCCTGCCGCCGCTGCGCGTCGGCCCGGGCATGGTTGTGCTCCCCGCGTGAGCGGGGATGAGCCCTGTGCAAGGACCTGCGTAACCAGGTCGAGCCCGTGCTCCCCGCGTGAGCGGGGATGAGCCCTCCCGCCTGTCGGCTTGGCGTGATACCGTCGCGTGCTCCCCGCGTGAGCGGGGATGAGCCCATGGCGAGTCTCCTTTTTGGTGTTTGAGCAGGGTGCTCCCCGCGTGAGCGGGGATGAGCCTCGGGGTCACACCATGCTTACGCAGCGAAGGCCGTGCTCCCCGCGTGAGCGGGGATGAGCCGAAGGGCGGCACGACCAGCCCGGACGTGATCGAGTGCTCCCCGCGTGAGCGGGGATGAGCCCTTGCGTCCTTGCCGAGTGCCGAAATCGACAGCGTGCTCCCCGCGTGAGCGGGGATGAGCCGAAAACGACCAAGCCCGCCACCAGGGCTGCAACGTGCTCCCCGCGTGAGCGGGGATGAGCCCGGCGCGCGGCTAGCTCGTTCCCGCCGAGTGCGGTGCTCCCCGCGTGAGCGGGGATGAGCCATGTGGGCGACTTCGTCGACGGTGAGGTAGTCCGTGCTCCCCGCGTGAGCGGGGATGAGCCGGAAGCCGTACAACGCGAATGGCGACAGTCCCGGTGCTCCCCGCGTGAGCGGGGATGAGCCCGTTCGGGGCGCTTGCCGGAGTCGCCGATTACTGTGCTCCCCGCGTGAGCGGGGATGAGCCCCCGGCACCGGATAGCCATCGTCATCTACACCAGTGCTCCCCGCGTGAGCGGGGATGAGCCCGCTATCGGGTCGATTATGCCGGACAGGATTCGGTGCTCCCCGCGTGAGCGGGGATGAGCCCGGTGGCTGCAGCTCGCGGCGAAGCAAGCGGTGGTGCTCCCCGCGTGAGCGGGGATGAGCCCGAGCAGTTGCGCGCGCTGGCAGACGAAGAGCTGTGCTCCCCGCGTGAGCGGGGATGAGCCCAACGACGCCGGCGATGTTCACTCCGGCTCGTAGTGCTCCCCGCGTGAGCGGGGATGAGCCGGGCAAAGGCGGCCACGTGAGGAACGTGCCGGTGTGCTCCCCGCGTGAGCGGGGATGAGCCGGGCAAAGGCGGCCACGTGAGGAACGTGCCGGTGTGCTCCCCGCGTGAGCGGGGATGAGCCCGCGGGGATCGGCACCAGGGCGACGGCGGTGAGGTGCTCCCCGCGTGAGCGGGGATGAGCCCACCAGCAATTGGGGCATAAGTGCGGATTGCGAGTGCTCCCCGCGTGAGCGGGGATGAGCCCCTTGGAGCAGACATGATGATAGACCAAGCACTGTGCTCCCCGCGTGAGCGGGGATGAGCCCTCAAAGCACCGACGGCGCACCGACACACTATTGTGCTCCCCGCGTGAGCGGGGATGAGCCCGCGAAAGCAACACTCGGCCAACAATTCCTCCCGTGCTCCCCGCGTGAGCGGGGATGAGCCCCCGGTCGTGGTGTTCGGCGAGGCTAACGACTAGTGCTCCCCGCGTGAGCGGGGATGAGCCCGCGATCCGCGCGGCCCTGCCCAACGTCACCACGTGCTCCCCGCGTGAGCGGGGATGAGCCCGAGTATGTGATTTGGTCAACGGTGGTTGATCTGTGCTCCCCGCGTGAGCGGGGATGAGCCCTTTCCGGTCGTTGTGTCGTAACTTTCCGCCCGGTGCTCCCCGCGTGAGCGGGGATGAGCCCGGGCTCGCCACCCACGCCTACGGGTTTGTGGTGTGCTCCCCGCGTGAGCGGGGATGAGCCCTGGCGAAGCGTCAAGTCGAGGAGCAGCAGCGCGTGCTCCCCGCGTGAGCGGGGATGAGCCCCGCGTTCAAAGTGCTCAACACAGTCATTGCCGGTGCTCCCCGCGTGAGCGGGGATGAGCCCAGCTTTGCTGTTGGCTTCCGTCGCCTTGGTGTGTGCTCCCCGCGTGAGCGGGGATGAGCCCGTCTCCCCCACCACTTCAACATCTATCGGCTCGTGCTCCCCGCGTGAGCGGGGATGAGCCCGGGCCGGTTGATCCGTTGGTGATCGTGCCACGGTGCTCCCCGCGTGAGCGGGGATGAGCCCTTCGCGGCGCGGGATTGCGCGTCTTTGGCAACGTGCTCCCCGCGTGAGCGGGGATGAGCCCGAACAGACCGGCCAGGGCGGCGGGTGGAATAAGTGCTCCCCGCGTGAGCGGGGATGAGCCCGGGGCGACGGACATGCGCGCCAGCGCCGCGTGCGTGCTCCCCGCGTGAGCGGGGATGAGCCCCTGATTGAGCCGTGCTGGTGGTTCCGCACCGAGTGCTCCCCGCGTGAGCGGGGATGAGCCAAAGTGGCTGGGCAAGGTCGAAGACCACGCCCTGTGCTCCCCGCGTGAGCGGGGATGAGCCCAAGATGTCGGCTCGGCAGACCGGGCTGCACCGGTGCTCCCCGTGTGAGCGGGGATGAGCCAAAGGCAGCGGGCGCAGAACTGTCCCCGGACATGTGCTCCCCGCGTGAGCGGGGATGAGCCCGTGCGCTCGTGGTCTCCCGGAAGGACGCGGTCGTGCTCCCCGCGTGAGCGGGGATGAGCCCGACCACACGGCGCTCATCGGGTGCCGGATGGAGTGCTCCCCGCGTGAGCGGGGATGAGCCACCTAAGCGGCGCGCGGCGGCGTTGGCGAAAGCGTGCTCCCCGCGTGAGCGGGGATGAGCCCAATCTCACCCGCGACAACGTGCAAACACTCACGTGCTCCCCGCGTGAGCGGGGATGAGCCCGACCGACCCACGGGTACCGGCGTGGTGCTGGAGTGCTCCCCGCGTGAGCGGGGATGAGCCGCGGAGACAGAAACCATCGCGCACGCCCTGCTCGTGCTCCCCGCGTGAGCGGGGATGAGCCCACGGTATTCACAGCGCCGGTCGCCTGCTCGAGGTGCTCCCCGCGTGAGCGGGGATGAGCCCTGTCGGTGAAGTGGGCGGAGTCGGTGACTAAGGTGCTCCCCGCGTGAGCGGGGATGAGCCCTCGCTTGAGCCAATGAGTCGCTGGGACGCGCTGTGCTCCCCGCGTGAGCGGGGATGAGCCCTGCTCAGCACCGGCAAGGTCGTACGGCCCGGCGTGCTCCCCGCGTGAGCGGGGATGAGCCCTGAGACGAGCCCCGCGGTGCCGGACAATTCCAGTGCTCCCCGCGTGAGCGGGGATGAGCCCGAGGTGCTGCACATGGCGGGAAGCCTGCTTGGGTGCTCCCCGCGTGAGCGGGGATGAGCCCTCGACCGGGACGGCGACGGCGTCGCCTGCGAAGTGCTCCCCGCGTGAGCGGGGATGAGCCCCTCCTGCACAACCACCTCGAAGGCTGATCGCTGTGCTCCCCGCGTGAGCGGGGATGAGCCCACGCGAAAGGAGAACAGCCATGAGCCGGTGGGGTGCTCCCCGCGTGAGCGGGGATGAGCCCCCGCTGGTGCTGAATTCCACGGATCTTGCTGGGTGCTCCCCGCGTGAGCGGGGATGAGCCGGGCCTGGGAAATAGCGCGCAGGATGTGTCCGAGTGCTCCCCGCGTGAGCGGGGATGAGCCCCAGCCGCCGAGGTCGCCGGGGAGGAGGCGGTGGTGCTCCCCGCGTGAGCGGGGATGAGCCGGAGTACAGCACCGACGAGGACGCGCCGGAAGCGTGCTCCCCGCGTGAGCGGGGATGAGCCCGAGGCCATCGCCCGCGAGATCATCGCCCCGCTGTGCTCCCCGCGTGAGCGGGGATGAGCCGCGGTTGAGGATCGCCGGTGGAGTGATAGACCGGTGCTCCCCGCGTGAGCGGGGATGAGCCCGCGCGCTCACCGCGCACGGACGTGCCACTGTCGTGCTCCCCGCGTGAGCGGGGATGAGCCGTCCAGCGGTTTATCCGCATGGCGGAAGTCGCCGTGCTCCCCGCGTGAGCGGGGATGAGCCCGACGTACCGGCGTGGAATCAGCTCACCGACCGGTGCTCCCCGCGTGAGCGGGGATGAGCCGAACTTTTTGGTGAGCATGTCGCCCTCCTCCTTGTGCTCCCCGCGTGAGCGGGGATGAGCCGTATGCCAGGCTGCGGAAGCCCCAGCGCCCTCAGTGCTCCCCGCGTGAGCGGGGATGAGCCCTGTGCGCATCGCACATTCAGACCCTTGTTCAGGTGCTCCCCGCGTGAGCGGGGATGAGCCCGCATAATTTTGTGCCAATCTACTGAGGTTAATGTGCTCCCCGCGTGAGCGGGGATGAGCCCATGTCGGTCGGTCTGTGGATGGATCATGGTCTGTGCTCCCCGCGTGAGCGGGGATGAGCCCCCACTCGGGGACATCGAACTGGATTGTCCAGTGTGCTCCCCGCGTGAGCGGGGATGAGCCCCGCCTAGCCAATCTACGGTACGGAACTTCCACGTGCTCCCCGCGTGAGCGGGGATGAGCCCGTCACCACCGCCAAGCATCGACTCCACCGCCTGTGCTCCCCGCGTGAGCGGGGATGAGCCCTACCAACATGACCTGACAGTGAGTTCAACCGCGTGCTCCCCGCGTGAGCGGGGATGAGCCCCTCAATCGCAAGGCTATCGGCATAGAAGTCGAGTGCTCCCCGCGTGAGCGGGGATGAGCCCGGCCAACGCCGACCGCAGTAGTCGACGAGCCAGTGCTCCCCGCGTGAGCGGGGATGAGCCCCAAATGCCGGTGCGGTCTACGACCAAGCGCATGTGCTCCCCGCGTGAGCGGGGATGAGCCCATGCGGTCGCTGAGCGTGTTAAAGGCATGGTCGTGCTCCCCGCGTGAGCGGGGATGAGCCCGCCGACGAAAACCACGACTTTTTTAGCGGCAGGTGCTCCCCGCGTGAGCGGGGATGAGCCCAGCGGAATGGTCACGGTGGACTTCGGCGGCACGTGCTCCCCGCGTGAGCGGGGATGAGCCGGGAATGAGGTCACAGCAGGCGCGACGCTCAGGGTGCTCCCCGCGTGAGCGGGGATGAGCCCCCTGGCCCACCTTGTTTGCCGTCGTGGTGGGGGTGCTCCCCGTGTGAGCGGGGATGAGCCCCGAAAGCCCGACATTCATTCCGCGACTCATGGGTGCTCCCCGCGTGAGCGGGGATGAGCCCCTGATAATCGGCGGGTAGCCGTAGGCGGCGCAGTGCTCCCCGCGTGAGCGGGGTTGAGCCCCGCAGGTACTCGCTGAAGCGGAGCTCGCGGCCGTGCTCCCCGCGTGAGCGGGGATGAGCCGTCCGCAAAGTCACCGTCGACAACGTCGAGGTCGTGCTCCCTGCATGAGCGGGGATGAGCCCACAGTGTGCTCAGCGCCAGGCTGCCCGGCCGCGTGCTCCCCGCGTGAGCGGGGATGAGCCCAGCGCAGCGCCGAGTTCGCCGGTCACTGGTTCGTGCTCCCCGCGTGAGCGGGGATGAGCCCAAGGGCGGCGGACTGTCCCGCACGGTGGTTGAGTGCTCCCCGCGTGAGCGGGGATGAGCCCCCTGAAGTAACAACAAATCCTTTTTGTACCGGGTGCTCCCCGCGTGAGCGGGGATGAGCCGTACAAGGCGATGGGCTCTACATCACCAACTACGTGCTCCCCGCGTGAGCGGGGATGAGCCGTACAAGGCGATGGGCTCTACATCACCAACTACGTGCTCCCCGCGTGAGCGGGGATGAGCCCATCACCGCCTACCTCACAGAAGGGCGCCTGCGGTGCTCCCCGCGTGAGCGGGGATGAGCCCTGGCCCTTAGCCGCGTACACGCCCACCTTGCCGTGCTCCCCGCGTGAGCGGGGATGAGCCGTCGCAAAGCGTGTGAGGCAGTCCGGTGGCAGCCGTCGCCCCTTCGTAGCTGCCGCGTTTGTTTCATCGCAACATCACTTGCGGGTCCGCTCCGCCACCGCCGATCTAATTGCCGCGCTGACGCACACCCTTCCAAAACCAACCCAAGGCGCTCCCGGCCGCAGCCTTCCCCGCCATCCTGCTAACTAACGGCCGAAATCGCGCTGCCCCACGCGGAGTAGGAAACCAAACCCCCCACCGATAGTCCTCCACTCCGAACCACATCCGGGCGCGCTTCCGGTTCGCCTCGGTGAGGCTGGAGTAGGGCACGAGCTCCCCGCCCGCCTCCTTCACCGCGGTCTTCAGGGTGTCGCGCACCATCCAGACGTGCAGTGGGTGTGGGGTGGTGACGGCGAGGGCTTGGGTGACGTGGGCGTCGTTAAGCGTGAGGCGCTTGGCAATGCCGGAAACGGTGAGGCCGGAGCGCTCGAAGTTGGCGGCGAGCTCGCGCCGCGTGGCGCCCATTTGCTGGGCATTAAGCGACATGCTGCGCAGTGTACGCCGGCTCGGGGCGGGCACTACACTGCTTAACTATGACTGACGCGACCCCGCACCGCTATTCCGCCGAGCTGGCCAACGACATTGAGCAGAAATGGCAGTCGTACTGGCGCGAGCACGGCACGTTTAACGCCCCCAACCCGGTCGGCGACCTGGCTACCGGCGAGGAGCTCCCGAAGGAGAAGCTCAACGTCCAGGACATGTTCCCGTACCCCTCGGGCGCGGGCCTGCACGTGGGCCACCCGCTGGGCTACATCGCGACGGACGTGTACGCGCGCTACAACCGCATGCTGGGCAAGAATGTCCTGCACACCCTGGGGTACGACGCGTTCGGTCTGCCTGCGGAGCAGTACGCCATCCAGACGGGTACGCATCCGCGCACGACCACGGAGAAGAACATCGACAACATGACCCGCCAGCTGGACCAGCTGGGCCTGGGGCACGACAAGCGCCGCTCCGTGGCAACGACGGACCCGGAGTTTTACAAGTGGACGCAGTGGATCTTCCTGCAGATCTACAACGCCTGGTTCGACGAGGAGCAGCAGAAGGCTCGCCCGATCGAGGACCTGGTGCGCGACCTCATGACCGGCGCGCGCACGACCAAGGACGGCCGCAACTTCCGCGACCTCACCACGGCGGAGAAGCACCAGGCTATCGACGAATTCCGCCTCGTCTACCTCGACGACTCGATGGTCAACTGGTGCCCCGGCCTGGGCACGGTGCTGGCTAACGAGGAGGTCACGGCGGAGGGCCGCTCGGAGCGCGGCAACTTCCCGGTCTTCCGCAAGCGCCTGCGCCAGTGGATGATGCGCATCACCGCCTACTCGGACCGCCTGCTCGAAGACCTTGACCTGCTGGACTGGCCGGACAAGGTGAAGAGCATGCAGCGCAACTGGATCGGCCGTTCGCGCGGCGCGGAGGTCAACTTCGACTCCGCCGCGGGCGACATCACCGTCTTCACCACCCGCCCGGATACGCTGTTCGGCGCCTCCTTCGTCGTGCTCGCCCCCGAGCATGGGCTTGTCGACGCCCTCGTGGCCGACACCTACCCCGCCGGCACCGACGAGCGCTGGACCAATGGCCAGGCCACCCCGCGCGAGGCCGTGGACGCCTACAAGCGCTCCATCGCCGCCAAGTCCGACGTTGAGCGCCAGGAGAACAAGGAAAAGACCGGCGTCTTCCTGGGCACGTACGCCACTAACCCGGTCAGCGGCGAGCAGGTCCCCATCTTCATCGCGGACTACGTGCTCACCGGTTACGGCACGGGCGCGGTCATGGCGGTGCCGGCGCACGACGACCGCGACTACGAGTTCGCCACCGCCTTCGGCCTGCCCATCGTCCCCGTGATCGAGGGCGACGTCTCCGAGGCCGCGTTCACCGGCGATGCAACGCACATTAACTCCGCCAACGCTGATGGTCTTGACCTGAACGGGTTGGGGAAGGCCGAGGCGATTGAAGCGGCGCTGCGGTGGATCGTCGAGAAGCGCAAGGGCGCCGAGAAGATCCAGTACAAGCTGCGCGACTGGCTGTTCGCCCGCCAGCGCTACTGGGGCGAGCCCTTCCCGATCGTGTACGACGAGCACGGCCAGGCGCACTCCATCCCGGAGGACCAGCTGCCGGTCGAGCTGCCGGACGTGGAGGACTACAAGCCGGTCTCCTACGAGCCGGACGATGCGGACTCCGAGCCCTCGCCGCCGCTGGCCAAGGCGAAGGATTGGGTCGAGGTGCGCATGGACCTGGGCGATGGGGAGAAGACCTACTGGCGCGACACCAACGTCATGCCGCAGTGGGCCGGTTCCTCCTGGTACCAGCTGCGCTACGTCGACCCGACCAACGAGAACGCCTTCTGCGACCTGGAGAACGAGCGCTACTGGACCGGCCCGCGCGGCGAGAACGACCCGGGCGGCGTGGACCTGTACGTCGGCGGCGTCGAGCACGCGGTGCTGCACCTGCTCTACGCCCGCTTCTGGCACAAGGTGCTCTTTGACCTGGGCTTTGTTAGCTCCAGGGAGCCGTACCGCCGCCTGTTCAACCAAGGCTACATCCAGGCCTACGCCTACACGGATTCCCGCGGCGTGTACGTCCCGGCCGCCGAGGTGGAGGAGAAGGACGGCAAGTTCTTCTTCGACGGAGCCGAAGTCAACCGCGAGTACGGCAAGATGGGCAAGTCGCTGAAGAACGCGGTCGCCCCGGACGACATCGCCACCGACTTCGGCGCGGACACCCTGCGCGTCTACGAGATGTCGATGGGCCCGCTGGACACCTCCCGCCCGTGGGCGACGAAGGACGTCGTGGGCGCGCACCGCTTCCTGCAGCGCCTGTGGCGCCTGGTGGTCAGCGAGGAGACTGGCGAGGCCAACGTCACCGACGCCGAACTTTCCGAGGACGACGCGAAGCAGCTCCACCGCACCATCGCGGGCGTGCGCGACGACTACGAGCACCTGCGCGACAACACCGTGGTGGCCAAGCTCATTGAGTACGTCAACTACCTCACCAAGGCGTACCCGCAGCAGGCCCCGCGCGCCGCGGTGACCCCGCTGGTGCAGATGGTTGCGCCGGTCGCCCCGCACATTGCCGAGGAGCTGTGGGCCAAGCTCGGCCACGCCGACACGATCACGTTCGAGCGCTTCCCAACCTTCGACGAGTCGCTGCTCACCGATGACACGGTGGAGATTCCCGTGCAGATCAACGGCAAGGTCAAGGCTCGCATCAACGTCGCCGCCGACGCTTCCAAGGAGGACATGGAACAGGCAGCGCTTGACGACGCCCGCGTGACCGAACTCACCAGCGGCAAGCAGATCGTCAAGACGATCGTGGTGCCGGGCCGCATGGTCAACCTGGTGGTGAAGTAGGGAAGTCCTGTCCGTCCCCTGCCGAGGCGGGCGTTATCGGTGGGGCGGCTGTTATTATCGGCCGCATGACTACACCGAACAATGGAAACACCCCGGGCGACAATAGCCCGAGCGGGGACTCCCCGTACGGCTACGAGCCGTACCCCGACAACCCGGCGGGGAGCCACCCGGAGAACACTGGCTCCTCCGCGTGGAACCCGGACAGCGCCGACTCCGCCGGCACCACCGGTTCCGGTCAGTCCGACTTCGGCCAGAACAGCGCTGACGCCTACGGCGCGAACGGCTACGGTTCCAACGAGTACGGCTCCAACAGCTACGGCGCCAGCGGCTCCAACACGTACGGCCAGGGCGGCTTCGGCCCGAACGGGTACGAACAGTTCGATGTGAACGCCGCGGCTGGTGCCGCCGGCGCGACCGCGCTGCGCTACCACGGCCAGGAGCTCACCGACGGCACCTACGGCGACGGCGCGACCCCGCACCCGATCAATGACCCGGCCAACAACGGCTGGACGCACACCAAGGGCAACGGCAAGCTGAACATTACCGACGCGTTCTCCTGGGCCTTTAAGACCACGTTCTCCAACTGGAAGGTCTGGATCGTCCTCGGCCTCATTGCGTGTGCGTGGCAGTGGCTCACGATGATCGTCCCGACCGGCGTACTCGGCATTGTCCCGTTGTTTGTGTACCCGGTGTTCTTCTCTGCCGCGCTGCAGCAGACGCTGGCCCGCTCGTTCGGGTGGGGCGACATCAAGACTCCCGCGTACGGGAAGACCCTGGGTGTTCTGGCGGTCTTTTTTGCAGTTGTTACCGTCGGCATGTTTGTGTTCCTCACCATTGGCATGGTTGCCGGCTTCAGCAGCGTGGACCTCAACGCATTGCCAGAGAACCCGACAAGCCCGGAGGACTTCGAGGCGCTGCTTCCCCTGCTCGGCCCGCTCCTCGGCTCCATGGGCCTGCTCATGCTCATCGCATGGTTCGTATCTCCGTTCCTCATGATGACCGTGTGGTACGCCTCTGAGAACAACGGCTCCTTCGGTCAGGCGTTTAGCAAGGGCTTTGCCGACGGCAAGCGAAACTACCTGCCGCTGCTGGGGCTGGCTGTGCTTGCTGGCCTGCTCAGCTTCGTGGGCTACGTCCTTGCGTTCCTCGGCATGATCATTGCCACCCCGGTCGTGCTCCTCGCGCAGGCGCACGCGTACCGCCAGATCTCCGGCGGCCCGGTCCCGGTGGAGGACGAGTTCCCGGCGCAACTCTAAGCGTTTAACCCCGCACCGCCCCGCGCAGCCCACCGGCTGCGTGGGGCGTTCGCTATGTATCACTCACATTGCATTGTGATACAACGCTCACTTTCTGGTCGCGCAATGGTCCGCACCTTGTTACGCTCCGAACTATGACGAGACCGGAATCCCCGTACGGCCCCGATAACAACCCCGATAACAACCCAGCGTTCCACGGCTACGACCAGTACCCCGCGACCGGTTCGAACGCACCGCAGCCCAGCATCCTCTCCCATTCCGTGAACGCCATGAAGTTCCACGGCAAGCGGCTTATCGACGACACCTTTGGCGACGGCCGCACCGCGCACCCCATCAACGCCCCTGAGCGCAACGGGTGGATCCACATGAAGGGCACCGGCAAGCTCAATATCGGCGAGGCGCTCACCTGGGGCGTGAACACCACGTTCTCCCGCTGGAAGTTCTGGATTCCGTGCGGGCTCGGGCTGCTGTTGGCCTTGTTGGTTGGCCTGATCCCGTTCGTCGGGTGGCTAGTCATAGCCGCCTTGTACCCGCTCTGCCTCTCCTTGGGGCTGAAGCAGACGCTGGTGTACAAGAACGAGACATCGGAGCAGGGCACATCCACCTTCTGGGTGACGCTCGGCATGTATATGCTGACCGGGATCATGTCGCTTGGCGCCCTCGCGCTGATCGTCGCCATTGCTGAGCTGCTGCGCCTGGCCACTGGCAATCCTGCGCCTCCTCTACCTGCGGGGTACCCGGTTGTGGAACCGGAGTTGACCCCCTTTGATTACGTCGCCTTCTTCTTGTTCTTGGCCACCCTGCCGTTCTTCTGTCTGCAGGTCTGGTACGCGGCGGACAACGGCGCCGATTTCGGCGGCTGCATCGTCAGGGGGTTCAAGGCGGCGCAGCGCAACTACCTGCCGTTGCTGGGGCTCATCGTTGTCTCGTTCCTCATCTTCGTCCTCGGCGGGGTAGCGGTGGGCGTCGGCCTCATCGTCGCGGTGCCCGTCATCATCCTCACCTGGGCGCATGCCTACCGGCAGATCTCGGGTGGCCCGGTGCCGTCGAAAAGCACGCTCTCTGTACGCTAACGGTGCGCTAACGGTAAAGGGCTGAGGTCACGGATTGGTATCGGCCCCAAACATTTCCCCCAATCGCTGCTAGTCTCAGGCGCATGAGCACCCCGAATGGTGGGCAGAGTCCGTACACGGAGCACAGCAACCCGCCGCCGATGCAGCCCGCGGGCGGGCTGCGCCTCCTGCCCGCCTACGCGTGGGCGGTGCGCGCCTGGGTAACCAACCTGATCATCTGGGGTCCGCTGAGCCTCATCTGCTTCATCGGGTTGTCAACGCGGTTTTGGCAAACGTTCGCTCTCCTGGCGGTGCCGGTGTTGATTTCGCTCGCGATGCAGCAAACCACGGTGCGGCGACTCAAGCTCGATGAGATCAGCGTGCCCGGCTTTGCCAACCTCCTGGTCCTCGCGTTCCTCTTCGGGCTCTTTGTCGGCGGCTTCGCCATCACCTTGTTCTTCGTGTTCCTTGGCGCGTCGATGTGGAGGTTCGACCCGAGCGGGCATACGCCGGAACAGCCCTGGTACGAGGCCGGCACGACATACGTCTTGCTCGGTGGCGTACTCATCTTCACCGCGGCGACAGCCTTCGTCGCGTTTGTCCCGTTCGCCGCGGCGGACGGCCGCACCAGCTTCGGCTCCGCGGTCACACTGGGCCTACGCGCGTCGGTGCGGAACTGGTTCAAGGTATTTCTCGCGGTCGCCGCCCCCTACGCCTTGATGATCGTGGCGGTGTGGAATGATCTCACCATGTTCCCCGGCTCCAGGTACCTCACCTGCGGCGTCGCCGCGCTCGTCTTCCCGCTCCTGTTCCTCGCCCTCGCACACGGGTACCGCCAGGTCACCGGGGGCTTCCCGCTTATCGACGCCACCGCACACCCCAACCGAAGTCGGTTAGCTTCGATTCTATAGACGCCGTCGAGCTATCCCTAAGGAGACCTATGTGCATGTTTCGAATTTCTGAATAACTTTCTGCAATGTTCCTCGTCGTGTTCTCAAGCCATTTGAGGTGTTGGTTGGAGGCGGCCGGGGCTTGGCCTTGGAGCTGTTCGAAGGCGTACTCTTCGCCCTCCCCATAGGAAATGAACCTTGGCCTAGTCAGTTGCCTTGCTCCATTCAAATATAAAAGCGTTTGTTTCAAATTTCGATGAGCAGTAACTGGCGCTGAACGCGTTGAAGCTCAAGTTTTGTTTCTTCGACAGGGAGGCGTATTTTAATGTGTCAGAACGTGCAAGGTTTTCAGAGTTTCCGGGAAATCCTCCCAAGCATGCGATTGTTTTCTTGTATGTCCCTCGAAAGCTGTTTCTCAAAGTTCAGCTTGCCATTGGTCGTAATGCTATTGGTCCGAAAATCCGAGCCGATTACGCTGCGAACATTCAGCTCAAAACGTTCTGAGTAGTGATTGTTCAGCTCATCATCGTACTCCAATAGGGCGAACATAATTCCGGGCACGCCCTCTGCAGAGTCCGAGATTGAATCGCCATCCAAGAGCTTTCCTTCAGGTTGCAGCCAATATGCAACGTCTACTTGATGGCCTGGAACCCAAGTGGAAAAGACTGTGTTGCTAAAAATCGATTTGACGCGTCTTATTGGCGAGTAATGGGAACCTCCAGCAGTGGCTTCATTCTGTCCTGTCGTGTTAGGTAGATCCGGATCAAAACTAACCTTCACGTTCTTTGCCACAGACTTTCCTCGATTGGAAACCATCAGACGTAAAGTTTCTTCTGCGTAATCTGGCATCAAGATTTCAGCCATCATCATTGGACGATTGGCGTTAATGCTGATCTGCCTATTTAGACGTAACGAACGCCGTGCTACGAGGAGGGAAACGAGGGCGATTAGAGCGATGGTTGCGTTGATTAAGACGTTAGTCCTTTCGGCTGTCCACCAGCTCGCAAAGTCTAAGAAATGTTCCATTCATCAATCGTATCTCTATTTCACTATCACTTGCTGTGCTATGAGCAGTGGGGGTGTCTGCCCCCCTGTGCACGACAAACCGAGATTATCGTACTCACTTTCTGTGTTCGGGTAAATGGTGCAGCTCACAACCACAACAACTTGCTGCCGCTCAACGGTAATAAATGGCGCCGTGTTGACTGCAGCGTTGGGAAATTAGCCGAACGGCTGCAGGTGAGCGGCTGTAAGGTAGCGTCAAGACTACTTTGACTGATTTGGTGCGCCGCGTCGAAATAGTGGAGTGGAGGAGGGTCTTCGTCAATGGCCTACCGTAACGTCGACCCGGGGCCGGTGCCGGTGAGTTCTTTGACTTGTGGAGGCGCGGCGTAACGATAGGGGCATTCCCTCCACATGTTTCCCGACCCTCCGATCAGTAGCAATGTTAAATTGGTCTCATGGATAACCCATGGAAAGATCTAGCCACTGACAACGGCGAATATGTGGCACGTTGCGATAAAGATGACCTTGATGAGCTGATGAGTGAGATCACGGATGCTGAATATCAGCTTCAGCTCGATGTTCTACCTGAGCCGTTTATTGGGGATCCTTCCACCGCTTCTTTTGTGGTGCTGCAGCTCAATCCGGGTAGCAGCCGCTCAGACGATTATAAGCGGAAGATCTCTAGTGACGTCACGGCCTTCGGTCCTAAATACGAAGAAATTCGCGCTAATCTTTCCGGTGAAAAAAGGGAAATGTATTGGGCTGAACCCACTCCGAATTTCGGGGAGGGTGACAAGGAACTTTATAGTGCTCCCCATGCATGGTATTTCGGGGCGGAAATCGAGACGGAATCTGGATGGAAGTCTCTCTTTAATAATGCCCGTTTTAAGCTGCTACTGCTTGCGCTGAGTTCACCACGCGCGAGGGAAGATCTGAGAGCACTTAAAAAACCCAATATCGATAACTTCCATGACGTTGTTGTGGCTACTGAGGGTGAGAATTTTCCTTCGAGCCTCGACCGTGCCTACGGGATTCTTAGGAAAAAGTTCGCCGTAATCGAATACTTTCCGTACCATTCCGAAAAGGCGGATACAGAGACGATCTATGAATGTGAACTACCTAGCCAAGCGTACACAAAGTACCTTCTTGCACAGGCGCTTGACAGTGGTGCCAGCATTTTCTTGACAAGGGCGGTCACCAAATGGGGAAGTCTCACGCCGATATTGTCCAAACACGATGAGCGGTTGATCGTTGCATCTAGCAGTTACAATATAGCCTTTACGCCAAATAATGTTCGCAAGTGGAACAGTGCTACGGAGAAGCCGGGGGATAAGGATCCCAACCTATTCTGGAAGGTCGTAGAAAAGCTCGATCCGCAGGAATGAGGTCGAAGAACACATTGCCCGCGAAGCAACTGCCTGAACCTTTCGTCCTGTTCTGGGAACTTCTAGACGGTGGTTCCTAAGCAGCCCTCATCCCCAGGCGTTTCGAAAAAGTCGGACGATTGATCGCGGTAACGGCTCTGCGGAGGCGAACGCGAGTTCAGGGAGCACTTCGAGCGTAAGAGGAGCGGAAACGACATCGACCTAGAGACGCCGATGTTCCCTGTGGTGCGAAGTGAGCTGAAGGAGTAAGTGACGCTCCTCCACTGGCAAATGAGCAACGGCTAGCACTGGGAAGTACCAGAATAGGTAGTGCGGGCTCCGCTCGGCGTTTTCGCAGTGGCTTTCGCCGTACTCATTTGTTCAGAACAGGCGACACCGTCTGCGTGCCAATGCTTCGATCACTCAGATCGTACCCACAACCCGGGTTCGGGTAAATCTGCACTCTCAGTGTCTTTTGCAGACAAATTATGAACAGTTAGTTGAGGGATGTTAGTTGAGGGACATGGCTAAAACTAGGGTTGCCCATCTTGCAGGGTTGATAAAACTACTTTCGGATTGGCTGGGAATTGAAAACCAATAACGTTTTGACCGCAGATCGGGATCGGCAAGGTTGGATCATCTCAGATGGACATGCGCCAATTTCAGCATCGTTATCACGACAAGGTGGTCAGTGTGTGATCTCACTGGTTTCGGAATATGCCGAGTCTAAGGAACGTTGGACGGGTTCGGTAAATTGTTCAGACCACTGATTTAGTAACGCCATGGTGAGGATCGAGTAACGCCCGGGTGAGTATCCAGTAACACCCGGGCGTTTGGGGTTGGGTGGGGTTAGTGGGTTAGGCGCATGTTGTCTCCTTCTAG
>NZ_NSGN01000009.1:0-148176 GCF_002285125.1 Corynebacterium gottingense
TCACAAGCAGCGCCACCGGCACACACCAACCACACAAAACGTGCAGCCAGCACAACACAGGCACGCAACCAATCCACAAACAAAAGTACATTGGCACACTATCGAGTTCTCAAACAACACACGCACATTTACCCACCACCAAGCATTTTGCTCAGCAGCTGTAAAAAGCGACTTTGTCGACACTACATAAACCACAATCCGAAAGTCAAATCCTTGACCCTACCGGACCGAAGTCCATATTTTCTTATGTCGGCCAGCGATCGTTTTCCTGACCGCCATCTCACCAGCTTTACTCCCTTGCGGAGTCTGTCTGGCGGGGCGTTGTCGGTCTCGCTGACTCACATAAAGTTACACACACCCAAACACCAACACAAATCCCCAGCGTATGGGGCCTAAATCGCGCGTTAAAGGTGTCACTTGAACGCGCTTACGCAAGCGAACGCTCGATCTTGCCGCCGAGCTCGTTGATCTGCTCGACAAACTTGGGGTATCCGCGGTCAATGTGGTGGACATCGTGCACGGTTGTCTGCCCATCAGCGACCAGGCCAGCGAGCACGAGTCCGGCGCCGGCCCGAATATCACTGGACCACACGTCAGTCGATGAGAGGTTTTCCACTCCCCTGATCACCACGTGGTGGCCGTCGACATTGGCGTCGGCACCCAGGCGAAGCATCTCGTCGACAAAGCGGAAGCGGGCCTCGAACACATTCTCCGTGATCACGGTGACGCCCTCGGCGATCGCGCTGATGGCGATGGCCATGGGTTGCAGATCCGTCGGGAACCCGGGGAACGGCAAGGTCTGGTAGTCCACGGCCTTGGGGCGCTGGTCCATGCGGACGCGGAACCCGTTTTCGTAGGTTTCCACGTTGGCGCCCGCGAGCTTGAGCTTGGACAGCGCAAGGTGCAGGTGGCGCGGGGCGATACCGGTCACAGTGATGTCGCCGCGGGTAATCGCGGCCGCGTATGCCCAGGTACCCGCCACGATGCGGTCGCCCACCACGGAGTGCTCGGTGGGACGCAGCTCGTCCACACCGTCGATGGTGATGGTGGAGGTGCCAGCGCCGCTGATCTTCGCGCCCATGGAGTTCAGCATGTCGCAGAGGTCGACGACTTCGGGCTCGCGCGCGGCGTTGTCCAGCACCGTTTGCCCCTCCGCTAGGACAGACGCGGTGAGGATATTCTCGGTCGCGCCGACAGACGGAAAGTCCAGACTGATCTTCGCACCCGTGAGCTTCTCGGCGCGCGCAACGACGGCGCCGTGCTCGATGTGCGTCGTAGCCCCCAGCTTCTCCAGGCCGGATTGGTGCATATCCAGCGGTCGCGAACCGATCGCGTCGCCGCCCGGCAGCGCCACGTATGCCTCATGGCAGCGCGCCACCAACGGCCCGAGCACGGCGACGGAGGCGCGAAATTGGCGTACCGCATCGAAGTCGGCGCGGGGAGAGACGGTGGCCGGGGTAGTAATGCGGACGGTCGAGCCGTCGATGTCGACGTCACAGCCGAGCCCGATGAGCACGTCGCGCATGAGCGGAACGTCGAGGATTTCGGGGCAGTTGTGCAGCGTCGTCGTGCCCTCCGCGAGGAGTGCCGCAGCCATCAGCTTCAGCACACTGTTTTTCGCGCCGTCGACCTTGACCACGCCTTCGAGTCGGTTACCGCCTGTTACAAGAAATCGCTCTTTCACGGGGCCTACTGTACTCAACTCGGGGTGCGGCGTGGCGTCGATAAGCAAAAAGCGTTACGGCAAGGCACCGATGCGGCGCGCGGCGTTGACCGCCTCGTAGCGGGTGTGCGCGCCGAGTTTGCGCATCACGCTGCGCAGGTAGGACTTGACGGTCTCGGCGCCGATGCCCATTTCCTCTGCCGCCTCGACGTTGGTGTGGCCGAGCGCTACGCAGGACAGTACGTCCAGCTCGCGGGCCGAGAGCTTGGTCGACTGCTTGACGCGGACGGGCGAGACCATTTGGTCACACAGCTGCTCGAGCTCCTTGCGGAGCGCGTCGTCGTCGACCCGGTTGGCCAGCATGCGCAGCTTGGAGTGCGTGGAGCGGATCTGCTCCCACTCCGCGCCGTTCATCACGCGCCCCACCTTGGCCGTTCCCTTGCCACCGTCGGCATTGCGGAGCGCGGCGTTCACGGCCAGCTCCTGTTCGAGGGTGCGCGCCGTCATCGCGACCTCCTCGATCACCTTCTCCCCCAGCCGCACCGGCGAGTGGACGCCAACATAGAGGACACCGCGAATATCGCGCAGCACGATGACCGGGACAGCGACAACGGAGTGCAGCCCCTCGTCCTGAATCTGCTTATCGTACTCGTGCGAAATGACCGCCGCACGCGTGTAGTCCGAGACGCCAACGGCGCGCCGCGTACTCACCACGCGACCGCCGACGCCGGAGCCGGTGTCTAGCACGAGGTCCTGCAGCGCGGGAGTGCGCAGCCCGATCCACTGGGTGATCTGCAGCCTGTTGTCCGGCAGCAGCGTGCCGTACATGGCAACGGGGATGCCGGTCGCCGTCTTCAGCGCCGTCAGGGCTGCCCGAATCGCGTCGTCATCGTCCTTGATCCGCTGTGCGTCCATGGTCATTGCTGTTGAGCCTTCCACCCATCTGAGTGTCCCCACGGGGCCACCCGCGAGTTGAACTTGACGTTGAATCCCAACCATCATAACGCGACTTTGGGGGTAGCCAAAGTTCACCCCTCCCGCTGTATTTACACGCGCGGGTGTGGTTTTTGGGGGCGGTGGGCCTTCGCCTATCGACGCCCCCGCGCCCCCTCCCCGCTCCAACCAGACTGTTCAGTCTACTCCGGTGAGACTACATAGTCTGTTTTATCCGTGTATAGTTGGCCGCACAACGGATTTGGATATGAACAGCAAGGAGCTGATCACCATGGCAAAGATCGCCAACAACGTCCTCGAGCTCATCGGCAACACCCCGCTGGTTGAACTGCACGGTGTGTCCAAGGATTCCAAGGCCCGCGTGCTGGCCAAGCTGGAGTTCTACAACCCGGCAAACTCGGTGAAGGACCGCATTGGTAAGGCCATCATTGAGGCCGCTGAGAAGTCAGGCGACCTGAAGCCGGGCGGCACCATCGTCGAGGCAACCTCCGGCAACACCGGTATCGCCCTCGCACTGGCTGGCGCGGCCAAGGGTTACAAGGTCATCCTGACCATGCCGGAGACCATGTCCATTGAACGCCGCGTGGTCCTGCGCGCGTTCGGCGCAGAGATCGTCCTCACCCCGGGCGCGGCCGGCATGAAGGGCGCCGTGGAGAAGGCCGACGAGATCGTGGCTAATGATGAAGGCGCGATCCTGGCTCGCCAGTTTGAGAACGAGGCCAACCCGGCCATCCACTACGCCACCACCGGCCCGGAGATCTGGAACGACACCGACGGCGAGGTCGACATCCTCGTCGCGGGTGTGGGCACCGGCGGCACCATCTCCGGCGCCGGCAAGTACCTCAAGGAGCAGAAGCCGGACGTGAAGAACGTGGCCGTCGAGCCCGCTGCGTCCCCGCTGCTGTCCACCGGCGAGGCCGGCCCGCACAAGATCCAGGGTCTGGGCGCCAACTTCATCCCGGGCACCTTTGACCGTAACCAGATCGATGAGATCATCACCGTCTCCAACGAGGACGCCGTGTCCACCTCCCGCGAGCTGGCTCGCGAGGACGCCGTCCTCGCCGGCATCTCCGCCGGCGCGAACGTGAAGGCCGCACTCGAGCTGGCCGAGCGCCCGGAGAACGAGGGCAAGACCATCGTGGTCATCATCCCGGACTTCGGCGAGCGCTACGTCTCCACCATCCTCTTCGAGGACATCCGCGACTAGCGGAGGCGTTGGCCGCGGACTGCGCGGCGTCGAAAAGCACCACCCCGTGGTGCTTTTTTATTTGCGCGGTTGTCCGAAAAGAGTAGGTAGACTACCCGTCATGCTGAGCGTAATTTCCCGCATGAGAGAAGACCTGGCCAACGCCAGGGAGCACGACCCCGCAGCGCGCGGCGATCTGGAAAACGCGGTGGTGTATTCCGGGCTGCACGCGATCTGGGTCCACCGCATCTGCCACTGGATGTGGGAGCGGGAATGGAAGGGCGCGGCGCGCATCCTCGCGCAGGCCAACCGCTTCTTTACCGGGATTGAGATTCACCCGGGCGCGACCATTGGCCGCCGATTCTTCATCGATCACGGGATGGGCATTGTCATCGGCGAGACAGCCGAGATCGGCGACGGCGTCATGCTTTACCACGGCGTCACCCTCGGCGGGCAGGTGCTGACGCAGACCAAGCGGCACCCGACGATTGGAGACAACGTCACCATTGGCGCGGGCGCGAAGGTGCTCGGTCCTGTCACGATCGGGGCGAACTCGGCCGTCGGCGCGAACGCCGTGGTGACCAAGGACATTCCCGAGAACTCGATTGCCGTGGGCATCCCAGCGAAGGCGCGCGAGCGCAAGGATACGGAGCTGCGGCGCCTGGTGGACCCGGACAGCTACTTCGACAACGGTCAGTACGTCATCTAGGGCGCTTACTCCACCAGGTCCTTGTACTCTGGGTTCTGCACGATGTAGCGGGCGACCGCCGGGCAGGACGGGACAACGCTGAGGTTGTCCGCGCGGGCGTCGTCAAGCGCGAACTTGATCAACGGCTTGGACAGGCCCTCGCCGCGAAACTTCGGGTCCACGACGGTGTGCGGCAACTCGCGTGCGGTGCCGCTGTCCTTGTAGGTGGCAAAACCGGCGAGCTCGCCGTCCACGTGGATCTCGTACTGACTTTTGTCCTCATTCTTGGACAGTTCCACGTTTGCTTGTGAAGTCTCGGGCATGATCGCTCCTTCTGAGAAGTCCGTCGGAGAGTGTTCGCTCAATCGGTGGCCCAGCCTACCGAAAGCACGAAGCCCCTCCACAATGTGGAGGGGCTGGAGTGTGGCTAGAGCCAGGATCGAACTGGCGACCCCACACTTTTCAGGCGTGTGCTCTACCGACTGAGCTATCTAGCCAGAACTGCTCAGGCAGTTCAGCGACCCTGACGGGACTTGAACCCGCGACCTCCGCCGTGACAGGGCGGCGCGCTAACCAACTGCGCCACAGGGCCATTATTGTGTTGTCTGTGCGATTCCTTCAGTGTGTTGCACTGTCGCTCGCACGAGTTGATACATTACACAGACCCCGTGCGAGCAAGCAAATCGCCTGCACAGACCCCATTTCCGGGCGGCGCGCTAGGACTCCTGCATTGCGAGGTACCGCCCGGTCTCGGACCCGGTGTGCGCATGCTTGTCGACGAGCTCTCGCACCGTTCCCGCAGCCACCACCTTGCCACCAGCAGAGCCGACGCCTGGGCCGAGGTCGATGACGCATTCGGCACGGGAAACCAGGGCCAGGTTGTGATCGACGACGATGGCGTCGTGGGCGTCTGCCGCAGCTACTTGGTGGTTCACACCGTGGAGTGTAGCCGTCGCAGATGCTTATCGACGCCCACGCGAGCCGCCCCTACCCGTACACCTTCTTCCCGGCGACCCAGGTCTGCCAGGTGATCGGCATGCCGGGCCGGTACGCCAGGTTGATGGCGTTGTCGGCGTCCAGGATGTGCAGGTCCGCCGCCGCGCCCGGCGCGAGTGTGCCCTTCGCGGGGCGGCCCTGCGGGTCCTTGCCTCCGCCGACGTTGTGGCGCCGCAGCGCCTTCGCGCCGCCCGTGGTCGCGGCCTCGATGGCCTCGTCGAGGGTGAGGCGCTGCTGCAGGACCGCGGTGGTCACGCAGAAGTTCATCGAGGAGGTGAAGGACGTGCCCGGGTTGAGGTTGGAGGCGATGGCGACGGTGGCGCCGGCGTCGAGAAGCGCTCGGCCCGGCGCGAGCTCCTCGCGCGTAGACAGGTCGCAAGCGGGCAGCAGCGTGGCGACAGTGTCGGAACCGGCGAGGAGCTGGATGTCCTCCTCGGAGAGGTAGTTGACGTGGTCGACGCTGGCGGCCCCCTGCTCCACGGCGAGCTTCACGCCGGGGCCCTCACCGAGCTGGTTGCCGTGGACGCGCACGCCCAGGCCCGCGGCCTTGCCGGCCTCGAGGACGCGGCGGGACTGCGCCTCGTCGAACGCTCCGCGCTCGCAGAAGACGTCGATCCACTGCACATGGTCCTTCACCGCCTCCAGCATCGGGCCGACGACCTGCTCGAGATACTCGTCGGCCTCCTCCCCCGGCGGCACGAGGTGGGCGCCGAGGAAGGTGACCTCGTCGACGTGGCGCGAGGCCACGCGCGCGGCCTCCGCCTCGGACTCGACGTTGAGGCCGTAGCCGGTCTTGGTCTCGAAGGTGGTGGTGCCCAGCGCGTGGGCGGCCGCAACGCGCTCGGCCACCAGCTGGTCCAGGCGCTCCTCGCCAGCGGATCGGGTGGCCTCCATGGTCACTGCGATGCCGCCGGCGGCGTAGGACTCGCCGGCCATGCGGGCCTCGAACTCCTCGGCGCGGTTGCCGTCGAAAACCATGTGCGTGTGCGAGTCCACCCAGCCGGGCAGGACGGCGCGGTTGCCCACGTCCACGGTTTCGGCGTTGTTCGCCTCCGCCGGGGCTTCGTCGGCGGGGCCGGCCCAGGCGACCACGCCATCGTCGATAAGCAATGCGGCGTCTTTGATGGTCCCGAGCTCTGAGACGGTGCGGAGCTCTGAAATTCCGGTGATAAGGGTACTCATGGGTTCCTTTCTACTTGTCGCGCGCGTGGAACTCCATGGGGATGCGCACGCCGCGCTCCTTGGCCACCTCGTTGGCACGGGAGTAGCCGGCGTCCACGTGGCGGATCACGCCCATGCCCGGGTCGTTAGTAAGCACGGCCTTGAGCTTCGCCTCGGCGAGCTCGGTGCCGTCGGCGACGGTGACCTGGCCGGTGTGAATCGAGCGGCCCATGCCCACGCCGCCGCCGTGGTGGATGGACACCCAGGTCGCGCCGCCGGAGACCGCGGTCATGGCGTTGAGCAGCGGCCAGTCAGCGACGGCGTCGGTGCCATCGAGCATGGACTCGGTCTCGCGATACGGGGAAGCCACGGAGCCGGAGTCCAGGTGGTCGCGGCCGATGACAATCGGCGCCTTGACCTTGCCCTCCTTGACCAGGTTGTTAAAGATCACGCCGGCTTTGGCGCGCTCGCCGTAGCCCAGCCAGCAGATGCGGGCCGGCAGGCCCTCGAACTCGACGTATTCCTCGGCGGCGTCGAGCCAGCGGTGCAGGTGCTCGTTTTCCGGGAAAGCCTCCTTGATGGCCTGGTCGGTGACCTTGATGTCCTCCGGGTCGCCCGACAGCGCGACCCAGCGGAACGGGCCGAGGCCCTCGCAGAACAGCGGGCGGATGTACGCCGGGACGAAGCCCGGGAACTCGAAGGCGCGGGTGTAGCCGGCCTTGCGCGCCTCGTCGCGGATGGAGTTGCCGTAGTCGAACACCTCGGCACCCTCGTCCTGGAATTCCACCATGGCCTGGACCTGCGTGGCCATGGCCTCGCGAGCCTTCTTGGTAAAGGTGGTCGGGTCCTCGTCCGCCTCAGCATCCCAGTTTTCGAACGGGATCTCAGTGGGCAGGTAGGACAGCGGGTCGTGGGCGGAGGTCTGGTCCGTCACGATGTCCACGGTCAGCTCGCCCGCGCGGTGGCGGCGCAGCATCTCCGGGAAGATCTCGGCGGCGTTGCCCACCAGGCCGACGGACAGGGCGCGCTTCTCCTCCTTCGCCTCGGTGACCAGCTTGATGGCCTCCTCGAGGTCAGTCGTGACCTCGTCGAGGTAGCGCTTGCCCTGGCGGCGCTTCAGGCGGGCCTCGTCGACGTCCACGATGAGGCAGGCGCCGCCGTTAAGGGTGACGGACAGCGGCTGCGCGCCGCCCATGCCGCCGCAGCCACCGGTCAACGTGAGGGTGCCGGCGAGGGTGCCGTCGAAACGCTTCTTCGCCACTGCCGCGAACGTCTCGTAGGTGCCCTGCAGGATGCCCTGGGTGGCAATGTAGATCCAGGAACCGGCCGTCATCTGGCCGTACATCATCAGGCCCTCGTCCTCGAGCTTGCGGAAGTGCTCCCAGTTCGCCCAGTCTCCGACCAGGTTGGAATTGGCAATGAGCACGCGCGGGGCCCACTCGTTGGTCTTCCACACGCCGACCGGCTTGCCGGACTGCACCAGCAGGGTCTCGTCGGACTCGAGGTCCTTCAGGGTTTCCACAATCGCGTCGAACGCCTCCCAGCTGCGCGCGGCGCGGCCGGTGCCGCCATAGACGACGAGGTCGTCCGGGCGCTCCGCAACCTCTGGGTCGAGGTTGTTCTGCAGCATGCGCAGCGGGGCCTCAGTCTGCCAAGACTTCGCGGTGATGTCAGTGCCTCGCGGTGCACGGACCTCGCGCGCGCCTTCAGACCAGTTCTTCGCCATGGAAATGTCCTTTCGTGTTGTCCAACCGACTTACGGTAATGAGAGTAACGGTCATCACAAGTGGGCAAAAGGGTGATATACGGCGGGGTGTCTCGTATGCGAGACACCCGCGAGCCCCTACCGCAGCTCGCCGACCACGGCTTCCACGGCCGCCACGTAGTCACCGCCCTTCACCAGCTGCACGGAATGCTCCATCTCCGGGGCGAGGAAGCGATCGGTCGCGGGGGCGTCGACAAGCGCACGAAGCGCCCCAATCGCTGCCGCGGTACCGGCTGCCGGCTCACCCTCGCGCATGTCCAGGGCGCGCGCGGCGGTGAGGATCTCCACGGCGAGCACACGCTGCAGCCCGTCGACACTGCGGCCCAGCTTGCGCCCCGCGGCCCAACCCATAGACACGTGGTCCTCCTGCATCGCGGACGATGGGATCGAATCGGCGGAAGCGGGCGTGGCGTTGCGCTTGAGCTCGCTGACAATGCCCGCCTGCGTGTATTGCGCGATCATGTGGCCGGAGTCAACGCCGGGGTCGTCGGCAAGGAAGGCGTTGAGCCCGCGGTTGCGGGCCGGGTCAAGGAAGCGGTCGGAGCGGCGCTCGCTAATCGACGCCAAGTCGGCGACCACAATGGCCAAGAAGTCCAACGCGTAGGCCACCGGCGCGCCGTGGAAGTTGCCGTTAGAGGACACTCGGCCGTCCTTGGTCACCACCGGGTTGTCGATGGCGGAGGCGAGCTCCCGGTTCGCCACGTTGGTGACGTGCGCGAGCGTGTCGCGCAAGCCGCCGGCAACCTGCGGCGTGCAGCGCACGGAGTACGCGTCCTGCACGCGGGTGGCCTTGAACTCCTCGCGCGCCGCCGCCAAAATCGGTGAGCCAGCAGCCACGGTGCGGATGTTGTATGCGGCGTCGGCCTGCCCCGGGTGCGGGCGCAGCTGCTGAAGGTCGTCGTCGAATACGGTGAGCGTGCCGGTGAGCCCCTCCACGGTCATGGCGGTGGCGATGTCGGACACCTTGGCAGCTTCGCGCAGGTCCGCGATGGCCAGGCACAGCATGCCGAGCATGCCGTCGGTGCCGTTGATGAGTGCCAGGCCCTCCTTCTCGCGCAGGACGAGCGGCTCAATCCCCGCCTGGGACAGCGCGTCCGCCGCTGGCACGACCTCGCCGCCTCGCACGCGGACCTCGCCCTCCCCCAGCAGGGCGAGCGCGCAGTGGGCCAGCGGCGCGAGGTCGCCGGAGCAGCCGAGCGAGCCGTACTCGCGCACGACCGGGGTGATGCCCGCGTTCAGCGCCGCCGCGTACGTCTCTGCAACGACGGGGCGAACACCGGTGCGGCCCGTGCACAGGGTGGACAGGCGCAGCAGCATGAGCGCGCGGATGACCTCTTCCTCGACCTCGGGGCCCGAGCCGGCGGCGTGGGAGCGCACGAGCGAGACCTGCAGCTGGGCGCGCAGCTCCTCGGGGATGTGGCGGGTGGCAAGCGCGCCGAAGCCGGTGGAGACGCCGTAGACGGGGGTGGGGTCTGCGGCGAGTTCCTCGATACGGGTGCGGGTGTTGGCGATTTCTTCGAGCGCGGCCGGGTCGATGGCCACCTCAGCGCCGTGGCGGGCGACGGCGACGACGTCCTCGATGGTCAGCGCGCCGATTCCTACTGAAACTGTCTGCTTGTTTGTCATGGGCGCGATAATAGACCATGAATGTGTTCAATCTCATAACTGGCCGAAGAAATGTGCGCGCAGGTGCGCGGCGGCGTCGGCAAGCGCGGACGCCAGCTTTCGCTCGTCGGCGCTGCCAACCGGGTACGTCACCGCCAGCGCGGCCGCCGGGCGCGAGAGGTGGTCGAGCACCGCCACGGCGACCGACTCCTGCCCGCGGGAGACATCTTGGGATTCTGTGGCCCACCCTTGGCGTCGATAAGCGTGCAGCTCCTCCTTGCACTCGCGGAAGCTGCGGCGCGACCCGGAAGCATTGAACACCGCGCGCAGCTCCGGCTCCGGCAGATGCGCAAGCATGATGCGCCCCGAGGCGGTGGAGAGCGTGGGCAGGCGCACGCCGACCTCCGTGACCAGCGAGGCGGCGCCCGGCGCGCGCACCTCGTGGAGGTAGACGGTCTCGGCGCCGGCGAGCCTGGTGAGGTGCGCTGACCCGCCGGCCAGCTCCGCAATCCGGGCGAGCGGCGCGGTGGCCAGGCGCACCAGCGGCTGCTGCGTGGTGTACGCCTGCGCCATGCGGTACGAGGCCAGCCCCAACCCGTAGGTGCCCGCCTGGCTCAAATGGACCACAAAGCCGGAATCCTCCAGCTCGCGGAGCAAGTGGTACGTACTCGAGCGCGGGAGACCCAGCTCGCGCTGGATGCGGGTGGCGGAAAGCGGCACGTCCGAGGCAGACAGCAGGGCGAGGATGCGCAGGACATTGTGCGCGGCCGGAACTTGTGGTGAATTCATCCCGCCTAGTATGCAACGGCGCTAGGCTCGGGTGGCATGAATACCGTTACCGCTCCACTGTTCTCCCCCGCATCCGATTGGTCTGGTCGCAACGACGGCCCGGGCCCCGAGCACGCCCGTTGGCACAGCACGGTCGACACTGCGGCCGGCCCTACTGCAGGCGCCGTCCACCTCATCGGCTTCGCATCCGACGAGGGCGTCGAGCGCAACGGCGGCCGCCAGGGCGCCGCGCAAGGCCCCGCCGCGTTGCGCGCCGCGCTCGGCTCGCTCGCCGTGCACGAGCCGCGAAAGCTTATCGACGCCGGCACCGTCACCACCCAAGACGACGACCTCGAGACCGCACAGCGCGAGGTGTCCGACCGCGTCCGCGACCTGGTCGCCGCGCAGGGCCCGGCCGGCATGACGGTCGTGCTCGGCGGCGGACACGAGACGTCCTTTGCCACCCACCGCGGGGCGTACGAGGCGCTCGGGCCGATGCAGGTGATCAATTTCGACGCACACTTCGACCTGCGCACCGCCGACCGGCCGACCTCCGGCACGCCATTCAGACAGATCGCGGAGCTGGTGGGGGACGACTTCGACTACTCCGTCTTCGGCATCTCGCGACCCAACAACACCAAGGTGCTCTTCGATACCGCCGAGCAGCTCGGCGTGACCACGGTGCTGGACACGGAGCTGGCGGCAATGACGGTGCGCGAGGCCGCCGAGCGCGCCCTCGCCGCCGTGGAGGGGGACCTGCCGATCCACCTGTCTATTGACCTGGACGTGCTGCCGGCCGCCGTGGCGCCCGGGGTGTCCGCGCCCGCCGGGTTCGGGGTGGACTACGCCGCGTTGCGCGCGATGGTCGCCGCGGTGGCCTCCACCGGCCGGGTTGCGCTCCTGGACGTCGTGGAGCTCAACCCGGAGTTCGACGTGGATAACCGCACCGCAAAGGCCGCGGCGCGGTTGATAGATGACGCGGTGGTGGGGGCCACGGGGCGTCGATAAGCAAAAGGCCCCTAGAACAGCAGGTGGGCCACCGGCACCGTGATCAGCACGGTGAGCACGACGCGGATGAACCAGATGGCGATCATCTTCCCGATGTTGAGCGGGATGTCCGTGGCCAGCACCGCGGGCACCATCGCGGAGAAGAAGAAGATCTGGCTCACGCACACCACGGCGATGGTGAACTTGAGCACCATGTCGTCCGTGCCCGCGGTGAGCGTGGCCGGCAGGAACATCTCTGCAAGGCCCGTGGCGAGCGCGCCCGAGGTGGCCCACGGGTCCGGCAAGCGCAGTAGCCACACGATGGGGAAGAACACGACGCCCAGCGCCTTGAACACCGGCGTGTAAGTGGCCAGGACCAAGCCGATTGCGCCGACGGACATGATGCCCGGGGTGACCTGCACGGCCATGATGAGGCCGTCACGGAAGTTCACCCACAAGACCTTGTGCAGCGGCTCGGCGCGGTTGAGCTCCTTCTTCGCCTCGCGCCACGCGGCCTTGAATCGGTTGCCGGTAATTGGCTTCTCCGGGTGCGGGGTGGCGCCCGGCGCGTACTCCTCGGGGATGCGGGTAATCGGTGGGATGCGCACCACGATCGCGGTGACGATGAACGTGATGATGAAGGTGATGAAGAAGTACGCGTTCCAGTGCTCCATCATGTCCAGCGTCTTGGCCACGATGACCATGAAGGTCGCGGACACAGTGGAGAAGCCAGACGCGACGATCGCGGCCTCGCGGCCGTTGTAGCTGCCGTTTTTGTACATGCGGTCCGTGATGAGCAGGCCCAGCGAGTAGGAGCCGAGGAAGGACGCCACCGCGTCCACCGCGGACTTGCCGGGCGTGTGAAACACCGGGCGCATGATCGGCTGGACGAGCACGCCGATAAATTCCATCAGGCCGAATCCGACGAGCAGGCCGAGGAAGATCGCGCCGACCGGGATGAGCAGACCGACCGCGATGACCAGCTTATCCAGGATGAACGGGCCGATGTCCGGGTTGAACAGCCAGGAGGGGCCGAACCCGAAAGTGAGCATCGCGCACAGCACGATCGCCAGCACGGACAAGAGGGCGAAGACCGTGCGGGCGAAGTCCTCCTTCCACCTTCCCGTCACGAACTGGTAGACCGTGCCCACGATGATGGCCAGCAGCGCCAGGTAGTGGGTGCCATCGCCGAGGGTGCTGGTGATCCAGGTGACGATGTGGTCCAGCAGGATCGTCGACTTCGAGCCGCCCACGGAAAACGGGATGAAGAACGCGAACAGGCCGATCGCGCTATATACAAAGAAGCGCCAGACCGCCTTGGGCTTCGGGTCCGCGTCTGGGGCGCCGGCCGCTTCCGGTCCGTTTGGACCGTCGTCGCTCAGTCCCTGGATGAGCACACTGGAGCCGGCGGGCAAGTCCTTGACCGGCCAGGCGGGGCTGAACCGGCGCCGCGAGTGCGGCTGCGGTGGGGTTGTCTCCATTGAAGTCCTTTCACGTTCATCGGGATCGCACGGCGGGCCCACCTCCGCGTAGTTTTCTACACCACAGATGACGCGCCTGAGTGATTAGCAATAATTTTTTCACGAAAGTGACCCACAGCACAACTCGATGGTTTAGATTCATGGGTACCGCACATTTACCCCAGGTCAACCCTGTAAGGAGGGCTCCATGGAAGGCTTTATTGACACCGTCAATAGCGTCATATGGTCAAACTGGCTCGTCTATCTCTGCCTCGGCGCGGGCGCCTATTTCACGCTCGCGACACTGTTTTTGCAGATCCGCTGCTTCCCCGACATGATCCGGCAGCTCAAATCCGGCGAGAGCTCGGACCAAGGCATTTCCTCGTTCCAGTCACTCATGATCTCCCTGGCCGGCCGCGTCGGCGTGGGCAACATCGCCGGCGTCGCCACCGCCATCGCATTCGGCGGCCCGGGCGCTGTGTTCTGGATGTGGCTGGTGGCGCTTTTGGGCTCAGCGACCTCGTTCATCGAGTGCTGCCTGGCACAGATTTACAAGGAAACGGACCGGGACACCGGCGAGTACCGCGGCGGCCCCGCCTACTACATTGAGAAGACCTACAAGCACACCGCCGCAAAGCCGTTCATGCTGGTCTACGCCATCATCTTCGCGGTCTGCATGCTCTTGGCAACCTCCTACTTCCTGCCCGGCATCCAGGCCAACGGTGTCGCGGCCGCCGTGGACAACGCCTGGGGCGTCAACGTGTGGATCTCCGCGACCATCATGGCGATCATGCTCGCGTTCATCATCATCGGCGGCGTCAAGCGCATCGCAACGTTCGCGTCGATGGTTGTGCCGTTCATGGCCGGCATTTACATCATCATTGCGATCGTGGTGCTGTTCGCCAACGCGTCACAGATCCCCGAGGTCTTTGGCACCATCGTCCGTGCGGCCTTTGACAAGGAAGCGGCGTTCTCCGGCATGCTGGGCGCGGCCATTATGTGGGGCGTGAAGCGTGGCATCTACTCCAACGAGGCCGGCCAGGGCACCGGCCCGCAATCCGCGGCAGCCGCCGAGGTCTCGCACCCCGCCAAGCAGGGCTTCGTCCAGGCCTTCGCCGTCTACGTGGACACGCTGTTCGTCTGCTCGGCCACCGCATTCATCATCATTTCCACCGACATGTACAAGGTCTTCGAGGGACAGTCCGAGGATGGGGCCGTGCTTTACGACGGCTCCCTGCCCGACGGCGTCGCTGTCGGCCCCGGCTTCGTCCAGGAAGGCCTGAACTCCATCGCGTCCGGGCTGGGGCCAGCGTTCATCGCCCTTGCCATCATGTTCTTCGCCTTCACCACGGTGCTGGCCTACTACTACATGGCGGAGACAAACTTCACGTACCTGAACCGCTGGGTGAAGAACGAGGCGGCCCGCAAGGCCATCATCTGGTTGCTGCGCGCCCTCATCATCATCGCCGTCTTCGTCGGGGCCACCACCACCCCGGGCACCGCCTGGGCGCTTGGCGACATCGGCGTCGGCGCCACCGCGTGGCTGAACATCGTAGCGATCATCTTCCTCCAGGTCCCCGCCCTGAAGTGCCTGTGGGACTACCGCCGCCAGAAGAAGGCCGGGCTGGACCCGCAGTTCGACCCCGAGGCGCTGGGCATCAAGAACGCCGACTTCTGGGTGGAGCGCAAGCAGCGCATGATCGAAGCCGGCACCTGGCCGGGTGCCACGGCCGGCGACCCCGCAACTGCCGAAACCGACGACCCGCTCAACGGCACCGGAACCGGCTCCACCATAGTCCGCTAAAACTGTGTGGCGGGACTTCTTCCGCGCGCCCGCCCGGGCGCTATTCGGCCCCGCACCGTTCCCGAGTTCATTCGGGCAACGGTGCGGGGCCCTTTACCTTCCGGGGATGACGCCCGCGCAACCGGCCTTTACCCGCCTACAGCCGGTCGCCGCGCTGCTTGCGCACGATGAAGAACACGACTGCTGCGGCGATCAGCAGGAGCACCAGCACGCCACCAAGCAGCGCCGGCACGATCCCGAAGCCGCCATCCTGCTCGTCGTTCGCCACGTTAATCTCCTCGTCACTGTTGCTCTCTTCCTGCGAAGCGGATGTCTCGGCGGTGTTGTCCGCCGCGTTAAACTTGATCGGCTCGTCCGAGGGCTCTGGCCCGTCCTCGTGCGTGGGCGTCCAATCTGGGCCGCCGTTGGCAGGCTCACCGTCCATGACGACCTCGAACTCGTACGGCTGGTCCACACCCGCGATGTCGTAGCCATCGGTCACCCATCCCATGCCGAACCAGATGTAGTAGTCGCCTTGGTACGGCGTGTTGCTGTCGTACCACACGTATTGGTTCAAGGTTTCCGGGTCGGACTCCTCCGCGTCATCGAAGAAGATGAGCTTGCCGCCCGCAACCTCGTTGCGCAGCGGGTCGAAAATTCCAAAGCCGATGTCGTCAGCGTTGCGTGCCACAGACGGCGGCGTCTTCGCTCTGAGGACGGGCCGCTGTCCGTAGGTCACCGGGATCTTGAAGAACTTGAACTCGCCCGGGATGATGGTGTCGGAGTACGAGCCCTCGGAGATCTCCACCGCATCGTTGAACCCGGTGCCGCCGGAAATGGGCTGCGGGTTGTCAATCGGCATCTCCCCCAGGTAGTCGCCGGCGCTGGTGATGCGGCGATCCTTCCACTCAGTCGCTTGCTCGTCCGAGGGGATCGGCTCGTAGAACACGTTGACCTCGAGCGCGATGTCGTCGCTCACCTCGTCGCCGTCGTTGGAAATCTGCATCTTCACCAGAATGTCGCTCATGTCGCATTCCATGTCGTCCTCGTCGTTGCGTTCAACAGAAGCGTTCGCAGCGTCGATGCCAAAGCCCGGCCCACCGGAGTCGAACTCGGTGTGCGTGGTGGGGATCCAGCCGCACTCCGGGTCGCCCTGGTTGGTCACCTCGGCGGGGTCGATCTTCAGGTGGGAGTGCTCATAGTTTCCTTCGGTCTGCCGCATCGGCGTGAACACCATTCGCGCGTGATGGCGCGGCGGCACAGAGATGCGGAAGTAACGGTCGGTCAGGGAGACGCGGTCAGGCGTCACCGTGGTCTGGTACTGCCCCTCCCCCAGCCATTTCGCGTCTTCAGGCGTGTCCGAGAACTCGAAGTGAGTGCCAGCCGTCTGGTACTTGGTTACCGAGCGCTGGGAGAGGAACTTCAACGACTCCGCCAGGCTCGTCGAGTCCGCTGCCTCGAGGAACTGCCCGCCGCCGGCCTCGGCAATGCACTCGAGTTCCGCGCGGGCGTCCTCATCGGCCTTGAATCCAACGGTGTGAATGGTCAAGTCCACGCCCTGCCCCGCGAGTTCCTTGGCCACGTCGCACACTTCAGGCGGCGCGCACGTATCAATGCCGTCGGAGACCAGGATGATCGAGCGCTCACCATCGTTGCCCAGTTCGTCCGCGGCCTTGCGCAACGCATTGCCCATCGGGGTGTAGCCCTTCGGCGTCAGCCCGTCGATAGCGGACTTAAATTCCGCCTTGTCTATCGTGTCCACGGGGACGAGACGCTGGATGTCCTTGCAGCCCCGCTCCCTGTTGTCGGGCGCATTCGATTCCTGCGCGCCGTACGTGAGTAGGCCCATCTTCGCGGTGTCCGGCAGGGAATCGACCAGCTCGTTCGTGGCCTTCTTCGCGGCGTCGATACGCGGCCCATCCGCGTCCTCCTCGAGCATGGAGAAGGACGCGTCGAGGATGAGCGCCGCTTTCGCGTCGGCGGAGCCAGTGCTTGCCGACGCCCCCTTGCCCTCCTTCACCCGCGTCGTCGAGCTCGACAGCGTCTTCGTTTCGGTGCTGACCGCCGTGCTCGATTCGGTGGCGAACGCTGGCGCCATCCACATTGCGGCGCACGCGATGGCCAGTAGCACCGCCACCACTGCCTGCGTGCGCCCAAACCGTATTGTGTGAGACATCCCCAAACTCCTATCCAGGCTATGACAAGTATCACAGACAACAGTAAAGGACTAGCCGTAGTGGTGCAACAGGTGTCAGGGACTTCTTTGGGCGACTAAACCACACTCCCCCTGGAACGCAAAAAGCCAGCTCCCGCGCTTGGGAACTGGCTTGATATTTGGCGACCCTGACGGGACTTGAACCCGCGACCTCCGCCGTGACAGGGCGGCGCGCTAACCAACTGCGCCACAGGGCCATCGCACTGCAACCCCCACCGTAACGGGGATCACTGGTACCCCCAACGGGATTCGAACCCGTGTTGCCGCCGTGAAAGGGCGGAGTCCTAGGCCTCTAGACGATGGGGGCTAGCGACTTGATCCAATCTAGTTCATCGCCTGTGGCAATGGCAAAACGGCTGCGCACACCGCGTTTCTCACCCCCCTGGTAGAGGTCGGTTAAGATGACCGCATGCAAGAAGACTCGTGCCAGCACGGCTACTTTGATGAGAAGTCCCGCTACCTCGCCCGCCTCAAGCGCATCGAGGGACAGGTGCGCGGCATTCACCGGATGGTGGATGAGGACCAGTACTGCATTGACATCCTCACCCAAATCGCGGCGATCGACTCCGCCCTGGAAAACCTCGGCCTCGCCCTGTTGGAGGACCACCTCAACCACTGCGTGAAGGGCGCGCTCGCCGCGGGCGACGACCAGGCCGACGAGAAGGTCGCCGAAGCCATGCTGGCCATCAAGCGGATGGTGAAGTCCTAAGAGGCAGTCGCTTTTCGACGCCCACGCTGCCCTTCCGTGCCGGCCCGAGCCACGCCTGCGCGGGTCCGGGCCCTCCCAAACGCTAGATACCGATACTAAGACCCCGATTTCGCCCGCCAGGAGCGTGTTGTCGGGGTCTTACTATCGGTATCTGCGCCTAAAGCGCTGCAGCGCCCGACGCAAAGCTCCCCACCAGCCGGGCACTGATGCCTCCGTCCGGCTAGTGGGGAGCAGTTCATTCCCGGACGAGTGCCCGGGCCTTGGTGCGCGACTTACTTCTCGGTCTTGCCGTCCTTCGAGGACGAACCGCCGAGGGACGACGCCTCATCCGCGCCCTCCGGGCGCACGGTGGTCATCCCGTTATCGCCCTTGGACGAGCTGGTCCAGCCGTCGAAGCCTTCCGGCTTACATGCTTGGTTGATCAGCGCGATGCCGACGGCTGCGGCACCGATGACGGCCAGGCCGATGCCCAGCGGTCGCAGCTGCTCGCCCACACCGGCGTACTGCTGTTGGAGGCCAGCAAACTGCTGGTTCACGGCGTCTGCCTGGGCCTCTAGCTGGCGGTACCACTCGGGCTTGTTGTTGCCACCCATGCCCACGTCCGGCAGGTCCGGCGTGTTCTCGCGGATCTTCTGGTTGATCTGGCCGGTGATCTGGCCAAATGCCTGGTTGATCTGCGGGCCGAACTGCTGGGACAGCGGGCCACCAACGGCAGCAAGGAGACCAATCGGTACCAGCCACAGCAGCGGGCTGTTCGCGGCGAACGCGATGTTTCTGCAACTCGACTGGCCAACAAGTGTACTCGGCTTGTACAGGAGTTTACAAGCAATTAGTCATACCTAAAAAGTTTGGCGTGCTTGGGTGATGGCGGGATGGGATTACGGGGGCGTCGATAAGCACCTTGCCCCCTACATACGCGCAAACCCCCGGTCCGGGAAAGACCGAGGGTATTCACGGTGGGCCCTGCGGGGATCGAACCCGCGACCTGCGGATTAAAAGTCCGTAGCTCTACCAGCTGAGCTAAAGGCCCATGCGAAATATAGTAGCGGGCCACATACGCGGGGCGGAAATTGACCGACGCACGCAACCAAACGCCCGCGCTACCTGCATGAACAAAACGGGGGTAGCGCGGGCGAAAGGGCTCACCTACTTCTGCATCGTGCCCGTCTCCATGATGCGGTTGTGGAAGTCGAAGGCGTGGCGCAGGTCGTGCGGGGTGGCCTGGTACTTGCACTTGGCAGCCTGCTCGACGTACTCCTCAAGCAGCGGGCGGTACGTCGGGTGGGCGATGGAGATCATCTTGGACACACGGTCGCGCGGGGCCAGGCCGCGCAGGTCGGCCACGCCGTACTCGGTAATGAAGACCATGGCGTCGTGCTCGGTGTGGTCAACGTGCGAGACCATCGGCACGATCGCGGAGATCGCGCCGTCCTTGGCCACCGACGGGGAGATGAAGGAGGAGATGTAGGCGTTGCGGGTGAAGTCGCCGGAGCCGCCCAGCGCGTTCATCAGGCGGGAGCCGTTGATGTGCGTGGAGTTCGCGTTGCCGTAGATGTCCGCCTCGATCATGCCATTGGAGGCAATCAGGCCCGTGCGGCGAATAACCTCCGGGTGGTTGGAGATGGACTGCGGGCGCAGGATGATGGACTCGCGGTACCGCGCGGCCTCCTCGTTCATCTTGTGCGCGTAGTCCGGGGAGAGGGAGAACGAGGTCGCGGAGGCGACGGTCATCTTGCCCGCGTCGATCAGGTCGACCATGCCGTCCTGGATCACCTCGGTGTAGGCCTGGATGTTCTCAAACTTGGAGTCCATCAGGCCCGCCATCACGGCGTTCGGGACGTTGCCCACGCCGGACTGCATGACGTAGCCGTCGTACGCCAGGCGGCCGGCCTTGACCTCGTTCTCCAGGAAGTCCAGGAAGTTGCCGGCGATCTGCTCGGAGATCTCGTCCGGGGCCTTGAACGGGGCGTTGCGGTCCGGGTCGTTGGTGTGGATCACGGCGACGACCTTTTCCGGGTCGATCTCGATAAAGGAGGTGCCGATGCGGTCGCCACACTTGGTAATCGGGATCGGGATGCGGTTCGGCAGCGGCGGCACAGTCCAGATGTCGTGCATGCCCTCAAGTTCCTCGGACTGCCACTCGTTGACCTCAATGATGATCTTCTTCGCGGCGTTGAGGAACTCCACGGAGTTACCCACGGAGGACGACGGCACAATGTTGCCCTCCTCCGTAATACGGACTGCCTCGACAATGGCCAGGTCAACCTCGCCGAAGAAGCCCTGCTCCACCATCATGCCGGAGTGCGACAGGTGGATGTCCTGGAACTTCATCTCGCCGGCGTTAATCTTGCCGCGCATGGTCGGGTCCGACTGGTACGGCATGCGGTAGCGCAGCGCGCCCGCCTCCGCCATCACGCCGTCGCACTCCGGTGCCGTGGACGCGCCCGTGTAGACGTCAATGCTGAAGTCCTGCCCCTTGTCGTGCGCGGCCTTCGCCTTCTCTGCGATGACGCCCGGCATGGCCTTGGGGTAGCCGGCGCCGGTGAAGCCGGACATGCCAACCTTGTCGCCGTGGTTGACAAACTGGCCCGCCTCCTCGGCGGTCATGACCTTGTCACGAAGCTTTGCGTTGGCGATACGGTCGCCCATGTTCATCCCTCACTTGTGTTCGTCGGTACGGAATAACAACTCCACTGTATTGTGACCTATCCCGCATTGCCAGCACGTGAGCGCGCACACCTCTCCGCTTCGCACCACCCCGAAAATTGGTATTACCAGCAGCTTCGCAGGTCGCGGGGGCTTCAGGACGCTTATCGACGCCACTCCACCCCCACAAACCAGACCCCCAATCCCCCGACGTCACCCCCAAAGGGGGTGGAACAGTACGCACTGCGACCCCTCTCGCCTCCACGCCACAGGGCCACCAACGAATTGCGCTTATCCCCTCCCAACAGGAACAATAGAGAACCATGACAGCACCGACGACCAGCGCAGGCCCCGCGCTACGCATCGGCGGGATGGACCTGGACTCCCCCGTCATCCTGGCCCCCATGGCCGGGGTGACCAACATGCCATTTCGCGTCCTGTGTCGCGAGATCGAGCAGGAGCTCACCGGAACCAGCTCCGGGCTCTACGTCTGCGAAATGATCACCGCGCGCGCCATGGTGGCCCGCAACCCGAAGACACTGCACATGACCACCTTCGCGGACGTGGAGACGCCGCGCTCGATGCAGCTCTACACCGTGGACCCCAAGTTCACGTATGACGCGGTGCGCATGATCGTGGAGGAAAACATCGCCGACCACGTCGACATGAACTTCGGCTGCCCCGTCCCCAAGGTCACCCGCAAGGGCGGCGGCTCCGCTATCCCCTACAAGCGCCGCCTGTTTGGCAACATCGTCGCCGCCGCCGTGCGCGCGACCGAGGGGACCGACATCCCCGTCACCGTGAAGTTCCGCGTGGGCATTGATGCTGAGCACCACACCCACCTGGATTCTGGCCGCATTGCCGCCGAGGAGGGCGCGGCCGCCGTCGCCCTGCACGCCCGCACCGCGGCGGAGCGCTACTCCGGCACCGCACACTGGGACGAGATCGCCCGGCTGGTCGAGCACATGGACGGCACCGGCGTGCCCGTCATTGGTAACGGCGACATCTTTGCTGCCGGCGACGCGCAGCGGATGATGCAGGAGACCGGCTGCCACGGCGTCGAGGTCGGCCGCGGGTGCCTCGGAAGACCGTGGCTGTTCGCCCAACTCGGCGCGCAGCTACGCGGCGAAGCAGTTCCCGCGGAACCGACGCTGGGCAAGGTTGCCAGGATCCTCTACCGTCACGCGGAACTGCTGGCGGACCACGACGGCGAGGAGCACGCCTGCCGCGACATCCGCAAGCACACCGGCTGGTACCTGCGCGGATTCCCCGTGGGCGGTGAGTTCCGCAAGGAGCTCGCGCAGGTGACGTCACTCGGCCAGCTGTGGGACCGGCTGGCACCGATTGCAGATTCTGATGCGAAGGCGGAGCAAGCTGACAGCGCGCGCGGCCGCCAGGGCGGGTCCTCCAAAGTCGCGCTGCCAGAAGGATGGTTGGATGATCCCGAAGATGACGCTGTCCCACAGGGCGCGGAAATTGAAAACAACGGCGGGTAGCCCGGAGGCACCGAACGCACGCGAGCCCGAGGAGCCCTCGGAGCACGCCGAGCCGGCCCACGCAGGCGAGGCGGGTGACGGCGGTGACGGTGGCGTCGATAAGCATGACGGCCCGACGCAGCTGCGGACCGCGTACCGCGAGCACCTCGAGGCGTTCAACGCGGACCTGCTCGAAATGTGTGACCGGGTGCGGGCGGCGATGGCGCAGGCCTCCGAGGCCTTGCTGCGCCAGTCGCTCGAGGGCGCGGAAGACACGCTGTCGCAGGTCGACGCACTGCGCGAGCTCAAGACCCGGTGCGAGGAGCGCGGCATGAGCCTGCTTGCGCTCGAGAGCCCCGTGGCCTCTGACCTGCGACAGGTGCTGTCGTCGATCTACATTGTGGAAAACCTGTCGCGCATGAGCTCCCTCGCCATGCACGTGGCCACGCTCACGCGCGCACGCCACCCGGATGCCGTAGTGCCCGGCCCGCTCGCCGGCTTCATGGAGGAGATGGCGCGGCTCTCCGACGCCATGGTGGCCCAGACCCGCGAGCTCCTCCTCCACCCCGACGCGGAATGCGCGGCGCAGCTGCACACGATCGACGAGGACATGGACGACATGAAGGCGTATCTACTCAACCTGGTCACCGCCCCGGAGTGGGAGTACAGCAACCGGGAGGCCGTGGATGTGGCCATGATGGTGCGGTACTACGAGCGCTTCGCCGACCGCTGCGTCAACGTGGGCAACCGCATCGTCTTCCTGGTCACCGGGTTGCAGCCGGAACAGTACCGGGAGCAGCGCGACGGCGATTACGACTTGAAGGAAAAGTTCGCCACGATCGAGCGGCGCTTTACCCGCAAGTAGTACCGAGACATGCGACGGCGCCCCGGATTGCTCCGGGGCGCCGTACTTTCTGCGGGGACTGTCGGCCCTTAGCCGAAGCGGCCGGCGATGTAGTCCTCGGTCTCTTTCTTCTCCGGGTTCTCGAAGATGGTGGTCGTGTCGTTGAACTCGACCAGGTTACCCGGCTTGCCGGTTGCCTCGAGGGAGAAGAACGCGGTCTTGTCGGACACACGGGCTGCCTGCTGCATGTTGTGGGTCACGATGACGATTGTGTAGTCGGCCTTCAGCTCGTGGATGAGGTCCTCCACCGCGAGGGTGGAGATCGGGTCGAGCGCGGAGCAGGGCTCGTCCATGAGCAGGACCTCGGGGCGCACAGCGATCGCGCGGGCGATGCAGAGGCGCTGCTGCTGGCCGCCGGAGAGGCCGCCGCCCGGCTTGTCCAGGCGGTCCTTAACCTCGTCCCACAGGTTCGCGCCGCGGAGAGATTCCTCGGCGACCTCCTTGAGCTTCTTCTTGTTCTTCTCGCCGGAGAGCTTCAGGCCAGCGACAACGTTGTCCTCGATGGACATGGTCGGGAACGGGTTCGCCTTCTGGAACACCATGCCGATGGTGTTGCGGACGGACACCGGGTCCACGTTCTTGCCGTAGATGTTGTGGCCGTCGAGCAGGATCTCGCCCTTGACGCTGGCCTTGGGGATGACCTCGTGCATGCGGTTCAGAGTGCGCAGCACGGTGGACTTGCCGCAGCCGGACGGGCCGATGAAGGCGGTGACGGCCTGTGCGGGGATCTTCATGTTGACGTCGCGGACGGCGTGGAAGTCGTCGTAGTAGATGTTGACGTCGTTGAGTTCGAGCTTAGACATCGGGGATTCTCCTCAGATGATGGTTGTGTGGGGCGGTTACTTCTTCACGGAGTACTTCTTGGCAATCGCGCGTGCGAGCAGGTTGAGCACGACGACGATGACTACCAGGGTGAGGGCTGCGCCCCACAGGCGTTCTGCGGCAAAGCCGGTTGCACCGGACTTCCACATTTCGAGCATGAACAGCGGAAGCGAGGACTGCGGCTCGCCGAACAGGCCGAACCAGTTCAGTGCCGGGGTGGAGCCGACGAGGATCAGCACCGGAGCGGACTCGCCCATGACGCGGGCCACTGCGAGCATGATGCCGGTGACGATGCCGGACAGGGCGGTCGGCAGCACGATGCGCAGGATGGTCTTCCACTTCGGCACGCCGAGCGCGTACGACGCCTCGCGCAGGTCCATCGGGACGACGCGGAGCATCTCCTCGGTGTTACGCACCACCAGCGGGACCATCAGCAGGATGAGTGAGAGCGAGACGGCGAAGCCGGAGCGGTCCATGCCCAGGATGGTGATCCAGAGGGCGTAGACGAACAGCGCGGCGACGATGGACGGCACGCCGGAGAGGATGTCCACCATGAAGGTGGTGAGCTTGCCCAGCCTGTTGCCGTTGGAGTATTCGACCAGGTAGACAGCGGTGAACACGCCGATCGGGATGGAGATCAGCGACGCGATGAGCGTCTGCATCAGCGTACCGGCGATGGCGTGGAGGGCGCCGCCGCCTTCCTTGGAAATGCGCACGCCGATCATGTCGCTGGTCCACCAGCCGAGGTCGAACACGGCTGGCGCGCCGCGCACGATCACGGTGATCAGCAGCCAGAGCAGCGGGATGAGCGCGAGAATCATGCACGCCCACATGAGGCCGCCCATGAGGGAATTCATGGTCTTACGGCCCGAGGAGATGTCGGTGAAGGGGTTGTCTTTCGCGGAGCGAGTGCTTTTCGACGCCACGTTGGCCGTCGCGTTGCCCGCGCCCTGAGCACCGGCGTTGTTGGGAACTGCTGTAGACATTCGCTTGCCTGCCTTACTTCTTGTTGACGATCGCGCGGGCGATCGAGTTGACAACAAAGGTCAGCACGAACAGGACAAGGCCTGCCGCGATGTAGGCACCAGCAGAGATCGGGTTGTTGAACTCTGCGGATGCGTTCGCGATGGCGGTAGCGAAGGTGGTGCCACCGTCAAAGAGCGAACCACGGAAGTCATTGGCCGGCGCGACCACCATGTAGAGCGCCATCGTCTCACCAAGCGCGCGGCCGAGGCCGAGCATGGAGCCGGCGATGAAGCCGGAGAGGCCGAACGGGATGACGGTCATGCGGATGACTTCCCAGCGCGTTGCGCCGAGCGCCAGTGCGGACTCGATCTGCCCCGGAGGGGTCTGGACGAAGATCTCGCGGGCGGTGGCCGCGATGATCGGCAGGATCATGATGGCCAAGACGATGCCACCGGTGAGCATGTTGCGGGCCGTGGAGAACGGCGGGGAATTCTGGTAGGTGGCGAACAGGAAGAAGCCGCCGCCCCAGGAGTTGATCCACTCGTAGAACTTGCCCAGGGCCGGGCCGAGCACCTGCGCGCCCCAGAGGCCGTACACGATGGAGGGGACCGCAGCGAGCATGTCCACGAGGGTGCCCAGGGGGCGCACCAGGTTCTTCGGCGCGTAGTTGGAGAGGAAGAGCGCGATGCCGAGTGCGACCGGCATGGCGAGGATCAGCGCGATGAGGGAGATCATCACGGTGGAGAAGAACAGGTTCGGGATACCGAACTGCATTGCGTCCAGGTTGGCAGTCTGCCAGTTGCCGCCGTAGGTGAAGAAGCCACCGACGCCGCCTTCGTTTCGGCTCAGCGGCGGGATCGCCTGGATCACCAGGAACAGGCCGATCGCGATGATGATCACGGTGATCAGCGTTGCCGAGGCGGTCGAGAGGAATTCAAATACGCGGTCGCCCGGGCGCTTCACGCCCGCGCCGGAGGTCGTTTCCACCGGGGCCGCCTTGGTGTTTTGCGGCGGCGTACCGGTAGCGGACTGGACCTCGGGCTGCGCAGGCGCAGCCGTCGACCCCACTCGGCGGTCGTCCGCCGGAGTCATTTCGTTGTCAGCCATGGTTACTGGTCCTTATACGGTTGAAAAGAGGGGGAGCCAAGCTCCGAATGTTCAATTTTTTGGTAACGGTTTGCACACTTGGTGTTAACCGTGCCCTCACATGGGCGTGCCCCCCGCAACGGCATTCGCCGCGTTGGGGGGCACCACACCGCCAAGTGGCTTACTGGATGGCGTTGACTGCCTCGCGCAGGCGCTCAGCGTGTGCGCCGGCGACCGGGATGAAGCCCTCAGCTGCGAGCTCGTCATCCTGGGAGTCCAGAGCAACGTTCAGGAAGTCCTTCACCATCTTGGAGGTGGACTCGTCGTAACCAGCGGAGCAGACGATCTCGTAGGTGGTCAGCACCAGCGGGTATGCGCCCTCTGCGTCGGTCTTGAACAGCTTGTCAGCGTCGACGACCATGTTGTGACCCTCGGTCTTGAACTCCAGGGTGTCCAGGGTCTTCTCAACGGACTCGTCGGTCAGCTCGACCGGGCCGGAACCGAAGTCGATGTTGGCCTTCTTGTCAGCGAAGCCAGCCTCGACGTAGGTGATTGCGCCCGGGGTGTTGTTGACCTCGGTAGCAACGCCGGAGGAGCCGTTCGCACCGGTGCCGACCTCGCCCGGGAAGGACTTGCCGGAGCCGGTCCACTTGCCGTCCGAAGCAGCAGCCAGGAACTTCTGGAAGTTGTCGGAGGTGCCGGACTCGTCAGAGCGGTAGAACGGCTTGATCTCCTGGTCCGGAAGCTCGGCGTCCGGGTTGGACTCGGCCAGAGCCGGGTCGTTCCAGTTGGTGATGTTGCCCTGGAAAATGTCAACAACGTTGTCGACGGTGAGGTTCAGCTCGTCAACGCCGTCCAGGTTGTACGCGATGGCAACCGGGCCGATGACGAACGGCAGGTGCCATGCCTCGTTGCCACCGCAACGCTCAGCGGCAGCCTCAACCTGGTCATCCTTCAACGGGGAGTCGGAGCCAGCGAACGCAGCCTGGTTAGCGATGAAGTTCTTCTGGCCGGAGCCGGAACCGGTGGCGTTGTATGCCAGGGTCGCGCCCGGAACTTCCTCGGCGTAGCGAGCTGCGAAGTAGTCCATTGCGTTCTGCTGAGAGGTAGCACCCTCGCCGACCAGCTGGCCCGTCTGGCCGGAGAGCTCTGCGCCGGCACCCTCAGATTCGGAGCCCTCAGCGGCGGAGGAAGCCTCGGAGGAGGTGTCGGTGGAGTCAGAGTCAGAGGAATCGCCACAAGCGACGAGGGCTGCGGAGGAGACTGCGACGGCGCCGATGATGGCGGCGGTGCGCTTAAAGTTGCGGTTCACGGGATACCTTTCCGGTGCTTAGTTAGTTACCACTCGAGCATCGGTGCCACTCTCGGCCGGTTTTGCCCACAGCGAGGTGGACGAAACTCTTTCCGATTACTCACGGTTACTCAACCTAGAAGTCAGCGGTTAACCCCGAGTGTCCAGTTTGGTAAACAGTCGGTGAACTTCTACAACACGCCCGAAAAAGCCTGATAAAACACTGCGGATGCGATGAATGTCACACACTCAGGGGTTGACTCACACCCCCTTAGCCCCACTAGCAACAGCGGTTACGCGCTTTCCGACGCCGCGCCGTACACCACGTGCCGCTCCGCCACAGCAAAGCCGAGGCCCTCGTACCGCGCCACAGCCGGCGCGTTATCCGCCTCCACGTACAGGATGACGCGATCCTTCCCCTCCCCCACCAAATGGGAGAGCGCAAGCTGCATCAGCGGGGCGCCGAGCCCGCGGCCGCGGTAATCATTGGCCAGGCCGACGACGTACACCTCACCCGTACCGTCCGGGTGCACCTTGGTCCAGCTGAAGCCCGCGAGCTCGTCCCCGCAGGAGAGGAACCAGACCCCCTCCGGGTCAAACCACTCCGCCCGCATCGCGCGGTGGAGACGCTCCAGGTCCCACCCGCCCTGCTCGGGGTGCCAGGAAAATGCCTCGTTGTTGACGCGCAGCCACTCGCGCTCGAGCGCGTCCTGCTCGCCCGCCGCTTTCGCGCTAGCAAGGGTGCGCGCTTGGTAGCCATCCGGGAGCGTGAGCTGCGCTGCGTCCCGTAGATCGTCCCCCTCGCACGCCATGACCAGGAGCTCGCGCGTGGGCTCCAGCCCCAGCGACGCCGCCAGGGCGCGCGCCCCCGGCAGATTGCCGTGCGCCCACAAGCCGGCGTCGGGACGCTGCTCGAGCACCCGGCGCGCCAGCTCGGCACCGATTCCGCGACGGCGGGCCTCCGGGTGCACCACCAGCTCCGCGGAGCCGTCCGGGGCGATGGAGGCCAGGCCCGCGAGCCCACCGGGGACGTCGGTGGAAGGGGTGGTGAGGAGGGAATGGTTCAGGGTGGCGTCGCTAAGCGCCTGCTCGAACGCCTCGGAGAATGGGGCGACCCCGTCGGCGTCGGTGGCTGCGTGGAGGATGGTGCTGTAATCGTGCATGGACCCAGGCTACGGTACAAGTATGCAATTGAAGCGAAGTGCGGCTGTCGGGGTCGCGGCGATCGCGCTGCTGGGCTACCTCGCGGACACGGCGGCGGGGATGCGCGCCGAGCACGCACTCTCCGCGCGCGCCGCTGAGCTGGGCGAGCTGTCCACAGCCCCCGCTGCGTATGTTGGCGGCCTGCCTTTCGGCCGCACCGTACCCCGCATCACCGTCGACGCCCTGGATGTGCCCGTTGCCGGCGTCGGCGTGGGCAACGTGGGCATCAAGCTTGTCGACGTCACCCTGCCTCACCCCCGCACCGCGCACCTCGTGGACGACCTGCCCGGCGCGAAGGCGAGCCTCGTGCGCCGCATCGTCCGGCTCGACGGCGTGGCCTTCGGGCAGTTGCTGGGCATGACGGACCTGGACATCGCGAGCCCCTACGACATCTCCCCGTCCGGCGGCGGCGCGAGCGAGGCGCGGCTGACCGGCACCATTCCTGGCACGGAGGACCCCGTGACGGTGGTGGTGACGCTGCGAATCGACGGCACGAAGTTTGTCATGCGCCCGAGCGAGCTCGTGGACGTCCCCCCGGAGCTCACCGACCGCGCCGTGCAGGCGTTCAGCCTGGAGCGCGATACCCGGGACCTGCCGCTCGGTGGCCCTGCCGACTGTGTGCAGCTCACCGGCGGATCGATCGAGTTTTCGCGGGACCGTATTAATACCGTCGTGGAGGAGACGGACCTTACCCCGCTCCTGCGGGACCCGTCGACGGACGAGGGCGCCCGGCAGGCGGAGGATTCACCGCTGGCGTCGGACGCGGAGGATGCCTCGGCAGGCTAGGCAGGCGAGGCAGGCGAGGCAAGCGAGGCGGGGTGCGGTCGCGGCACGCCAACGACTACCCTGGCTGGCATGGCTGATACAGAGAACACCACCCCCGAGAACACCGGCTCGCTCAACGGCAACGACGCCGTCAACCTGGCCGCGGAGCAATCGAAGAACACGGCGCACCGAAACATCCCGGCGCTGGGCTTTGAGGACTTCCCGCTAGAGGAGGACACGGCGAACCTGCGCCAGGGTCCGAGCCTGCACGACGGGCTGCTGGCGCTGTTGCCGCTGGTCGGCGTGTGGACCGGCACCGGCCAGGCCAACGACAACGGCGAGGAGTACGCCTTTGGCCAGCGCCTGGTGATCTCTCATGACGGCGAGAACTACCTGCGCTTCGAGTCGCGCATCTGGCGCATCGACGAGGACGGCAACGCCACCGGCGCCGACCAGCGCGAGGTGGGTTTCTGGCGCATCTCCCTGAAGGACGAGATCGAGGTGACCCTCACCAACTCCCGCGGCCTCGTCGAGGTGATGTACGGCGAGCCGGTCAACGAGCGCGCCTGGCAGCTGCAGAGCGCCACCACCCTGGCCACCGAGTCCGGCCCGAAGCAGCACGGCGCGGGCAAGCGCCTCTACGGGCTCATGCCCAACAACAACCTGGGCTGGGTGGACGAGCGCGCCGTCGGCGGCGAGATGGTTCCCTACATGTCCGCCGAGCTCAAGCGCATCGCCGGCTAAGCCTTATCCAGCGCGGCGACGATCAGCTTTTGCACCTCCGCCGCGTTGTCCGGCGCCGGGAGCTTCTTCCCGTTCAGCTTGCGCACCCGCGCGTACATGCGCGTGGAGCTGACCAGCCAGACGGATTCCGCCTTGAGCAGCTCGCTGAGGTACATGTCCTTCTGCTTGCACTTCCACCCCTTCTTTTCCGCGTGCGCGAACAGCGCCGCCTGGGTGGTGCCGGGCAGGATCCCCGGCCCCGGCTTCGGGGTGCGCAGCCGCCCGCCCTTCTTCACAATCACCACCGTCGAGGTCGCCCCCTCCAGGACACGGTCCGTCTCCGGGTCGATATAGATGACGTCGTCGTACCCCTCTCCGCGGGCCCACCGCAGCGCCGCCATGGACGCCGCGTAGTTCAGCGTCTTCGCGCCCACCCGCATCCAGGGGACCTCCGCCTCCCCGCCTTCGCCGCGGTTGATGGTGTAGCCGCGCGGGGTGGTCACCACGCTCACCCCGTTCTTGCGCTCCTCCAAGACCGAGTCCGGGATCGGCCGGATGGTCAGCCAGGCGGTGGGCACGCCGGTAGTCTCGCGCCCGCGCGACATGGTCCAGACGCACTTCGCGTCCACGTCCTCCGCAGCGAGCCCACGTTCACGCACGTAGTCGGCCACCGCCTCCCGGGTCGCCTTGATCCAGTGCTCCCTGCCGGGGTCGGGCAAGTCGAGGGTGGCGGCGGAGCGCCGGAACCGCTCCACGTGCTGCTCCAGGTTCGCCGGCTCGCCCTTGCGGATGAGGATCGTTTCAAAAATGCCGTCGCCACGCGTCACAGCCGCGTCATCCCAGAAGATGTGGGGCGTGTTCGCGTTTTGTCTGCGCACGGAGCCGCCGAAGGGCTCGACGAGGTAAATGACCGGAGCGGGTGGGAGCATCGATGCCATACTGTCCCATTATGCCCGTATGATCGGGGTCTATGTCGTATTCGTCCGATCTTTTACAACTGCCCGGCGCCACCCCCATCGAGTCCAACCCGCTCGCCGAGGGAGTGGCCTGGCACTACGGCAATCCGCTCGCGGAACAGCAGGGCTTACGCATCATCGACCGCTCGCACCGCCGCGTCATCGCCGTCTCCGGCCCCGACGCCGCCGAGTTCCTGAACAACCTGCTTTCGCAGAAGCTTATCGACGCCACACCGTCCCTCACCGCCGCCGCCCTCGACCTGGACATCCAGGGCCACATCCTGCACCACGCCGACCTCGCACTCGTGGATGGCACGTTCTACCTCGACGTCCCGCCCGCCCAGTTCGACTCCTTCGTGGACTACCTGCGCAAAATGGTGTTCTGGTCCGACGTGACCGTTGAGGAGGCCGACTTGGCCATCCTCACCCTGCTTGCAGACGACGCCGAGTTCCCCGCCATCGACGAGGCCGTCTTCACCCGCCGCGTCAGCGACTTCTCCCCCGCTCGTCTGGACGTGGCGGTCCCGTGTGGGGAGGCGCTGGGCGTGGCCAAGCACCTCCACGAGCAGGGGGTGGCCTACGCCGGCATGATGGCGTTTACGGCCGCGCGGGTGCGCAACGTCGAACCCGAGCTGGGCGTGGACCTGGACGAAAAATCCATCCCGCACGAGGCGCCGCGCCTGATCAACCGCGGCGAGCACATCGGGGCCGTCCACCTGAACAAAGGCTGCTACCGCGGGCAGGAAACCGTCGCGCGCGTGGAAAACCTCGGCCGGTCCCCTCGCCTGCTGGTCATGCTGCAGCTCGACGGCTCAGCCCCGCACGACCCGCAGCCAGGCGAGACCATCACCTCCAACGGGCGCAAGGTAGGCCGACTGGGCACCGTCGTCCAGGACGCCGACTACGGCCCGGTCGCGCTCGGACTGGTCAAGCGCTCCGCCCTCACCGCCCCGCTGGACATCGAGGGGGTCGCTGCGAGCGTGGACCCGGACTCGCTGCCTACCGACGAAGGCGAGAAGCTTGGCCGTCTCGCGGTGGACAAACTGCGCCGCGGGCGTTAATCCCAGCTCAGGGGCCGGGTGAGCATTTTCGTGGCGTACAGGCTATTATGTCCCCCAGGACAATAACTATCGAAAGTATGAGGCCGCCTTCTTAGGCCGCCCTAGAACCACCTCAAGGGGGTCACGCCATGGGCCGCGGACGCGCCAAAGCAAAGCAGACCAAGGTTGCTCGCCAACTTAAGTACAACACGCCTGAAATGGACCTCGATTCTCTGCAGCGTGAGCTTGCAGGCAAGGCACCGCAGCGGCGTTGGGACGAGGACGGTGACGAGGTGGATGACCAGTACGCCGAGTACGCGGACTGGGACGATGATGACGAGGACCGGAAGTAAGTCCGCCCGGCCCCACAACGCCACCATTCACACCGTTTGAGCACAAGCACCCGGCAACCCCGGGTGCTTTGTTCATGCGCGGGGTGCGCCGAGCTAGTACTGCGGGCGCCTAGTACTGCGGGTGCTCGCCCACCAGCACTGCGCGCTCGGTCTCGCCGTTGTCCGCAGCGCGGACCTCGCCGAGGACCCAAGAGTCCACGTGGCGGGCGGCCAGGATCGCCAGCGCGCGGTCCCGGTCCTCCGGCGCGACGACGGCGACCATGCCGACGCCCATGTTGAAGGTCTTCTCCATCTCCTCGTCCGGCACCTGGCCGACCGACTTGATCGTGCGGAAGATCTGCCCCGGCGTCCAGGTGGCGCGGCGCATCTCCGCAACCAGACCCTCCGGGATGATGCGGACCATGTTGCCCGCCAGGCCACCACCGGTGACGTGGCAGAAGGTGCGCACCTCGCACTCGGAGGCCAGCTCGAGGCAGTCGCGGGCGTAGATGCGGGTCGGCTCCAGGAGTTCCTCGCCGAGGGTGCGGTCGAACTCCTCAATGTGGCCGTCAAGCGGCAGACCCGCCTTCTCCAGCAGGACGTGGCGCGCCAGCGAGTAGCCGTTGGAGTGCAGGCCGGACGAGGCCATGGCGATAATCGTGTCGCCCTCGCGCACGCGGTCCGGGCCGAGCAGCTCATCCGCCTCCACGACGCCGACGGCGGTGGCGGAGACGTCATAGTCGTCGGCCTCCATCACGCCGGGGTGCTCCGCGGTCTCGCCGCCGAGGAGCGCGCAGCCGGCCTGGACGCAGCCTTCGGCGATGCCGCCGACGATGTCCGCGATCTTCTCCGGCACGACCTTGCCGGTAGCGATGTAGTCCTGCAGGAACAGCGGCTCGGCGCCGCAGACGACCAAGTCGTCGACGCACATGGCGACCAGGTCGATGCCGATGGTGTCGTGCTTGTCCATCGCCTGGGCGACAGCAAGCTTGGTGCCCACGCCGTCGGAGCCGGCCGCGAGCAACGGCTCGCGGTACTTGCCCAGGGCGAACAGACCGGCGAACCCGCCGATGCCGCCCTTGACCTCCGGGCGGGACGCACGCTTGGCGTGGTCCTTGAGCAGCTCGACGGCGCGGTCGCCGGCCTCGATGTCAACGCCCGCGGCGGCATAGGAGACGGAAGGGTCGGAGTTCTGGTTAGTCATGTCGGGTGTCACCTTTCTGGATGCGCCGGACAAGGTCGGCGTTCGGGTTGCCGTCGGGAAGCCCGAGCGGGTAGTTGCCGTCGAAGCAGGCGGCGCAGAGGTTTTCTGCGGGGTGGTTGGTGGCGGCGATCATGTTGTCGATAGGCACGAAGGCCAAGGAATCAGCGCCGATCATGGTGCGGATGGACTCGGCGACCTCCGCATCGGTGCCGCCGCGGCCGTGGTTGGCAATGAGCTCGCCGGGGCTGGCGAAGTCGATGCCGTAGAAGCACGGCCACTTCACCGGCGGCGACGCGATGCGCACGTGTACCTCGGCGGCGCCCGCCTCGTGCAGCATGCGGATCAGCTTGCGCTGGGTGTTGCCGCGCACGATTGAGTCGTCCACCACCACGAGCCGCTTGCCCTCGATGGCGGCGCGCACCGGGTTCAGCTTCAGCCGCAGCCCGAGCTGCCGCAGCGTATCGGACGGCTGGATAAACGTACGACCCACGTACGCGTTCTTCATCAACCCCTGCTTGAAGGGGATCCCGGACTCCTCGGCGTAGCCGATCGCCGCGGGGGTGCCCGACTCAGGCACCGGCATGACCAGGTCGGCCTCCACCGGGGCGACTCGCGCTAATCGACGCCCAATCTCAACGCGGCTGGCATTCACCGTCTGGCCGTCAAGTACCGAATCCGGGCGCGCCACGTAGACGTACTCGAACACGCAGCGGGCCTTGCGCGGCGCCTCGGCGAACCGCTCGGAGCGGATACCGGTGGCGTCGATGGCCACGAGCTCGCCCGGCTCGATGTCGCGGACGAAGGAGGCACCGACGATGTCCAGGGCGCACGTCTCGGATGCGACGACCCAGCCGCGCTCCAACCGGCCCAGGGAGAGCGGGCGCACGCCGTGCGGGTCGCGGGCGGCGAAGAGGGTGTCGCCGTCGGTGACCATGAAGCAGAAGGCGCCTTGGAGGCGAGGGAGGAGGTCGAGGGCGGCGTCGATAAGCGTGTGCTCCCCGCGGATCCGGTCGGCGAGCAGCGCGGAAACGACCGCGGTATCGGAGGACGAGCCCTGGCCCTGCACGCCATCGGCCGGGATGAGCTTGCGCTCGATCGCCTCGGCCTGCAGCTCCTGGTAATTGGTCAGGTTGCCGTTGTGCGCGAGCGCGACGTCCGTGCCGTTTGGCGAGGTACGGAACATCGGCTGCACGTTATCCCAGGAATTGCCGCCCGCGGTGGAGTAGCGCGTGTGCCCGATGGCCACATCGCCCTGGAGGGCATCGAGGACGGACTCGTCGAAGACCTGGCTGACCAGGCCCGTGTCCTTAAACACGACGATGTTGGAGTGATCGCCCACCGCAATGCCCGCGCCCTCCTGGCCACGGTGCTGGAGGGCGAACAAGCCGAAATAGGACAGTTTGGAGACGTCTTCACCAGGCGCCCACACGCCGAACACGCCGCACTCATCGCGCGGTGCGTCGTCGAGCTGCGCCCGGGAGTCCCCGTCATTTTCCATGCTCACGGTATGCACGGCCCTTACTTTAACGGACCGCGCCTACGAAAGGGCAATTACGGGCAACCCCCGCGCGATCTCGCCCGCCCGGGAGCCGGAGGCGTCGATCCTGCCCGCGGCCACCTCATCCTCAAACGTGCTGCGACCGGTGGCGATGCGCAGCCAGGTCTCCGGAGCCATCTCCACCACGTTCGGCGGGGTGCCGCGGGTGTGCCGCGGGCCCTCGACGCACTGCACCGCCACGATCGGGGGCACGCGCAGCTCCACCGACTTGCCCGGGAGTTCTTCGGCGAGGGTACGGGCGGTGCGGCGGGTGGCGTCGGCAAGCAATGCCCTGCCGGGTGTCTCCCCTTGACCATCGAGCCACGCAGCGACCGCCGCCACCGCCTCGCGCGTTGCCGCCGGGTCCTGCTTCGAGCTTCTGCTGGATGCCATAGCCCCCATACTAAGATGCCTAGCCATGACGAACACAGCAGTCCCCGTGAACCGGTCGGCGTCCATCACGCTGCGGTTCATGGCATCGCCTACCGACGTCCTCATCGCCGGCGCCCAGGGCGTCTCGGGCGGCCGCGTCCTCGAATGGATTGATAAGGCCGCCTACGCCTGCGCCGCGCAATGGTCCGCCACCTACTGCGTGACCGCCTACGTGGGGCACATCCACTTCACCCGGCCAATCCCGTCCGGCCACATTGTGGAGGTGCGCTCCACGATCGCCATGACCGGGCGCAGCTCCATGCACATTGTCAACGAGGTGCTCTCCGCCGACCCCCGCGAAGGCAAGTTCACCCGTGCCTGCGACTGCCTCGTCATCTTCGTGGCCAAGGACCCGGAGACCGGCAAGTCCATGCCCGTGCCGACGTTCGTGCCGATTACCGACGAGCAGCGCCGCGTCGAGAAGGCCGCGAAGTCGCGCGTGGACCTGCGCAAGGCCATCGAGGCGTCCATGGAAGAGCAGACCTACACCGACGACGGCACCGCGCCGCGCCTGACCCACCGGTTCATGGCCAAGCCCACCGACGTGAACTGGGGCGGCAACGTCCACGGCGGCACCGCAATGGAATGGATCGACGAAGCCGGCCTCGCCTGCTCCATGGAATGGTCCGGCGAGCGCACGGTCGCCGTCTACGCCGGCGGTATCCGGTTTTACAAGCCCATCCACATCGGCGACCTCATCGAGGTGGAGGCGCGCATCACGCGCACCGACTCCCGTTCCATCCACGTTTCCACCTTCGTCCGAGCCGGCGACCCGCGCGGCGGGCGCGACGAGCTGGGGACCGCCATCCACGCCTCGTTTACCTACATCGGCATCGACGTCGACGGCAACCCGCTGCCCGCGCGCAAATTCGTGCCGGTGACAGACGAGGACAAGCGCCTCTGGGAGCACACCCAGACGCTCAAGGACCTGCGCGGCCAGTACGAGCCGGAGCCGCTGGTCGAGCGGCCGGGTCCCACGCAGCGGGTGGACTAGGGCTGGAACCGCCCGACTACAAAGATACCGCTATTAGGACTCCGATAATGTAACGCCATCGTGGCAAGTGCTTTGCACTCGGTGGTCGTGCCGCATTGGGCTGTGGTTGAGCATGTCGCTTCCGTCTTTATGCGAGTGACATAGCCACCCACAGGCTTAGCCATTGTCTGAGCATTGAGCTGCATCGCGCTAACGCGTCCGCCAGCGCCGTGTGCAGTGCGACCCATTCGCCGCAGCCCTTTTGGCAGGAGAGGCGACACACGCCGTTGACGTGCACCAAAGGTGGCGCCAACTTGGTCTACTCATACTCGCTCCCAGCTGGAGACTGGGTGATAAGCGAACCCTGTAGCGGTTCGCAGATCAGCAAGAAGTCCCCCAAGGTGCATCAGGAGAGGCAGTCTGAAGGAAGAATCAAGGAAGCATTCACGAACTCAATGCCAATGACCTTGCCATTTTCATCCACGTCGATTTCTATTTCCCCTTCCATTCCTTCTGTAGTTATTGCTGATATCTGTCTTTCCGGAAGGACATCTGACTGCGTAATGGTTAGATAGGCTGCGTCAGCTTCTGAGTCATAATCGAAATTCATGATTAGGCCCTCGTAACAGTAATCACATTTCCGGTCAAATTATAGTCGATAACACGAATCCCGTTGCCGCTAAACATTGTGGTATTCCCATTGCCTCGGCTTGTTCTGCCTGTTTTTCATAACCTTCTCGACTAGCTCTTTAGTGATCTTTCGCTTAGCCATCTGAGTCAGCGCGTGACGCGTGAGATGGCCACCCATGATGCCTAAGAATGGGCTCCAAGCGTGCCCCCTCGTCCAAATGGAGCTAGCTCCATTTAGGGTTCACGATTCCGCGCGACCAGGCGATTCACCGGCCGGGCACGTCCAAATGGAGCTAGCTCCATTTAGGGTTCACGATTCCGCGCGACCAGGCGTTTCACCGTCGGCGCAGGTCCAAATGGAGCTAGCTGTACTGACCGGGGACGTTAGTTGACTTGCGTGGCATCGCCCGGGCTCTGTATCCTCGGTCGCATGTACTCAGGCATCGCCTCGATGAAGCTGCGTTCCGTCCGCTGACGGCGGCGGGACCCCTTATGACCTCTCGTCTGCCGTCCTGGCCATCTGCCGGGCGGCCGCTTCGTGGTGCCCGGCTCCATGACGAGCTGAAAGTACGCAATGCCAACCACAGAACCTTTACGATCATGTGCCTGGATCGGGACATCCCAAGGGCCCGCTGCACACATCCGCGCTGAATCACTCCACCTGACACTCGGCGACAGGCCGCTGCTGAGTGGGACTGACGTCACCGTCTCCACCGGGTCGCGACTGGCGATCGTCGGCGACAACGGCCGGGGCAAGACCACCTTGCTCCATATACTGGCGGGGATCTTGAAACCCGACTCGGGAGTGGTGACCCGGGTGGGTTCCCTCGTCCTGGTCAAGCAGGACATGGCCACCGAGGGCGATCGCACGGTCGGTGACCTCATTGCCGAGGCGACCGCCCCATCCAGGGCCGCTCTGCAGGCCCTCGACGTGGCTACCGCGGCGCTGGCCGCGGGCGATGACGCGGCCGACGCCTATTCCGCCGCACTCGAGGCGGCCACGCGGCTGGACGCCTGGGATGCAGACCGCCGTGTTGACATCGCCCTGGCGGGCCTGAACGCCTGTAGCGACCGCGATCGGGTCCTGTCGACCTTGTCGGTCGGCCAGCGGTACCGGGTACGGCTGGCGGTCGCCCTCGGATCGACCCCTGACCTGTTGCTGCTGGACGAGCCCACCAACCACCTGGACGCTGCAGGGCTGTCCTTCCTGACTGAGCGCCTGCGGGACCACCCCGGTGGCCTGGCCTTAGTCAGCCACGACCGCGCCCTGCTGCGCGACGTGGCGACCAGCTTCCTGGACCTCGACCCGACCCGCGATGGCCTTCCGCGCACCTACGCGGGCGGTTACGAGGGCTGGATCGAAGGGCGGCAACGAGAACGGGCCGCCTGGGAGCAAGACCATGCCGCCCAGGTCGCCCGGCATCAGGAACTGACCCGCGCCGCCGCCGACGCACGCTCCCGCCTGTCGCAAGGCGGTTGGCGACCCGACAAGGGAACGGGCAAGCACCAACGGGCCACGCGCGCTGCCGGGGTGGTACAGGCTTTCAACCGCCGCATCGTGGACCTGGAGCGTCATCAGATCGACGTGCCAGAGCCACCGCTGCGGTTGGCATGGCCCACATCGTCAGCGCGGACCGGTCAGAACATCGTCAACGCCTCCATGCTCACCGTGACTGACCAGTTGGCCACCCCGGTCTCGGTGGACATCAGCGGTGGAGACCGGTTGGTGGTCACCGGGCCGAACGGTGCTGGGAAGTCCACACTGTTGGGGCTTCTCGGTCGGCGACTGGCCCCGAGTACAGGCCAGCTGCGGGTGAACCCGAGGGTGCGCGTCGCCCTGTTGTCTCAAGAGGTCCCTGACTGGGACGACGCCCTCCCCGCACACGTGGTCTACGAGACGTACCTGGCCACGCAGGGCCGCCGATCACAGGCACCCTCCCTCGGCTCACTCGGGCTGCTTGAGCCCGCGGCAACCCGCACACCCGTGGGGCACCTGTCGCAAGGGCAACAACGCCGCCTCCATCTGGCCATGTGCCTGGCGGTGGACCCGGACCTGTTGCTCCTGGACGAGCCCACCAACCATCTGTCATCGAGCCTCGTCGACGACATCACCACCGAGCTCCTGCGGACCCCCTGCGCCACGATCGTCGCCACGCACGACCGGCAGATGCTCGACGACCTCACCGACTGGCCCCACCTCAGCCTTGCCCCAAAGGACCTGCCATGAACCCCCTTCGCCCCTTGTCCGTCCCCGGCTACCGACCGCTGTATGCAGCGATGGTGCTCACCGTCTTCGCCCAGGGCGGCTGGGCCCTCTACTTAGCCATGCAGACCCTCGACCTGGGCGCCACGGCGGCCACCTTGTCGGGTGTCGTGGCGTGGAGCGGCATCGGCCTGCTCGCAGGATCCTTGCCCGCCGGGGTACTTGCGGACCGCGTCGCCAAGAAGTCCGTCATCGTCGGCGTCCTCACTGTCAACCTCGCCGCCTCGACGACGACCTCCACCGCCGCCATCTTCGACGCGGCCGCTTTCTGGATGCTGGCAGTGTCCGCGTTCGTCATCGGCGTCTCGACCGCCTTCTTCTTCCCGGCCTACACCGCGCTCGTGCCCGTCCTCGTGGGAAGCGACGACCTGATGGCCGTCAACGGGCTCGAAGGGACCACCCGGCCGCTGGTAGGACAGACCCTCGCCCCCGGCGTCGTCGGTGCCGTCATCGGCGCGAGCGTGCCTGCCGCGGGCGGGTACCTCATCGCCGGCGCGCTCGGACTCGCCCTGATCGCCGCCCTGCGGCTTCCTGCCCCTTGCTCAGCCGAGACCGACGCCGAAGCTCCGGCCACCTCTGCGCTGCGGGACCTGCTCGACGGGTTCGGCTACGTCGCCCGCACGCGCTGGGTTCGCTCCAGCGTGCTGTTGGCGGCCGCCATGGGCCTGGCCGTGACCGGTCCGCTGGAAGTTCTCCTGCCCGCGGTCATACGCTCGACCCATGACAACGGTCCGGCTGTGTACGGAGTCGTCCTCGGAGTTCTGGGCGTCGGCGGCCTGGTGGGTTCCCTCGTCGCCGGCTCATGGCCCACCCCCTCACACTTCCTGCCCGTAATGGTCGGCGCATGGGCACTCGGCTGCCTTCCACTGGCCATCCCCGCACTCACCAACAATCCGTGGATCATCAGCGCCGGACTGGCGGTCTACGGTGCGTCGATCGGAGTCGGGATGGTCATCTGGGGCACGGTCCTGCAGGAACACGTACCGCTGGAGATGCTCGGCCGAGTCGCCAGCCTCGACTTCTTCATCTCCATCGCCTTCATGCCACTGTCCATCGCACTCACCGGACTCCTCAGCCGACACATCGCCGCTGCCAGCTTGTTCATCGCCGCCGGACTCGTGCCGCTCGCCACGACGATCCTCCTTGCAGTCCTGGGGCAACTCCGAACGCCGCGGACGACGCCCGTCGCAGCAGGTGAGGGGTGATGCACGCCAACGCCACCCTGACACCTCGCCACCGGCTCAAGGTGGCCCAGCTCGTCGTCGACGACGGTTGGCCCATCAGCGAAGTCGCCGCCCGCTTCCAGGTCTCCTGGCCGACCGTGAAGAGGTGGGTCGACCGCTATCGCGCCGGCGAGTCGATGCAGGATCGCTCGTCCCGGCCGAAGACCTCACCGAACAAGACGGACAAGGCGACGACGAAGCGGTGCGTCAGCCTGCGGATACGGCTGCGTGAGGGCCCCGTGCAGCTCGCCGCCCGACTCGGCATCGCGCCCTCGACCGTCCACCGCATCTTGGCCGGTGCCCGACTGAACCGGCTCTCCTACATGGACCGCGAGACTGGCGAACCGATCCGCCGGTACGAACACCCCCACCCCGGCTCCCTGGTCCACGTGGACGTGAAGAAGCTCGGGAACATCCCCGACGGCGGCGGCTGGCGCTACGTCGGCCGCCGCCAGGGCGACCACAACCGAACGGCGACACCGGGTAAGCCGAAGAGCAAGTGGCACAACCCCAGGCTCGGGTACGCGTTCGTGCACACCGTCATTGACGACCACTCCCGCGTCGCGTACACCGAGGTCCACGACGACGAGACCGCCGTCACCGCGGTCGGGGTCCTGCATCGGGCTGTGGCGTGGTTTGCCGATCGCGGCGTCGCCGTGGAGCGGGTGCTGTCCGACAACGGTGGCGCCTATCGCTCGCACCTGTGGCGGGACACCTGCGAGGCCCTCTCGATCACCCCGAAGCGAACGCGTCCGTACCGGCCGCAGACCAACGGCAAGGTAGAGCGCTTCCACCGGACCATGGCCGACGGGTGGGCCTACGCCCGCTGCTACACCAGCGAGCAAGAACGACGCGACGCCCTGCCGGATTGGCTGCACCAGTACAACCAGCACCGCCCGCACACGGCCTGCGACAACCAGCCGCCGTTCTCACGATTGATCAACGTCCCCGAGCAGTACAGCTAGCTCCCTTTAGGGTTCACGGATCCGCACGACCTGGCGTTTCACCGGCCGGGCAGGTCCAAATGGAGCTAGCTCAGTTTATGCCCCTCGTGCAGCCGCGTCAGTACCCGGATCTGCAACAGCACCGGATAGAGGTGCCCCACCACTCCGACGGCCAGCAACACAGCTACGGCTGACCACCCGCCAGCCAGCGCCGCCCACGCCGCGGCAACGACATGGAGCACCAACGCCCACGCATGCCCGGCGGCCGCAGCCTGCATATGCCGCGGATTCCTGCGTTCAGCAGCGCCAGACTCACCAACGCCAAACCCGCGCATAGCCACAACCTGCTGGTTCCACCCAACCCGGGTGAGAAACGCGTTGAAGTGGTCCACGCCCAGGCCCCGAGCAGTACGAGCCGAAAGAGAAAATCTGCCCCACACCGAGCACGGCAGCAGCCGTTGCAAAGAGTCGCCGACGAAGGGCGCCAGCCCGAACCCCAGCAACGTCGCAGAAACGACAAAGCCCGCCGTGCCGGCACCTGTGGCACCGGCGACGACGGACAAGCCGAAGACAGCGGCGAGCGTCAGCAATAGCGCAACCACGTGACGCCCGCCTGGACGCTACACCGCTGCGTTCGGGGCGTGCGCTGCGGCAAAGTGTGACGGCAGGGTGTCGGCCCAGGCGTCGCGAAGCTGGGCGATCTCCAGCTGCTCGGAGCCAAAGCGCAGGACACCCTCCGCGTTCGTACGGCCGATCAGCGCGGCCGGCACGCCTGCGGCACCGGCGCGCTCAACAAGCGCGTCCGCACGGTCTGCAGTCACGGCGACCAGGACGCGGGATGCGGACTCCGAGAACAGCGCGGTGAACGCGTCCTCGTGCGCGGCCGCGAGGTCCAGGTCAGCGCCCTTGCCGGAGGCCTGCAGCATCTCGAACACGGCCTGCGACAGGCCACCCTCGGACAGGTCGTGGGCGGCGGTCACGCCGCCGTGGTCGGCGACGTCGGCGAAGAACTTCGCCAGCCGCTCCTCGTTTGCCAGGTCCACCTTCGGCGGCACGCCGCCCAGGCCCGCGCCGGAGATGTCCTGCCACACGGAGCCGCCGAACTCGTCGGCGGTCTCACCGAGCAAGACCAGGGAGAACTCCTCCTCCGTCGAAGGCACGGCGTACGGGTTCGCCTTGGCCACGTCGTCGATGACGCCAAGCACGCCCACGACCGGGGTGGGCAGGATCGGGGTCTCGCCGGTCTGGTTGTAAAAGGACACGTTGCCGCCGGAGACCGGGATGTTCAGCTCGGCGGCGCCGTCGGCAAGCCCGTGCACTGCCTCGCGGAACTGCCACATCACGTCCGGGTTCTCGGGCGAGCCGAAGTTGAGGCAGTTGGTCACCGCGACGGGGGTCGCGCCGGTGACGGCAACGTTGCGGTAGGCCTCGGCGAGCGCCAGCCGCGCGCCCGCGTTCGGGTCGAGGTAGGTGTAGCGGCCGGAGGCGTCGGTGGCGATGGCAACGCCGCGGTTCGTCTCCTCGTTGATGCGCAGCACGCCGGAGTCCGCGCCGTGGGCCTGCACCGTGTTGCCGCGCACGTAGCGGTCGTACTGCTGCACGATGTAGTCGCGCGAGCACAGGGCGGGCGAGGCCACCATCTTCAGCCATGCGGCCGAAAGGGCCTCTTGCTTATCGACGCCCCCTCGCTCCCCAACCTCGTCAATCCAGTCAGGGCGGGCGTAGGGCCGCTCATAGACCGGGCCCTCGTCGATCGATGACGGCGGCGCGTCCAGCACGACCTCGCCGCCGTGGGTGACCACGTAGCGGTCCTTCTCGTCGGTGACCTCGCCGATGACGGCGGCGCCCACCTCCCACTTCGCGCAGATTTCCATGAAGCGATCCACGTTGTCCGGGGTGACCACGGCGCACATGCGCTCCTGGGACTCGGAGGCGAGGATCTCGGCGGCCGACATGTTCTCGGCGCGCAGCGGGACGTTGTCCAGGTTGACGCGCATGCCGCCGTCGCCGGCCGCGGCCAGCTCGGAGGTGGCACAGGCCAGGCCGCCGCCACCGAGGTCCTGAATGCCCACGACCACGCCGGCGTGGTACAGCTCCAGGCAGCACTCGATCAGCACCTTCTCCGCGAACGGGTCGCCGACCTGGACGGCCGGCAGCTTGCGCTCTTCGCCCTCCTCGAAGGTGGCAGAGCCCAGCACGGAAACGCCACCGATTCCGTCCAAGCCGGTGCGCGAGCCGAAGAGCACCACCTTGTTGCCGGTGCCGGAAGCGAAGGCGAGCTTGAGATCCTCCACCTTGAGCGTGCCCACGCACAGGGCGTTGACCAGCGGGTTGCCGGCATACGCGGCGTCGAAGACGGTCTCGCCGCCGATGTTGGGCAGGCCGAGCGAGTTGCCGTAGCCACCGATGCCGTGGACCACGCCGGGGAGGACGCGCTTGGTGTCCTCGGCATCCGCCGGGCCGAAACGCAGCTGGTCCATCACGGCGATCGGGCGCGCGCCCATGGCCATGATGTCGCGTACGATGCCGCCCACGCCGGTTGCGGCGCCCTGGTATGGCTCCACAAACGACGGGTGGTTGTGGCTCTCCACGCGGAAGGTCACCGCGTCGCCGTCGCCGATGTCCACCACACCGGCGTTCTCGCCAATACCGGCGAGGATTTTGGAGGCCATCTCCTCGGTCATCGTCTCGCCGAAGTAGCGCAGGTGCACCTTGGAGGACTTGTACGAGCAGTGCTCGGACCACATCACGGAGTACACGGTCAGCTCCGCGTCCGTGGGGCGGCGTCCCAGGATGGACTTGATCTTGTCGTATTCCTCGTCGCGCAGGCCCAGTTCCGCGTACGGCTGCTGAAGGTCAGGGGTTGCTTGCGCGTTCTCGACGGTGTCGTCGTGCACGGTCATTATCGTTTACGCTCCGATCTTCGAGATAGCGTCGATGGCGGATTCGAACAGGCCCAGACCATCAGTGGACGGGCCGGTGAGCAGCTCGATCGCGTGTTCCGGGTGCGGCATGAGGCCGACGACGCGGCCCGACTCATTGGTCACGCCCGCGATCGAATTGGCGGAGCCGTTGAAGTTGTCGGTGTAGCGGAAGACCACGCGGCCCTCCTGCTCCAGCTGGTGCACCGTCTCTTGCGAGGCCTGGAAGCGGCCCTCGCCGTGCTTCGCTGGCACCAGGATCTTCTGGCCAGCCTCGAAGCGGGAGGTCCACGCGGTGTCCGCGTTGGCGATCTCCAGGTAGGTGTCCACGCAGTGGAAGTCCAGGTGCTGGTTGCGGGTGAGCGCGCCCGGCAGCAGACCGGCCTCGGTGAGGATCTGGAAGCCGTTGCAGATGCCCAGTACCGGCATGCCCTTCTTCGCGGCCTCCACCACGGCACCCATCATCGGTGCCTGCGCGGCGATCGCGCCGGAGCGCAGGTAGTCGCCGTAGGAGAACCCGCCCGGGACGACGACGGCGTCCACGCCGGTCAGGTCGTCGTCGGCGTGCCACAACTGCTTCGGCTCGGCTCCTGCGAGGCGGACGGCGCGGAGGGCGTCGACGTCGTCAAGCGTGCCTGGGAACGTGATAACCCCGATGGTTGCCGTCATCGAACAACCTCGAAATCCTCGATCACGGTGTTGGACAGGAGGGTCTCCGCGACGCGAGCGAGCTCCTCATCCGTGACGGAGTCGTCCACCTCGATCTCGAAGCGCTTGCCCTGGCGGACATCCTGGACCCCGTTCACCCCGATTCGCCCAAGTGCGCGCTGGACAGCCTGGCCCTGCGGATCCAGGATTTCAGCCTTCGGCATGACATTTACCACGACACGTGCCATGAGATTCCTTCATTAGTCAGAGGTCAGCAGACGTGGGCAAGTATATCCGACGCCCCCGGGGAACCAATAGCGGTCCAACAGATGAACAATGCCTGAACTTTAAGTTTTTACTGAGTTTATACCCAGCGCAGCCTAGCGACCGGCGTTATTTTAACTGGGAAATTACTCCATCCTCTCAGCAAAGGGTTCCACATGCGTTTCAACCACCGCCACGGGTTCTCCGCAGCGTTCATCGTCGCGCTCGCAGCCGGCACCATCACCGTCCCCACCGCGCACGCGGCGACCGACGGCTCCAACGTTGTCATCAACGAGGTCTACGGAGGCGGCGGCAACTCCGGCTCCACCATCTCCAACGACTTTGTCGAGCTGTACAACCCCACCGACAAGGACATCGACATCACCGGATGGGTCCTCGACCAGCAGTCCGCCGAGGGCAATACGGGCAACACGACCAAGCTTTCCGGATCCGTGCCTGCGGGCGGGTACTTCCTGATCAAGGGCGCCGCGGGCGACGACACGTCTCACCCGATCGAAAATGCCGACTACGAAAGCTCCTTCAACTTCAGCAGCACGAAAGCGAGCGCAGTGCTTACCGACGCCTCCGGCAACCAAGTCGACCTCGTCGGCTGGGGCGGGGCGAAAAACTTTGAGGGCAAAGCCGCCGAGGTGACCTCGAACACGACTGCCATCCAGCGCAAAGAGGCGGGCGTAGACACCGACGACAACGCCGCTGACTTCCACGCAGCCGCGCCGACCCCGCAGGGCTCGGGCAGCGATCCGGTCGTGCCGTCTGAGCCGACCGACCCCGCTGACCCGTCCGACCCCGCGCAGCCAGCCCCGGAGCCCGGCGCGATCACCCCGATCGCTGAGATCCAGGGCACCGGCGCCGCTTCCCCGCTCGAGGGCAAGACCGTGACCACTGAGGGCGTGGTCACCGCCGTGTACGACGAGGGCGGCAAGAACGGCTTCTTCCTGCAGACCGCGGGCACCGGCGGCGCAGAGAAGAAGGCCGGCGACGCCTCCGACGGCATCTTCGTCTACATGGGCGAGAACAACGACTTCCCGCAGCGCGGCGACTCTCTCCAGGTGACCGGCAAGGTCTCGGAGTACCACAACCAGACCCAGATCACCGTTTCCTCCAAGCAGAAGCCGGATGAGGAGCTCGAGGCACCGAAGGCAGTGGAGCTCACCGAGCTCCCGGCTGGCGACGACGCCCGCGAGCCCTACGAGGGCATGCTGGTCCGCCCCGGCACTTACACGGTGACCAACAACTACAACCTGAACAACACGGGTGACCTCGGCCTGGTGGCGGGCACCGAGCCGATCTACAACTTCACCGACAAGAACAAACCGAGCGTCGATGGCTACCGCAAGTACGAGGCCGAGCAGTCCGCCCGCGAGGTGTACCTGGACGACGGCCGCACCAAGAACTATTTCCGCACGGATAAGAACACCCCGCTGCCGTACCTGGTCACCTCGGATAAGGGCGTGAAGTCCATCCGCACCACCGACCAGGTGGAGTTCCAGACCGACGTGGTTGTGGACTACTCCTTCGACCAGTGGCGCTTCCAGCCGCTGCAGCCGATCACCGGTAAGAACACCGCGGAAGAACTGCCGATCACGTGGGAGGACTCCCGCGCGAAGTCCATCGACGTGCCGGGCACCGTGAAGGGCGACTTCTCCCTCGGCTTCTTCAACGTCCTCAACTACTTCAACTCCCTGGGCAAGGATGAGGACAACTGCAAGGCTTACAAGGACATGAACGGCACCCCTGTCGGGTCCAACTACTGCAAGGTGCGCGGCGCGTACACCGAGGACGCGTTCAAGGACCAGCAGGTCAAGATCGTCACCGCGATTAACACGCTCGACGTCGACGTGCTCGGCCTCTCCGAGATTGAGAACACGGCGACCGTCACCGGTGACGTGTCCAAGCGCGACGAGACCCTGCAGAACCTGGTCGACGCGCTGAACAAGGCCGCGGGCGAGGAGAAGTGGGACCTGGTGAAGTCCCCGACCGAGCTCGGCACCGACGAGGACTACATCCGCGTCGCGTTCATTTACCAGAAGGACAAGGTCCGCCCGGTCGGCGAGTCCAAGATCTTCGACGACTCGGCCTTCACTGGCACCGCCCGCCAGCCGCTGGCCCAGGAGTTTGAGCCGGCCGAGGGCGGCGACAACTTCGTGGCCGTGGTCAACCACTTCAAGTCCAAGGGGTCCGTTGCTAACAACGACAAGGATTCCGGCGACGGCCAGGGCAACAACCCCGCCGTTCGTAAGGCCCAGGCACAGGCGCTCATTGATCACCTGAGCAAGGAAGACAAATGGACCGACCTGCCGACCTTCATTCTCGGTGACCTGAACTCCTACACCAAGGAGGAAGCCATCACCGCCATCGAGGGTGGCGGCTTCTCCCTGGTCCACCACGAGAAGAACTTTGACCAGGCTTCCTACCAGTTCGGCGGCCGACTCGGCACCCTCGACCACGTGCTGGCCAACGTGTCCGCAAAAGACCTGGTCCAGGACTCCGCAGTGTGGAACATCAACGGCGACGAGTCGGTCGCGTTCGAGTACTCCCGCCGCAACTACAACGCGCAGGATTTCTTCGGCAGCGGCGACGACAAGCTCTACGGCTACGGCAACCCGTTCCGCTCCTCCGACCACGACCCGGTCAAGGTCGGCTTCAACATCAAGGTCGATCCGAAGCTGCTTGACGACGACTCCGCCACCGAAGAACCCACCCCCGCCGAAGAACCCACCGCCGGCCGCTCCATTATCAAGGCCGAGGTGCGTGACGACGGCCACCTCTGGGTGACCTACTCCGACGACAAGGACAACCCGGTCGACCTGGGCAAGGTCACCGGCGAGGACGGCGCCGCAGGCAAAGATGGCGCCCCGGGCAGGGACGGCCAGGATGGCGTTGACGGCAAGGATGGCGCCAAGGGCGAGAAGGGCGACAAGGGTGACAAGGGCGAAACCGGCGAGCCGGGCGCCGCTGGCAAGGACGGCGCCAAGGGCGAGAAGGGCGACAAGGGTGACCCCGGCGCCGCAGGCAAAGACGGTGCCGACGGCGTTGACGGCGCTAACGGTAAGGACGGCGCCAAGGGCGAGCAAGGCGAAAAGGGCGACAAGGGTGACAAGGGTGACAAGGGCGAAACCGGCGAGCCGGGCGTCGACGGCAAGGACGGCGCCAAGGGCGAGAAGGGCGACAAGGGCGAACCCGGCGAGCCGGGCGCCGCAGGCAAGGACGGTGCCAACGGTGCCAACGGCAGCGATGGCAAGGACGGACAGGACGGCAACGACGGCCGTGGCATCGAGTCCGTCGCCATCAATGAGGATGGCGAGCTGATCGTCCACTACAACGATGGCCACGCCGAGAACGCTGGCAAGGTCAACGGCACCAGCGGCGAGGATGGCGCAGACGGTAAGGACGGCGCAGACGGTAAGGACGGGGCTGCTGGTAAAGACGGCCAGGACGGTGAGAAGGGCGACAAGGGCGAGACCGGCGCTGCCGGCCGCGGCGTTGCTGGCTTCGAGGTCGTCGACGGCGAGCTCGAGGTGACTTACACCGACGGCACCAGCCAGAAGGTCGGCCCGATCGCTGGCCAGGACGGCGCCACCGGCACCGACGGCCAGGATGGCAAGGACGGTGCCAACGGTACCGACGGCAAGGATGGCAAGGACGGCGCTGCCGGCCGCGGCGTTGAGAAGGTCGAGGTTGACGGCGAGGGCAACCTGGTTATCACCTTCACCGACGGCACCACCCAGAAGGCCGGCAAGGTGCAGCCGGACGCACCGAAGCAGCCGCAGAAGCCGATCCAGGACGGCGGCGACCAGGGCACGTCCGCGGACGGCAGCTCCACCTTCGGCACGATCCTCGGCATCATCGCAGCCATCTTCGCGGCGCTCGGTCTCGCGGGCGCGGCTGCGTACCACTTCATGCCGCAGCAGGTGAACGATCTGCTCAACCAGCTGGGGTGCGCTAAAGGCCTCGCTGAGTAAGCCGCGAGGAAGCCCGCCCTACAGGAACGCCCTACAGGAACGCCCTGTAGTCGGCGGGCTCTGCGCCGTTGGCCTGGGCGCACAGGACGGCCGCGGTGAAGTCGCGGCGGACCTTCTTCTTGTGCAGCTCGCGGGCGGAGATAGACAGACGGATCGTGTTGCCCTTCTCCGCGCCGCGGACGGCGGCAGCGATGATGTTGCGTCGCCACCATTTGGCCGTGCCGTAGCCCTCGCCGACGGAGAGGTTGCGGCAGCGGGTGAAGGGGGTGGCGGTGGCGTCGGTAAGCGAATAGATGCCCTTCGTTGACACGGCGAGGCGGAACCCGAAGTCCGGGAGCACGCCGAGTGTGCCTGGGGACATGCGCCAGCGCGGCGGGGCGAACATGTCGAGGTGGAAGCCGAGCGCCTCCATCTGGCGGGTTGCGCCGGTGAGGCGGAGGCGCGCTTCGTGCTCGCCGAGCGCCGCGAATTCGGAGCGGCGGCCCTGCACCGCCTGGTCGAAACCGTTGAGGAGCAGGGCGCGGTGCGCGGCCTGCTCGAGGAGCCAGCCGCGGGTGCGCGAGTCCTTGGCCAGGTGCCACTTCTTGTCGATGTGCGGTGCGACCAGCAACGACACCGGCACGCGTTTGCGGTCCAGCCCCTCGACGAGCCGGACCACGTCATCGAGCGTGTCATCAAAAATGGACGAAATTGAGACGAGAACGCGACCAGACATACCCGCTATTCTCCCACAGCGGCCACGGCTTTGCTCTTCACCAACGTCCACGCGTACTCGAACGCCGTCTGCTTCCACTTGGCGTAGCGGCCGGACACGCCGCCGTGGCCCGCGGACATTTCGGTCTTGAGCAAAATCTCTCCGCCGGTGGCGTGCTCGCGCAGCTTGGCCACCCACTTCGCGGGCTCAACGTAGAGCACGCGGGTGTCGTTCAGGCTGGTCACGGCCAGGATGTCGGGGTAGTCCTGCGCGATGATGTTCTCGTACGGCGCGTAACCGACCATGTAGTCGTACACCTCGGGGTCGTGGTACGGGTCGCCCCACTCCTCCCACTCGCCGACGGTGAGCGGCAGCTCGGGCTTGAGGATGGAGGTCAGCGGGTCCACGAACGGCACGATCGCCTGGATGCCCGCGAACTTCTCCGGCGCCATGTTCGCCACCGCGCCCATGAGCAGCCCGCCCGCAGAGCCGCCCTCGGCGACGAGGTGCTCCGGATCGGTCATGCCCAGTTGGATGAGCGTGTCAGCGCACGCGATGAAGTCCGTGAACGTGTTCTTCTTGTGCAGCATCTTGCCCTGGTCGTACCAGCTGCGGCCCATCTCGCCGCCGCCGCGCACGTGCGCGCACGCCCACACCATCCCGCGGTCCAGCAGCGAGAGTCGCGCGATGGAGAAGCCTGGGTCCATCGACGCCTCGTACGAGCCGTAGCCGTACAGCAAGGTGGGCGAAGCGTTCGGGGCAGTCGCTTTTCGACGCACCACCGACACCGGAATCTCCACCCCGTCCTCAGCCTTCGCCCAGATCCGCTCGGCAACGTACTCGTCCGGGTTGTAACCGCCCTCAACCTCCTGCTCCTTGAGCAGGGTGAACGAGTCGTCCTTAACCCGGTAATCCAACAGCTGCGACGGCTGCGTGTACGAGGTGTAGCCCACCCGGACCACGGGCGCGTCCCACTCCGGGTTGCCGGCCAGGCTCGCGGTGTAGAGCTCCTCGGAGAACTCCAGCTCCTTGAAGGGGGCGAAGTCCTCGCCCGTGAGCGGCGCAACGGCCAGGCGCGGGATCCCGCCGCGGCGGTACGACATGAACACGAAGTCGCGGTAGACGTCCAGCCCCTCGATGCGGGTCGTGTCCGAGTGCGGGACGATGACGTGCAGGTCGCGCAGGTCCGGTAGCTCGGCGGCGAGTGCGACCGCGCTGACCGCGAAGTTCGGCCCCGCGGCGTTGTGCGTGACCAGCCAGTACTCGCGGTCCCCCAGCGCGGCGTAGTCCGGGTGGTACTCCACGCCCTCCTCGCGAGGGCGCATCACCTGAAACTCGGCGGTGGGGTGCTCAAGCGGCGCGACGCGGTACTCGGTAGTCAGGGACGACGAGGACAGGATGTAGAGGAAGCGCTCCGCGCGGTCCGCGCCCACGCCGACGCCGAACTTCTCGTCCTTCTCCTCGAAGACCAGGACGTCCTCGGACGCGTCCGTGCCCACCTTGTGGCGCCAGATCTGATGGGGCCGCCAGGCGTCGTCGCAGCGGACGTAGAACAGGTAGTCATCGCCTGCCCAGGTCGCGCCGTAGAAGACGCCCTCGATGACGTCGCCGAGCAGCTCGCCGGTCTCCAGGTCCTTGATGCGCAGGTCGAAGCGCTCGTCGCCGGTGGTGTCCACCGAGTAGGCCAGGAGGCGGCCGGAGGTGGTGACCGAGGAGGCGCCGATGGAAAAGAATTCGTGGCCGTCGGCGAGCTCGTTGGCGTCGATAAGCACCTGCTCCCCGGGCATCTCCTCCGAGACCTCGGGCGGGGTCCAGGGCTCGTCGGCGGCGGGGACGCGGCACGAGAGGGCGTAGTTCTTGCCCTCGATGGTGCGGCCGTAGTACCACCAGTCGCCCGCGCGCTGCGGCACGGACATATCCGTTTCCTTCACGCGCGACTTGATCTCGCCGTAGATCGCGTCGGTCAGATCGCTCAGGTGCGCGGTGGCCTGCTCAGTGGCGGCGTTTTCCGCCTCCAGGTACGCGATCGTCTCCGGGCTGTCTTTGTCACGCAGCCACTCGTAGTTGTCCACGAAGTCGCGGCCGTGGAACGAGCGGGTGATCGGGTGCTTCGGTGCCTTGGGGAAATCCATAGGCACCCAGCCTAGGGCACCGCGCTTACGCGTTGGCGCCCGGCCAGTCGCCGAATTTCTCGCCGCTCAGGCGCTCGTACGCCTCGATGTAGCGGTCGCGCGTGGCCTCCACCACGGAGCCCGGCAGCTCCGGCGGCTGCGTGCCCTCCGACGGGCGCCAGCCCGACTTCGGGCCGGTGAGCCAGTTGCGCACGTACTGCTTGTCAAAGCTGGGCTGCTTCTGCCCCTCCTTGTAGGAATCGGCGGGCCAGTAGCGGGAGGAATCCGGGGTCAGGACTTCGTCTGCAAGCACGAGCTCCCCGTTGCTGTCCAGGCCGAACTCGAACTTGGTGTCCGCCAGAATGATGCCCTTGGTCTCCGCGTACTCCGCGGCGCGCGAGTAGACCTCGAGGGTGCGATCATGCAGGCGCTCCGCCAGCTCGGTGCCGATCTTGCCCGCCATGTACTTGAACGTCACGTTTTCGTCGTGATCGCCCTGCGCGGCCTTCGTCGCCGGGGTAAAAATCGGCTCCGGCAGCTTCGACGCCTCGACCAGCCCCTCTGGCAGCTTCACGCCGCAGACCATGCCGCGCTCGTCGTACTCCTTCTTGCCCGAGCCGGTGAGGTAGCCGCGGGCGACGCACTCGAAGTCGATCATGTCCAGCTTCTTCACCACCATCGCGCGGCCCAGCACCTCCTCCGGGATCCGCGGATCATCGATCGGCCCCGCGAGGTGGTTCGGAATCCCGTCCAGCAGGTCGAAGAAGAACATCGACGTTGCGGTGAGAATCCGCCCCTTGTCCGGGATCTCGGGCTCGAGCGAGAAGTCGAAGGCGGAGATGCGATCCGAGGCCACCATGAGCAAGGTGTCCGCATCTACCTGGTAAATCTCGCGGACTTTGCCGCCGGAAAGGTGAGTGTAGTCAGAAAGCTCTGGACGCATGGCACCAAGCATATACCGCGCCACTACCATGTTCCGCATGGTCTCTCGCCTCCCAGTGTTGCTCGCGCTGCCGCTCGCCGCCGCACTCGCCGCGTGCTCGCCGCAACCCGCCAGCACGGACGCCGCCGACATGCCCGACTTCGCCCCCACCCGCGACAACGCCGTCCTCAGCTTCGGCGACACCGCGCGCGTCGCCACCGAGGACCCCGCAACCGGCACCCAGGTGCAGTGGGAGGTCACCGTCGAGCGCCCGCGCCGCATCACCGGCACCCAAGCCGCCAACAACCTCCGCTCGCCCGACCCGCAGCGGTTCGCCGCGTTCACCTGCTTCCCGGTCACGCTCACGCCCGTCGCCATCGGCAGCAACCCCACCGGCCCCACGGTGCCCGTGCCGGAGCTTTCGCTTATCGACGCCACCCCCGCCCCCTCCACAACCCTCACCGCCAACTCCGTCCCGTCCCAGCCGGGCAGCGGCACGGGCCTCGGCGACGGGTCGGGTGCTGGATCGCGGGCTGGGTCTGGTTCGCGGGCTGGGGCTGGTGCTGTGCCTGGGGCCGCTTCGCCGTCCGCGGCGGAGGCGTACTGCGACATGGGCAGCGGCGCCCCCTCCGGCTACACCGCTGACCTGGAGGAAGGCCGCGCCTACACCACCGCGCTCGCATCCTGGGAGCGCCGCGTGGACCCCGGCGTTCCCGCTACCGGCGTGCGCCTCGACGCCACCGGCGTCCGCTGGGCGGAGTAGACCCCGCCCCGGGTCGGCGGTCGGCGCTGCTCCTTCCAAACGGAGCTAGCTCCATCTACACGCAACCAACCAGCAAAACCCCAGGTCGCCGATCAACACAACCCCCAAACGGAGCTAGCTCCATCTAGACGCGAGCCACCGACAAAACCCCAGGTCGCGGATCAACACAACCCCCAAACGGAGCTAGCTCCATCTACACGCAACCAACCAGCAAAACCCCAGGTCGCCGATCAACACAACCCCCAAACGGAGCTAGCTCCATCTACACGCGAACCACCAGCAAAACCCCAGGTCGCCGTTCAACACCAACCCCAAACGGAGCTAGCTCCTTTTAGACGCAGACAGCACCGACTACGCCCGCCCCCCGGCCGCGGCGAGCTACAGGATCTCGCCTGGGCGGTAGTTGGCGGCGTCGGGGTACTTGTGTACGAGGGCGTCGATACGCGTGAGCACGCGGTCGACCTGCGACTCTGCCGCGCCGATAAACGCGTGCCGGTCCGCGAGAGCCTCCTCAAGCTGGCCGAGGTCCAGCGGCAGGCGATCGTCGTCGGCAAGACGCTCGACCAGGTTCTGCTCGGCGCCGTTCTCGCGCATGTCCAGGGCCATGGCGACGGCGTTCTCCTTGATCACCTCGTGGGCGGTCTCGCGGCCCACCCCGGCGCGCACGGACGCCATGAGGATGCGGGTGGTGGCCAGGAACGGCAGGTAGCGGTCCAGTTCGCGGGTGATCATGGCGGGGAACGCGCCGAACTCGTCGAGGACGGTGAGGAAGGTTTCCAGCTGCCCGTCGATGGCAAAGAAGGCGTCCGGCAGCGCGACGCGGCGCACGACGGAGCAGAACACGTCGCCCTCGTTCCACTGTTGCCCGGCCAGGTCAGCGGCCATGGTGAGGTAGCCGCGCAGGATGACCTGGAAGCCGCCGACGCGCTCGCAGGAGCGCGCGTTCATCTTGTGCGGCATGGCGGAGGAGCCGACCTGGCCCTCCTTGAAGCCCTCGGTCACCGTCTCGTTGCCCGCCATGAGGCGGATCGTGGTGGCCAGCGAGGACGGACCGGCGCCGAGCTGGACCAGCGCGGAGATCGCCTCGAAGTCCAGCGAGCGCGGGTAGACCTGGCCGACGGAGTCGAACACGGTGTCAAAGCCCAGGTGGCCGGCCACCTTGGATTCCAGCTCGGCGAGCTTCGCCTCGTCTCCGCCCATGAGGTCGAGCATGTCCTGCGCCGTCCCCATCGGGCCCTTGATGCCGCGCAGTGGGTAGCCGTCAAGCAGCGACTCGATGCGGTCTACGGCGACCAAGATCTCGTCGGCCGCGGACGCGAAGCGCTTGCCCAGGGTGGTCGCCTGCGCCGCCACGTTGTGGGAGCGGCCCGCCATCACCAGCGACTTGTACTCAGAGGCTCGGTTGCCCACAGCCTTGAGCAGCGCGACCGCCTTGCCGCGGATCAGTTCGAGCGCGCGCACGATCTGCAGCTGCTCCACATTCTCGGTCAGGTCTCGGCTGGTCATCCCCTTATGGATGTGCTCGTAGCCGGCGAGCGCGTTGAACTCCTCGATGCGCGCCTTCACGTCGTGGCGCGTGACGCGCTCCCGCTCCGCGATGGAGTTGAGATCGACGCGGTCGATGACGGACTCGTAGGCGTCGATAGCCTCTTGCGGGATCTCCACGCCGAGCTCACGCTGGGCGCGCATGACGGCGATCCACAGCTGCCGCTCGAGGATGATCTTGTGCTCGGCGCTCCACAGCGTCGCCATCTCCGGCGAGGCGTAGCGGTTGGACAGGACGTTGGGGTTTGCAGGCTTTTCAGTCACGCCCCTAAGTATCGCACAGCGGGGCCTATTGCTTCTCGACGCTCACCTCACCCGCCACCGCACGCCGCCCAATATCCTTCCTGTAGAAGGACCCGCGCATCTCGATCCCCCCGATGACGCGGTAGGCGTCCGCGATCGCGTCCTCCAGCGTGGCACCGTGGCCGAGCACGTTGAGCACTCGCCCGCCCGCGGAGACGTACCCATCATCCCCGCGCGCAGTGCCCGCGTGCAGCACCTTGTCCGGGTTGTCCAGCTCCGGCCCCGTGATCGCGTCGCCCTTGGCGGGGCTGGCCGGGTAGTTCTCCGCGGCGAGCACGACCGTGGCGGTGTAGCCGTCCTTCCACTGCAGCGGCGGCAGGTCCGCGAGCGTGCCAGTGGCCACGGCGTACAGCGGCTCGGCGAGCGGGGTCTCCAGCATGGACAGCACGGCCTGGGTCTCCGGGTCGCCGAAGCGGGCGTTGAACTCCACCACGGCCGGGCCCTCCGGCCCCCACGCAGCGCCCACGTAGAGCAGGCCCTGGTAGGGGGTGCCACGGTTGACCATCTCGCGCGCGACCGGCGCCGCGACCTCGTCCACGATGCGCTGCACGCCGTCCTCCGGCAGCCACGGCAGCGGGGTGTAGGCGCCCATGCCGCCGGTGTTCGGGCCCTCGTCGTTGTCGTAGGCGCGCTTGTGGTCCTGCGCGGGCAGCAGCGGGACCACGGTTTCGCCGTCGACGAGGCAGAACAGGGAAACCTCGGGGCCTTCGAGGAAGGACTCGAACAGGACCGGGTTGCCCGCCTCGAGCACCGCCTGCGCGTGGGCTGCGGCCTCGGCGCGGTCCGTGGTGACCACGACGCCCTTGCCGCCGGCCAGGCCGTCGTCCTTGACCACGTAGTTGGGGCCGAACTGCTCCAGGGCCTTTTCGACGCCCGCCGCGACCTCCTCCGGCGCAACGCGCAGCGCGCGGGCCGTGCGCACGCCGGCGGCGGCCATGACGTCCTTGGCGAATGCCTTCGAGCCCTCCAGCTGGGCCGCGGCCTTGGTGGGGCCGAAGACGGGGATACCCGCCTCGCGCAGGGCGTCGGCGGCGCCGGTGACCAGCGGGGCCTCCGGGCCGATCACCACGAGCTCCGCCTGCTCGTCGCGGGCGAGGGTGACGATGGCTTGGGGCGACGTGGCGTCGATAGGCAATTGCTTGGCCAGCGTCGACATACCCGCGTTGCCGGGTGCGACGACGAGCTCGTTGCCAGACAGACCTTTGAGCAGGGCGTGTTCGCGGCCGCCCGAACCGATAACAAGGATGCGCATGGCCTCAAACTTACAGGTACGGTTTGAGTGTATGAGCACAGTCTTTACAAAGATCATTGACGGCGAGATCCCCGGACGCTTCGTGTACAAGGACGAGGACGTCGCCGCCTTCCTCACCATCGAGCCGATCGCGTACGGCCACACCCTGGTCGTGCCGATCAAAGAGGTGGACAAGTGGACCGACCTCGAGCCCGAACTGTGGGCCAAGATGAATGCGGTGGCGCAGCGCATCGGCGCCGCCATTGTCAGCGAGTTCGAGTGCGAGCGCGCCGGCTACCTCATCGCCGGGTTCGAGGTGCCGCACGCGCACATCCACGTCTTCCCCGCCAACGACATGTCGGGCTACAACCTGTCCACCGTCATGCGCGCCGACGAGACCGACCCGGCGAAGATGGACGCGGCCGCGGAGACGCTCCGCGCGGCGCTGAACTAGTCCTTTTCCGGCGTCTTGGCGTCCTTGGCTGGCTGCGCAGCCTTTGTCGCCTTCGTTGCCTTTGTCGCTGTCGCGCCATTGACCTCGCGCAGCAGCGGCAGCGAGATCTTGAACGTCGCGCCCTCGCCCGGCGCGGTGTCGACGGTGATGGTGCCCTCGTGCTGCTCGATGAGCGACTTGGTGATTGCCAGGCCCAGGCCGGAGCCGCCGCCGCCCGCGCGGTGGCGCGACGCGTCCGCGCGGTAGAAGCGGTCGAAGATGCGCGCCGCGTCCTCCTCCGCCATGCCGCGGCCGTTGTCCGCGACCTCGATGACGATGCGGTCCAGGTTCTCGCGCAGCGTGATGGTCACATCCACGTCGGAGCCGCCGTGCTTGAACGCGTTGTTGATCAGGTTCATGAGCACCTGGTGGAGGCGATCCGGGTCGCCGTTGACCATCGGCGGCCGGACGCACTGGTTGTCCACCTCAATGGAGCGCTCCGGGTAGGCGGCCCGGGCCGAGGCCGTCGCGGAGTCCACGACCTTCTGCATGTCTACGGCCTTACGGTCCAGGCGGGTGCCCTCCGCGCGGGTGAGCGCGAGCAGGTCCTCCACCAGCAGCTGCATGCGGCCGGATTCTTCCTCGATCTTGTCAATGACCATGTCCGCGTCGGGGGCCATGCCCTTGCGGTAGAGCTCGGCGTAGCCGCGCAGGCTGGTCAGCGGGGTGCGCAGCTCGTGGGAGGCGTCGCCGACGAAGCGCCGCATCTGCTCCTCTTTCCCCTGCGCGTCATTGACCGAGTCCTGCAGCTGGCTCACCATCGTGTTGACAGCGTAGGACAGCTTGCCCACCTCGGTGTCGCGCGACCAGGCGGGGACGCGGCGGTCCACATCGCCGTCCGCGATCGCCAGCGCCGTGTCTTCCACTTCGCGCAGCGGCGTCAGCGACCTTCTCACCAGCGTCTTCGCTGCGATGGCGATCGCCAGGATCGCAATCGCGCCCAGGCTCGTCTCGACCACCGCGAGCCAGCGCAGAATGCGGTTTTCTGATTCCAGCCGCTTCGCCACCAGCGTGATGGTGCCGTCATCGCTTTTCGACGCCACCGCCCTCCACTGCGTCAGCGACGCCGAACTATCCACGTTCTTCGACCCGATGGTGCGCGCCTGGTCCAGGACCGTCAGCTGCTCCCAGTCGGGCGGATTGCCCCGCGGGGTGTAGCGCGAGAACGGGTACGGGTAGCCGGGGAACCAGGTCGCCTGGGCAAACTCGCTGGGCACGCCGATCGACGGGATCCAGGTGCCCTGCCCCGCCCAGCTGTCCAGGCCCTCCTGCAGCTGGTCGTCCACGCGCTGCATGAGGATGCCGCGCATCAGGAAGAAGACCGTGGCAAAACTCAGCACGATGCCCAGGGTGGCCACCACGACCACCAGGGACACCAGCTTCTTTTGCAACGGCCGCGAGGCCTGGTTGTACGACCAGGCCGCGAGCGTCTGCTTCGCCTTCATGGACCGCTACGCCGCAGGTTACTGGCGCGGGGTGCGCAGTACGTAGCCGACGCCACGCACGGTTTGGATCAGCGGCACGTCGCCGGTGTCAATCTTGCGGCGCAGGTAGGAGATGTAGGACTCGACGACGTTGCCGTCGCCGCCGAAGTCGTAGTGCCATACGTTGTCCAGGATCTTCGCCTTGGACAGCACGACCTCCGCGTTGAGCATGAGGTAGCGCAGCAGGTTGAACTCGGTCGGGGAGAGATCGATGATCTCGCCGGCCTTGGTCACCTCGTGGGTTTCGTCGTTCAGCGTCAGGTCCGCGTAGCGGATGGTGGTGTCGTGGTCGGCGTCATCGGTCACGTTGCCGCGACGCAGGATGACGCGCAGGCGGGTGATGACTTCCTCCAGGGAGAACGGCTTGGTTACGTAGTCGTCCGCGCCGATGGTCAGGCCGTGGATGCGGTCCTCCACCGCGTCCTTGGCGGTAAGGAAGAGCACCGGGCCGTCCAGGCCGTCCTGGCGCAGCTTGCCCAGCAGCTCGAAGCCGTCCATCCCCGGCATCATGACGTCCAAAATGTAGGCGTCCGGGCGGTACTCGCGCGCCATGGTCAGCGCCTCCTGCCCGGAGTTTGCGCTTTCTACCTCGAATCCCTGGAACTTCAGGGAGACGGTCAGCAGCTCGACGATATTGGGCTCGTCATCAACGACGAGCACCTTGATGCCCTTCGGGTTCTCAGCCATGAAATGCACTCCTTTGTATGAGTAATTAACCAGATAGCATTTAACTCCCCTCTACTGTACGTTTGCTGTACGTCGTCTTGGGGCTGTCGAGCAAAAGTGGGGGTATATCCAGAGAGCGAAGGTTTAGCCAAATCAAGGCCTTTAAACGCTGACCGCACAGCGCGCGCGAGGACCGCCGCCCCTCCCCCTCGGCGGCAAAAAATTGGAGCTGGAGACGAGACTTGAACTCGCAACCTACGCATTACAAGTGCGTTGCGCTACCGATTGCGCCACTCCAGCAATGCCCATGAATCTTACACATCGACCGGTGAGTGCGCGAAACACGTCGGCGCGATAGTGTTTCGCGTGTGGCATCACTAGAGCAGTATTGGCAGCGGCTGCGTGGCTCGCGCGACCACGTGGCCACGATTGACGAGTCCCGCACCTCCCCGCCCCCGTCCGTCCTCGCGCCCGTCGATCTGACGGACCCCGCGCAGGTGGCCGCGGTCATGAACATCGCCGCGCGGATCGGCGAGACCCTCATCGCCAACGGCACGACGTCCTCGGACGCGATCGCCCAGATCCGCACGGTCACCTCGTCGTACGGCTTGCACTACTGTCACGTGGACATCACGGTGAACACCATCACCATGAACGCCAACGTGGGCGTCCAGCGCCGCACGCCGGTGAACGTGTTCCGCGTGGTCACGATGATGAGCGAGAACTACCACAAGCTGCAGGAAGCCGACCGCCTCATCCGCTCGATCCGCGCGGGCGCCACCCGGCCGGAGATGGCGGAGAAGATCCTCGACGACATCGACAACGAGCCCATCCCCTACCGCAACACCCGCAACCTGGCCGGGTGGGCGGTCATGGGCGCGTCCGTGTCCATCCTGCTCGGCGGCGATCTCCTCATGGCGCTCGTCGGCGGGCTCACCGCCTTCCTCATCATGGGCTTTAACAAGGTCCTGTCTCACAACTCGCTGCCGTACTTCTACCACTGCGTCATTGGCGGCTTTATCGCCACCATCCCGGCCGCCATCTTCTACGACTTCTCCACCTCGATCGGCCACACGATCGTGCCCAGCCAGGTCATCGCCACCGGCATCATCGTGCTGTTGGCCGGCCTGACGCTGGTGCAGTCGCTTTTCGACGGCATCACCGGCTCCCCCGTCACCGCGGCCTCCCGCTTCTTCCAGACCATGTTGTCGTCCGGCGGCATCGTCGCGGGCGTGGCCATCGGCCTGTACGTGGCGGAGCTGTTAGGAGTGCCCCTGCCGCCGCTGGAAACCATGTTAGGTAAGCCGTCGTTAAGCAGCGCCGGCTGGCGCATCATCGGCGGGGCGCTGGCCGCCGCCTCGTTTGCCGTGACCTGCTTTGCGGAGCGCCTGGCCATCATTGTTTCTGGGCTCACTGCCGCCGCGGGCTCCGCGATGTACTACATCTTCCTCATCCCCTTCGGCACCGATAAGTTCATCGCCACCGCGGCCTGCTCCATCGTGGTTGGCCTGGCCGGCGGTCTCATCTCCCGCCGCTACTTGGTCAACCCCGTGATCACCGCGGTGGCGGGCGTGACGCCGTTCCTCCCCGGCTCAGGCATCTACCGCGGCCTCTACGCGGTGCTCAACGAGCAGATTGTGGTGGGGATGAGCAACATCTTCAACGCCATCGCCGTGTGCATGGCGCTGGCCGGCGGCGTGATCTTCGGCGAGTGGGTGGCGCGCCGCATCCGCGCGCCGCAGCTGTACATCCCGTACCGGGCGTTCAAGCGGGCGGGGCGCGTGACGTTCCAGCAGATTCGGCGCGCGGAGCAAGCCGCCCTCCGCCCGAGGCGCCGGAAGCACTAGCTTTGGCGTAGAATCGCCGTTTGAGATTTGCGTTTCGTACAAGGAGGAACCTGTAGTGCCACCGAAGATCACCGACTCCCGCCCCTCTCCCGAGGCCATCAATGAGATGGAGGAGCAGACCGCTTCCGGCGCCCGGCGAATCGTGGCAACGTACGCCGAAGATTTCTTCGACGGAGTAACCCTGATGTCCATGCTCGGCGTGGAACCGAAGGGCTTCAACTACAAGAAATACGCCGAGGAGGTCCTGGGCGACCCGGAGGACGAGGAAGACTCCAAGTCCGCCAAGAAGGCGACGAAGAAGAAGTCGTCCAAGAAGGCCTCGAAGAAGAAAGCCTCGAAGAAGAAGGCGTCGAAGAAGAAGGCCACCAAGAAAAAGGCGACCAAGAAGAAGGCGTCGAAGAAGAAGTCCACAAAGAAAGCAAAGAAGTCCTAGGTGAACGACTTCGTCGTAGTAGCCAACCGCCTGCCCGTGGACCGGGTGGGCGACTCCTGGCAGGCCTCCCCGGGCGGCCTGGTCGCCGCGCTCGCGCCGGTGCTGCGCGCTCGCTCGGGCTGCTGGGTCGGCTGGCCCGGCGAGACGGACACCCACCTCGAGCCGTTCCACGCCGACGGCATCGACCTGGTCCCCGTGGCGCTGGACGCGCAGGACTACACCGACTTCTACGAGGGGTTTTCCAACTCCACCCTGTGGCCGCTCTACCACGACCTCATCGTTGCGCCGCAGTACAACGAGCAGTGGTGGGACCGCTACGTAGCGGTCAACGAGCGCTTTGCGGCCGCGGTCTCCGCTGTCGCCGCCGAGGGCGCCACCGTGTGGGTGCAGGACTACCAGCTGCAGCTCGTCCCCGGCCTGCTCAAGCGGGAGCGCCCGGACCTGCGCATCGGGTTCTTCCTCCACATCCCGTTCCCCTCCCCCGATCTGTTCCGCCAGCTGCCGTGGCGCGAGCCCATCCTGCGCTCGCTGTCGGCCTGCGACCTCATCGGCTTCCAGCGGGCCGCCGACGAGTCGAACTTCCGGGGGCTCCTCGAGCTTATCGACGCCACCGCGGTGCGCACCGGGACGTTCCCGATCAGTATTGATGCGTCGATAGTCGCCCCCGGCGACCCCGCGCCCGTCCGCGAGCTGGTGGGAAACCCGACGCTGCTCATGCTCGGCGTGGACCGGATGGACTACACCAAGGGGATCCTGCAGCGGCTCCTGGCGTTCGAGCAATTCCTGGAGCGCGGCGGCGAGGCAACCCTGATCCAGCTGGCCACGCCGTCGCGCGAGCGCATCGACCACTACCGGCGCACCCGCCGCGAGGTGGAAGAGGCCGTGGGGCGCATCAACGGGCGCTTCGGCCGCATCGGCCGGCCCGTGATTCACTACGTGCACCACGGCGTGCCCAAAGACCAGCTCGGCGCGTACTACGCCGCCGCCGACATGATGCTGGTCACCCCGTTCAAGGACGGGATGAACCTGGTGGCCAAGGAGTACGTGGCCTGCCACCCGGACGGCAGCGGCGCGCTCGTTCTGTCCGAGTTCGCCGGCGCCGCCGTGGAGCTCCACCAGGCGTACCTGTGCAACCCGTTCGACGTGTCCTCCATCGTCCGCGCGATGGAGGACGCCGCCCAGCCCGACCCGCAGCGGATGCGCGCGATGCACGACTGGGTGACCACCCACGACGTCGCCGCCTGGGCCGCATCCTTCCTGGAGGCGCTATGAACCGCTTACTCGCACTCGGCCTGACCGCCGCGCTCGGCCTCCCGCTGGCGGCGTGCGGCGGTGAGCAGACCTGGCAGGTCGTCGCCGTACACACCGATCCCGCCGAGCCCGGGGCGCTGCTTGCCGACGCCGCGGGGCTGGCCAACTTCACCATCACCGATTCCTCCCTCACCGGCACCACGGCGTGCGCGGACCTGGACGCGGCCATCACCACGGAGGACGACGCGTTCACCGTAGACAGCGTCGAGGTGGGCGACGCCGCCGACTGCGACGGCGGGGCGCGCCACGTCCACGAGCAGCTGACCAGCATTATCGTGCCCGGCGCGCGCTTCCGCGTGGATCACCTCACCGATTCCGAGATGGTGTTCACAGCGACGAGTGACGGCCCCGAGGGCGAGAGAGTGGTGGACCCGCCGAGCATCCGGCTGATGGCACTGTGAGAGCCGCCATCGAGCGGGCGGCGCTCGCGAAGTCTCTGCTGGTCTGCCTGGATTTCGACGGCACACTCGCCGAGTTCAACGCGGACCCCTACGCGGTGGCCCCGCACCCGGCCGCGGTGGACGCCCTCCGCACCCTCGCCGCGCTGCCGCGCACGCAGGTTGCCATCCTCTCTGGCCGGCACCTCGACGGCCTGCGCCGGGTGCTGCCGGAGATTGCGGGCAACGTCGTCCTCGCCGGGTCCCACGGCGCGGAGCCCGGCCCGGAACTTTCCAGCGACGACGCCGCCTACCTCGACCGCATCGGGGCGGCGCTCGAGCGCATCGCCGCCGCCCCCGCGTACGTGGAGGTCAAGCCGTACCAGCGCGTGCTGCACGTCGCGCCGATCGCGGGCACCCCTGACGCGGAGCGTATGCTCGCCGCCGCGCGCTCCCTGGACACGGGCGGGCGCCCCGTGACGCCGGGGCACAACGTGGTCGAGTTCTCCGCGGTGGAGATCACCAAGGGCACCTGGCTTTCCCAGCACAAGCGCGAGTTTGGCGCGACGCTCTTTGCCGGCGACGACACCACGGACGAGACCGCGCTGCGCGTCCTGGATCCCCGCCACGACGTGGGGATTAAGGTCGGCGATCAACCGAGCGTGGCCGCGCACCGGGTCGCCGACGTGCCCGCGATGGCGCAGGTGCTCAGCGAGCTGGCTCGCGCACGGTCCGCCCGGGCAGGTACTGCGTCGGCAGAATGATGCGCTCCTGGCGCTGCGGCCGCCCGTTCATTGCGGCGCGCAGCAGCATCGCCGCCGTCTCCCCCTTGCGCTGCGTGGGCTGCGCGACGGTGGACAGGCCGTCCACGCCGATGCCGTCGAAGCCGGTCACGGACAGCTCCTCCGGCACGCGCCGCCGCCCGCGGCAGTACTCGAGCACCCCGAGCGCCATCGAGTCGGTGGTGCACAGGATCGCGGTGAGGTCCGGGTGGGCCTCGAGGAGCTCGCGCGCGCCGTCGGCGGCAGAATCCACGTCGTTGAGGTCGCGCGCGACCACCGGCACGTCCGCGATCCCCGCCGCCGCGAACACGTCCAGCGCCCCGCGCACCCGGGCGCGCTGCACGTGCAGGTCTGCCGCCTCCAGCTCCTCCGGCGTCACCGGCCCGTTCTTCGGCGCGCTGAACAGGCGCTTGGTCAGGATCCCCACGCGCGTGTGCCCGGCGCGCACCAGGTCCTCGGCGGCCGGGGCGATCGCGGCGGCGTCGTCGATGCCCACATACGGCACGCCGGGGACGTCGACGGGCTGATCGCAGATGATGAGGGGGAGGTCGCGCGAGTGGGCGTCGATAAGCATCTGCGCCTGGGCCGGAACCGAGTAGATGATGTAGCCGTCCACGATGGCATCGTGCACGCTCACGCCGGTCGGGATGAGGGTGAGCGAGTAATCGCTCCGCTTAGCGACGCCCGCGAGGAAGTCCACCGACGCCCGGTCCTCAAAGGCGAACGAGAGCTGCTCGGTGAGTACGACCCCGATCGTGGCGGTGCGGCTGGTGCGCAGCGAGCGCGCGTGCGGGTTGGGGCCGGCGTATCCCTTCGCCTTGGCGTGGGCGAGGATGCGGCGGCGCAGCGCGGGCGAGAGCTGGTCGGGGTGGTTGTACGCGTTGGACACGGTGGTGCGCGAGACGCCGAGGTCGGCGGCGATGGAGGCGAGCGTCGCTGGCATACGGATATGCTACCTGCACCTTTCGCGCGGTCCCGGAACTGAATTTTTTGAAAAGCTTTTTCAGTAGTGGTTGGATGGGTGCCATGATGAAACGACTCGCCGCGACCGCGTTTGCACTCACACTCACCCTCACCGCCTGCGGCACGCAGGGCTCCGAAAGCTCCGGGGACGCCCCCACCGGCGCCACCGACGGAGCCGCGGCCGACGCAGCCGCCATGGTGGCCACCACCCAGGTGTGGGCCGACGTGGCCTCCGCCGTAACTGGCGACGAGGTGCCGGCGATCATCGACAACCCGTCGACCGACCCCCACGACTACGAGCCGACCGCCGCCGACCTGGCGGAGATCGCGCAGGCCAAGACCGTCGTGGCTAACGGCGGCGCCTACGACGCGGCCCTTTACAACGCCGCAAAGGGCAACCTCATCACCGCGCTCGAGCCGACCGAGGCGCACGACCACGAGCATGAGCACGAGCATGAGCACGGCGAGGAAGGCCACGACCACGAGCACGAGGGACACGACCACGCGCACGGCGAGGAGAATGAGCACATCTGGTACTCCACCGAGGCCATCCGCGACGTGGCGGAGCAGATCGGCGGCAACCCGATCGACGACAAGCTGGCCGGCATCGACGAGTCGCTCGCCGCGCTGCCCGAGGCGCACGTCATCCAGACCCACCCGATCGCCGACGCCATCGTGGAGGAGTCCGCGCTGGTGGACGACACCCCCGAGTCCTACCGCCACGCCACGCTCAACCACTCCGAGCCGTCCGCGGCCGCCGTGGCCGAGGCGCTCGAGGCGATCAAGGACGCTGACATCCTGATCAACAACTCCCAGTCCCCCAACGCCGTCTCCGAGCGCCTCGTCGCAGCGGCGAGGGAGGCCGGCGTGCCGGTCGTGGACATCACCGAGACCCCGCAGGACGGCAAGAACTTCTTCGACTACTTCCAGGAAGTCCTTGACCAGCTCAATGCTGCAGCTGCGTAGCGCCACCGTCGCGCCGCTGTGGCGCGACATCACGTGTGACCTCGCCGCCGGCGAATTCCTCGCCATCCTCGGCCCGAACGGCTCGGGCAAGTCGACGCTCCTGCGCGCCGCGCTCGGCACGCAGCGCCTCGACGCCGGCTCGATCACACTCGGCGGTCGCGTGGGCTACATCCCGCAGCAGCAGATGTTCCCCGCTCACCTCCCGGCGCGCGTGCGCGACCTCGTCTCGCTCGCCGGAGGCAACCCCGAGCAGTTGCTCGCCCACGTCGGCGCCCCCTCGCTTATCGACGCCCACGTCGGCCGCCTCTCCGGCGGCCAACAACAACTCGTACGCCAAGCCCAGGCCTTCGCGCAGGACCCCGAGATCATCCTCGCCGACGAGCCTTTCCTGTCCCTGGACGTGGCGCGCCAGCGCCAGACCATCGCCCGCTTCCAGGAATCGGGCGCCGCGGTCGCCATGGTCACGCACTCCATCGACCCGGTCATCGACGTCGTAGACAAGGTCCTCTACATTGGCCCCAACGGCCACGTCCTCGGCACCGCCGACGAGGTCCTCCAATCCGACGTCCTCTCCGAGCTCTACGGCGCGCCCGTCCAAGTCGTCCGCGCCGGAGGAAAGACAGTGATCATCTGATGTGGGACACCACCACGTACCTGCTCTCGCAGGACTTCGTCATCACCGCCCTTGTGGCGTGCGCCTTCCTCGGCGTGCTCTCCGGGGTGCTCGCACCCTTGATCGTGATGCGGCAGATGTCGTTTGCTGTGCACGCCACCTCCGAGCTCGCGCTCATGGGCGCCGCCGCAGCCCTGGTCCTCGGCTTCAACCTGTCGCTCGGGGCCGTGCTCGGCTCCATCGCCGCCGCCGTCGCGCTCGCGCTGCTCGGCTTCAAGGGCGGCAACGACTCCGCCGTCGGCGTGATCATGAGCTTTGGCATGGGCATCTCCGTGCTGTGCATTTACCTGTACCCAGGCAACTCCACCACCGCGATGTCCCTGCTCACCGGCCAGGTGGTTGGCGTGGCGCAGACGAGCGTCTGGGCACTGGCCATCACCACCGTCATCGTCGTGGCCGCGGTGGTGGCGTTGTGGCGCCCGCTGCTGTTCTCCTCGATCGACCCGGTCATGGCCGCCGCGACTGGCGTGCGCGTGCGCACCACGGCCACCGTCTTTGCCATCCTAGTCGGGTTGGCCGCGGCGAACAGCGTGCAGATCGTCGGCGTCCTGCTCGTCATGGCGCTGCTCATCACGCCCGGCGCGAGCGCCATCGCGGTCACCGCGAACCCGAAGCTAGCGGTCCTGCTCTCGGTCGTGTTCGCCGAGGTGTCCGCCGTCGGCGGCTTCATCCTCTCGCTCGCGCCAGGCCTGCCGGTCAGCGTGCTCGTCGCGTTCGTGTCCTTTGGCATTTACGTGGTCTGCCGAGGGATCGGGGCGCTGCAGGCGCGGCGGATTACAACGAGCTCAGCCCCTACTTCGCCGCGCGGCGCTGGCGGGCAAACTCGCTGAGCACTACCGACGCCGCGACCGAGGCGTTGAGCGATTCCACCCAGTCCGCGGTGGGGATGGACATGATCACGTCGCAGTTCTCGCGCACCAGGCGGGAGATCCCCTTGCCCTCGGAACCGACGACGATGACCACCGGATCGCAGGCGCCGTCGAAGGTGTCCAGCGTGTGCTCGCCGCCTGCGTCCAGGCCCACGACCATGTAGCCGTTGTCCTTGAACTCCTTGATAGTGCGGGTGAGGTTGGTCGCCTTCGCCACCGGCAGGCGCGCCGCGGTGCCGGCGGAGGTGCGCCAAGCCACGCCCGTAACCTGGGCGGAGCGGCGCTCCGGGATGATCACGCCGTCGCCGCCGAACGCCGCCACGGAGCGGATCACCGCGCCAAGGTTGCGCGGGTCCGTGATGTTGTCCAGCACCACGAACATGCCGTTGCCCTGCACCTGGCCCATCAGGTCGAAGACGTCGGCGTACTTGTACGGCTGGATCTTCAGGCCGATGCCCTGGTGCATACCGTTGCCGGTCATCTCGTCCAGGGTGCGCTTCGGCACCTCGGCGACCGGGATCCCGCGCGACTGCGACAGCGCCACCGCCTCGCTCAGCCGGTTGTCGTGGCCAGTGCCCTGCGCCACGTAGAGCGCCTCGGCCGGCACCCTGGCGTGCAGGCACTCGATGACCGGGTTGCGCCCCACCACCATGTCCGCCACCTCGCGCTCGTGGCGCCCCTGGTTGCGGCGCTGCTGCGCCTGCTTGCGCTTGTGGGCCGCGTGGTAGACGCGGTCCTCCGCCTTCGGCGTCGCGCCCTTGCCGCGCAGGCCGCGGCGGCGCTGGCCGCCCGAGCCCTTCGTGGCGCCCTTCTTGCTCGTCTTCTGCTTATCCGGACGCTGGTACGGCTTTGCCATCTCGTCTCCTACTCCTTGATCTGCCAGGTGGGGCCGTCGGCGGTGTCGGTGACCTCGATGCCCGCGGCGGCGAGGCGGTCGCGCACCTCGTCTGCAACCGCCCAGTTCTTCGCGGCGCGCGCCTCCGTCCGACGCTGAAGCTCCGCCTGCACAAGCGTGTCCAGGGCCTCGAGCGTGCGGTCAGTGTCGCCGCCTGCGTTTCCGCCAGCATTGTCCCACGCCACCGGGTCAACGCCCAACACGGCGGCCATCGCGCGCACCTGCGCCGCCAGCGCGGACGCCTGCTCGGCGTCGCCGGACGCGAGCGCGCTGTTGCCAGCCCGGACCGTGTTGTGGATTTCGGCGAGTGCTTTGGGGACGGAGAAATCGTCGTTAAGCGCTTGCTCGAACGCGGCAGTCCACGACGACGGTTCGGGCGAGCCCGCGCGGTGCGCGAAGTCCTCGATGCGGCGGTACCCGGCCGCGGCTTCCTGCAGGGCCTCCGGCGAGTACTCGAGCACGCTGCGGTAGTGCGCGCTGCCGAGGTAGTAGCGCAGCTCGACCGGGCGGACCGACTCGAGCATGTTGTCGATGGAGAGCACGTTGCCCAGCGACTTCGACATCTTCTCGCCGGCCATGGTCACCCAGTGGTTGTGCATCCAGAACTGCGCGAAGCCGTCGCCCGCGGCGTGGGACTGCGCCTGCTCGTTCTCGTGGTGCGGGAACTGCAGGTCAAGCCCGCCACCGTGGATGTCAAACTCGGCGCCCAGGTACCAGGTGGACATCGCCGAGCACTCCAGGTGCCAGCCCGGGCGGCCGTCGCCCCACGGGGTCGGCCAGCTCGGCTCGCCCGGCTTCGCCGCTTTCCACAGCGCGAAATCGAGCGGGCCGCGCTTACCGGCGCCCGTCTCGCTGCGCGCCATGTCCTCCGGCCGGTTTCCGGACAGCGAGCCGTAATCGGAGCCGTCGGCGGCGACCCAGGCGTCCACGTCGAAGTACACGGACCCGTCGGAGGCGTAGGCGAAGCCGCGGTCAATGAGCCGCTGCATGTACTCCACCATCTGCGTCACGTGGCCCGTGGCGCGCGGCTCCACCGACGGCGGCAAAACGCCAAGCGTGTTGTAGGCGCGGGTGAACTCGCGCTCGTAGGTGGACACCCACTCCCACCAGGGGCGGCCGTGTTCGGCGGCCTTGTTCAGGATCTTGTCATCAATATCGGTGACGTTGCGCGCGAACGCCACGTCCATGCCCTTCGCCGCAAACCAGCGCCGCACGATGTCAAATGCCACACCGGAGCGCAAGTGCCCGATGTGCGGCGCGGACTGCGGAGTCGCGCCGCACAGGTAGATCGAGACGTGCCCCTCGCGGAGGGGCGTGAAGTCTTGCAGCGTGCGGGTTTTGGTATCGAAGATGCGTTGAGTCACGCCTGCTAGCTTAGTTCAACCAGCGCCGTCGCAATCGCCGCCCTCCCCTGGCCCGCGCCGGTAAAGCCCATGTGGTCCGTCGTCGTCGCCGACACGGTTACGGGCGCGCCGAGCGCCTCGCCCAGGACCTGCTCGGCCTGCTCGCGCACCGGGCCCATCTTCGGGCTCTGCCCGATGAGCTGGGCAGAAGCATTAACGACGCTCACCCCTTCCCGCCCCAGCAACTCGCGCAACTCCCTGAGCAGCTCGGTGCCCTTCACGCCGTCGTACTCCGGGCGCCCCACGCCCACGAAGGAACCCAAGTCCCCCAGGCCCGCGGCCGAGAGCACGGCGTCCACGATCGCGTGCGCGACCACGTCGCCGTCAGAGTGCCCTTCGCAGCCGTCGACCCCCTCGTGCAGGATTCCCGCGATCCAGCACGGCTTGCCCTCCTGGATCTGGTGGGCGTCGAACGCGTTGCCCACGCGCAGCTTGGTCATCTGGTGTGTCATGCCCGCCACCTTACCGGGGCGACGGCGAGGCGCCCGGGATCTCAAAGACGGTGGGCTCGGCCTCGTCGGTGATGCTCGTGGCCAGGCGCAGATCGATCGGGGTGGTGATCTTGAACGCCATCGGGTCGCCTTGCACGGTGACGACGTCCGCGCCGAACCATTCCATCAGCGAGGCGTCGTCAGTAGCCACGAAGGACTGGGTGCCGCCGAAGTAGGCCTCGTTGGCCGCGCGGAGTGCGCGCAGGTCAAAGCCCTGCGGCGTCTGGACCGCGCGTAGACGCGAACGGTCCGGGGTGTCGACCACGGCGCCGGCGGCGTCGACCTCCTTGATCGTGTCCGCGACCGGGAGGACCGGAACGACCGCGTCCGCGCCGTCCAGCACGCGGCGGGTCACGCGCGCGATCATCCCCGGCGGGGTGAGGGCGCGGGCGGCGTCGTGGACGAGCACGCAGGCGTCGTCAAGCGGAATGGCCCGCAGCGCCGCGAAGATGGAGTCGGCGCGCTCTGCGCCGCCGTGGACAAAGCGCACCTCGTGGCCGCGCAGCGCGCGCCTGGCCACGTCCTCCATCGACGGGCTGACCACGACGTAGATCGCGTCGACGATCTCGGCGGTCTCCAGCGCGGTGACGGAGCGCTCGATCAGGCTGCGGCCGCGCAGCGGCACGTACGCTTTCGGCACCGCCGCCCCCAGGCGCGTGCCCTGACCCGCGGCCGCGACGACCGCGACGACCCGGCGCGACACGGCGCTACTTCTCGTCGTCGAAGGACAGGTCCCCGTAATCCAGGTCGTCCTCCTCGGCATCCTCCGGCTCCGGGGCGAAGGAGATGCCGGCCTTGACCTGCTCGTCGATGATCTTCTGGATGCCCTGCTCCAGCTCCGCGACCTTCTTCTCATCCACCGGCTCAGCCAGCGCGAGCTCGCCGACCAGGATGTGGCGCGCCTTGCCCAGCATGCGCTTTTCGCCCGCGGACAAGCCCTTGCCCTGGTCACGGCGCCAAAGATCGCGCACGACCTCCGCCACCTTATTAATGTCGCCCGAGGCGAGGCGCTCCTGGTTCGCCTTGTAGCGGCGGGACCAGTTGCCGGCCTCCTCCACGTCCTCCTCGCGCAGGACGGAGAAGACCTTCTGCAGGCCTTCCTCGTTGACCACGTCGCGCACACCGACCAGCTCGGTGTTCTTCACGGGCACGCGGACCTCCAGGTCGGATTGGAGGATTTGCAGCACGAGGTAATCCAGCTTCTCCCCGCCGATCTCGCGCTGTTCAATATCGGCGATCTTCGCCGCGCCGTGGTGCGGGTAGACCACAACTTCTCCGACCTTGAATTCCATGGCAGCTCCTTCAGACATCGTTGACCAACCCTACCACCGTAGCTTTCGGGTGCCTTGCTTCGCGGAGGGGGCGGGGAGCGTAGTCAAGCAAGCGCCCGTGAAAGGATCCGAAAGTTTACCCCCGGATGCCCCAGCTCCCCTGGGGCAGCCCGGGAAACTGGGAAAACTAGGACAGCTGGGACTAAGGTAAGGCGGAGAAATCTACGCGCACTATTACGATGGAGGACACCCACGTGAAGTCCCTGAAGCCGGTTGCCGCTCTGGTGGCCGCGTCCGCATTGGCACTGTCCGGCTGCTCCGCCGGTCAGATCACCCAGACCTCCGACCAGGTCGCCGCCGTCGACGGCGCTACCGCCTTCACCGACAACCGGGAGGTTTCCGTCCAGGACGCCACCGTCATCCTGCAGGAAAACGGCCAGGCCGCGGTGAAGTTCACCGCCACCAACCAGGACACCGCGATGAAGGACCACACCCTGCGGTCCGTGAAGGTCAACGGCACGCCGGCGAACGTCCAGGGCGCGGAGCCGATCGGGTACAACTGCGTGCTCGTCGCTGACGCCGCCGAGAGCCTGACCAACGTGCCGCAGTCCGAGGACGCGTGCATCCAGTACGTGCCCACCACCGTGGCCAACGACGACTTCGCGTACGGCGGCACCGTGCCGGTCGAGTTCGACTTTGACAGCGGCTCCGTGACCGTGGACGCGACCGTGTCCGCGCCGCTGCTGGAGTCCGGCCAGGTGGAGCGCGAGGCAGATCGCTAAAAAACCGCGCAGCGTCCACACCTGCACCGAGTGTGGATACACTGCACCGAAGTGGCTCGGGCGCTGCCCCGAGTGCGGGTCGTGGGGGACCCTGCAGGAACAAACACCCGTCGCCACCAGCTCCGCGCTGACGCCCACGTCTTCAGCGGAGCCCATCACGCTTATCGACGCCACGTCGACCCACACCATCGCCTCCGGCATCACCGAGCTCGACCGGGTGCTGGGCAGCGGCGTCGTCCCCGGCTCCGTGGTCCTCATGGCCGGCGAGCCGGGCGTGGGCAAGTCCACGCTCCTGCTGGAGGTCGCGTCGCGCTGGGCCGCCCAGGGGCGCAACACGCTGTACGTCACCGCCGAGGAATCGGCCGGCCAGGTGCGGGGGCGCGCCGAGCGCACTGGGGCCCTGCACGACAGCCTCTACCTGGCGGCGGAATCCAACCTGGACGTAGTGTTCGGGCACGTCGAGCAGGTGAAGCCGTCGCTGCTCATCGTCGACTCCGTGCAAACCATGCAGGCCAGCGGCGTCGAAGGCGTCGCGGGCGGGGTGGCGCAATCGCGCGCGGTGACGGCCGCGCTGACCAGCCTGGCAAAGCGGACCAACTTGCCCGTGCTGCTGGTGGGGCACGTGACCAAGGACGGCAACGTCGCCGGCCCGCGCGTGCTGGAGCACCTGGTGGACGTGGTGCTGAACTTTGAGGGCGACCGCCACTCCACGCTGCGCATGCTGCGCGGCATCAAGAACCGGTTCGGGGCAACCGATGAGGTCGGCTGCTTCGAGCAGACCGCCGACGGCATCCGGGAGGTGCCAGACCCGTCCGGCTTGTTCCTCTCGCACCGGGGGAAGACGCCGGACGGGTCCGCGGTGACGGTGGCGATGGACGGCGTGCGCCCCATGCTCGCCGAGGTCCAAGCGCTGACCGTCGACCCCGTGAATAAGAACCCGCGGCGCGTCGTTACCGGCCTGGACTTCAACCGGGTGCCCATGGTGCTCGCGGTCCTGCAGGCGCGCTGCGGCCAGCGCACCAACGACAAGGACGCGTACGTGGCCACCGTCGGCGGGGTGCGCATCACCGAGACCGCCACCGACCTGGCCGTGGCACTGGCCACCTGGTCGAGCCTGCACGAGACTCCCCTGCCACCGAAGACGGTGGTGATCGGCGAGGTCGGGCTCGCCGGCGAGCTGCGCCGCGTCCCCAGCCTGCAGCGGCGCCTGCAGGAGGCGGCGCGGCTGGGCTACGAGCGCGCGATCGTGCCCGCCGGCGGCGACGCGGACGCGCCTGGCATGGACATCACGCGGGTGTCCACGCTCGGCGCGGCGATCGCCGCCGTCTCCCCCGCTAAGTGATGTTAAACGGCGCCGGGTCGGAGGCGTTATCGCCGATCACGGCGTGCAGGAAGTAGGACCCGGCCGGCACCGGCTGGCGGTTCTCGCACGCCTCCGGCGCGGACCCGGTGGCGGACCAGCGCGCCTCGAACCCGCGGGTCGCGCCCGGAGCGAACGTCTGCATCCCGCCGACGACGGGCTCGTAGCAGTCCGTGTCCGCCCAGACGCGCTCGTTGGTGCCCATCGCGTACACCTCGAAGCGCAGCTTCGCCTCGTCGAGGTTGATGTTGCAGTCCACGTCGGTGGGGTTGCGCACCTCCATGTACAGCACCGGCTCCGTGCCCGCCGGGTAGGACGGCTGGTTCGTCGTCGCCGTGATCTGCAAGTCCTTCAGCGAGCACTCGCCCGGGTTCGCGGGCGCGGCAGCGACGCTCGGCTCGGAAGACGCTGTCTCGCTGGCAGAGCTGGCAGCGCTCGTGCCGGATTCTTCACCGACGACGGTCTCGGTCGGCTCCGCCTTCGGCTTCTCCTCGCTGGGGCTCGGGCTGGCGGTCGCCTCGACCGAGCTGCTCGCCGTGTCGGCGCCATCGCCGCCGGAGCGCGCCACCGCGGACAGGCCCCACACGATCAGCCCGACGAGGACCAGGAGCGCCACGAGGACGACCACGCGGCGTCGCATGTAGATCTCGGGCGGAAGCGGACGCTTCGGCGGGCGCTGGTCGGTGGGGCGCTGGTAAGTCATGCCTTTACCTTAGCCACCGAAGTTCTCGTACACGGTCTCGACGCGGCCGTCCTCCAGGCGGTAGCGCGCGCCGACCAGGCCCGCGGTGCCGTCGTCAATGCCCTTGCGCAGCGACGGGATCCGGTCGAGGAGGTGCGTTGCGGTGACGCGGGCGTGGGTGCGCTCGATTTCCGACGAATCCACGGGGCCGTCCGCCTGCGCGGTCAGCACGGAGGGAGCGATCTTCTCCACGAACACGCGGGTCAGGCCCGTGGGTAGCTTCGCACTGTTCACGCCCTGGATCGCGGCGCCGACTGCGCCGCAGCGCTCGTGCGACAGGAACAGGACCAGCGAGACGCCGAGGTCCTGCACCGCGAAGTCAACGGAGCCGGCGACGGAGGAGTCGATGCAACCGCCCGCGTTGCGGATGACAAAGACGTCGCCGAAGCCGGCGTCGAGCAGCAGCTCGACCGGCACGCGCGAGTCGGAGCAGGCGATGACGGCCGCGACCGGGTTCTGGCCCGCGGTGAGCGACTGGCGGCGGGCCGTGTCGCGGTTCGGCGCCAGCGTCTCGTCGGTGGCGAAGCGCTCGTTGCCCTCCTTGAGCGCGGCCCAGACGTCGGTCGGAGTGGATGGGGTGGCTGTCGTTTGTTCAGTCATGTGCCTATTCTGTCACTCATCGTGGATGAATCGAAGCAATATGAACATTTAATCGCCTGGTACGAGGCCAACGCGCGCGACCTGCCGTGGCGCGCCCCCGGAACCACCGCCTGGGGCGTGCTGCTTTCCGAGGTCATGAGCCACCAGACCCAGGTCGACCGCGTCGCCCCGATCTGGCAGGAGTGGATCGCGCGCTGGCCCACCCCGCACGCCTTCGCGCAGGCGGGGGCGGACGAGGTGCTGCGCGCCTGGGGCAACCTGGGGTACCCGCGGCGGGCGCTGCGGTTGCTGGAGTGCGCGCGGGTGATCGTCGATAAGCATGGCGGCGACGTGCCGGCGGACGTGGACGCGCTGCTCGCGCTGCCCGGCATCGGCGACTACACCGCGGGCGCCGTGGCCAACTTCGCGTACGGGCGCGACGTGCCGGTGGTGGACACCAACGTGCGGCGCGTGCACGCGCGGGCGGTGCGCGGCGAGGCGACCGCGAAGCCGTCGAAGCGCGAGCTCACCGAGATCCCGCACGGGCCGCGGCTGTCGGTCGCGCTCATGGAGCTCGGGGCGCTCGTGTGCACCGCCCGCGACCCGCGCTGCGGCGAATGCCCGGTCGTCGACTGCGCGTGGCTCGCCGCCGGGAAGCCGCCGGCCGCGGAGAAGCCGCGCTCGCAGAAGTTCGCGGGCACCGACCGCCAGGTGCGCGGCAAAATCATGCGCCTGCTGCGCGAATCGACCGAGCCCGTGGAGCAATCGCTTATCGACGCCACGTGGCACCACCCCGCGCAAACCCACCGCGCCCTCTTCTCGCTGCTCGACGACGGGCTCGCGGTGCAGGACGAGGACGGTCGCTTCCGCCTGCCGCGGTAGCGCTATATTCGAGCCATGTTCGCAACCGCCTTTGCCATCTCGATGCTCGCCGGCCTGTCCACGGGCCTCGGCGGCGTCATCGTCGCGCTGAAAGGCGACATCGGCGACCGCTTCCTCGCAGGCTCGCTCGGGTTCTCCGCGGGCGTCATGGTCTACATCTCGCTCGTGGAGCTGCTGCCGGAGGCGATGGACTCGCTGCGCAGCGGCTGGACCGCGATCGCGGCGTTCTTCGCGGGCGTGGCCCTCATCGCCGTGATCGACCGGCTCGTCCCGGACGACATCAACCCGCACGAGCCGGAGACGTCGGGCGCGACCGGCGCGCTGCGCCGCGCGGGCGTGCTCACCGCCATCGCCATCGCGCTGCACAACTTCCCCGAGGGCTTCGCCACCTTCATGGCCGCCTACACCGACCCCGTTCTCGCCGTCCCGATCGCCATCGCCATCGCGCTGCACAACATCCCGGAGGGCGTCGCCGTTGCCGTGCCCCTGTCGCGCGGGACCGGCAACCGGTGGCGCGCCGCCGGCTGGGCCACCCTGTCCGGCCTGGCGGAGCCGCTCGGCGCGCTCGTCGGCTTCGCGCTCATCGCCCCGTTCATGGGCCCACAGACAATGGGGCTGTCGTACGCCGCCGTGGCGGGGATCATGGTGTTCATTAGCATCGACAAGCTGATGCCCAGCGCGATCCAGACCGGCCACCACCACACGTCCGTCTACTGGATGATGGGCGGAATGGGGTTAATGGCTGCCAGCCTGCTCATGTTGGCCTAGCATCAGCCTGGTGAAGACCACTACATTCATCGTTCCGACCGCGGCCGTGGCGCTGGTGTGCGCGGGGAGTCCGGTGGCGGGGGCGTCGATAAGCGAACCGCCCGGCACACTCCTGAGCACCGCCGACGTGCCGGCCAGCGACGGCCAGCGCATCCGCTACACCACCCAGAACGAGGCCGGCGAGACCGTCGAAGTCTCCGGCGCGCTCTACGACACGCCCAACGCCCGCGGCCTCATCGCCGTCGCCCCCGGCACGCGCGGCATGGCGGACCACTGCGCGCCGTCGGCGGGCGAGGCGATGCTCTCGTCCATCAAGGACGGCTCGATCGGCATCAACTACGAGGCGCCCATCGTGGGCACGCTCATCGACGCCGGCTACCGCGTCGTGGTCACCGACTACATCGGCCTCGGCACCCCCGGCACCCACACGTACCTCAACCGAATCGAGCAGGGCCACGCGCTTATCGACGCCGCCCGCGCCACCGCCCACGACGACGAAGCCATCGCGTTTTGGGGCTACTCCCAGGGCGGGGGCGCCTCCGCCGCAGCCGCCGAACTGGTCGCCGGCTACGCGCCCGAGCTCGACGTGCGCGCCACCTTCGCCGGCGCGCCACCCGCCGACCCGCTGGCCGTGATGGAGCAGGGCAGCACCGGGATGCTCGAAACCGTCGTGGGCTACTCCACGATCAGCTACGCGTCGACCTACCCCGACTTCCGCGAGGCGCTCGAGGAGCACCTCACCGACGAGGGCCGCCGCTGGTTCGCCGCGCTGGAGAAGTCCTGCATCACCGACCCGCCGATCCCCCACGGCGACCTGTTCGAGGACGGCGAGACGCTCACCGAGCTCGTGCTCACCGACGACCGCTTCATCCGCACTCTCAACCACAACAAACTCGGTACCGTCCCCGTCAGCGCGCCGATCATGGTGATGACCAACCCGGACGACGACCTCGTGCCCGAGCCGCAAGCCACGCAGCTGGCGCGCGACTACAAGGCGCTCGGCTCCGACGTGGAGTACCGCCTCCTGTCGGTCCCCGGCACGAAGACGGCGCCGCTGTCCTCCGGCAGCTCGCTCGCGCCTTTCGACGACGCCGACGCCCTCACCCGATTGAGCTCCTACCCCATCTCCAACATTCCGGTCGCGGGCCACGCCGCCCCGATCGTGCTCAACGCCGGCGACGCCCTGGCGTGGCTCGCCGACTACATGCCGCCGAAAAAAATCGACGCCACCCGCGTTGCGGTGACGTCGATTTTGGCGGTGCTCGCGGTCCTTGCGGGCGTCGGCTCCGTGCTGGCGCCGAGCCTGCGCGGACTGGCTTAGCCCGGCTTAGACCGGCTCGGGGCCGCGGCCGTCGGAGCTGCCGTCGGTGCCCTCGGTGCCGTGCTCGCCCGACTCATCGGGGAAGCGCGACGCCTCGGACTCCGGCTGCTCGCGGGACGGGTCGATCTCGCGGACCTCGTCGGCAGGCTCGCCCTCGGCAGTCTCGGCAGTCTCGGTGCCGTCGAAGGTCTCCGCCGGCAGCGGGCGCGGACGCGGCGTGAAGGTGAACTTCGCGTTCTTCTCGTCGCCTTCGACGTCGCCGTCGACGTCGACGGTGATGATCTCGCCGGCACCGATCTCGCCGAACAGGATCTTCTCGGACAGCACGTCCTCGACCTCGCGCTGAATGGTGCGGCGCAGCGGACGGGCGCCCAAGACGGGGTCGAAACCGCGCTTGGCCAGGAGGTTCTTCGCAGCGTCGGTAAGCTCGATGCCCATGTCCTGCGCAGCGAGGTTGAGGTCGACGCGGCTGATGAGCAGGTCGACCATCTGCACGATCTCCTCCTGCGACAGCTGGCGGAAGACCACGATCTCGTCGATGCGGTTGAGGAACTCGGGGCGGAAGTGCTTCTTCAGCTCGTCGTTGACCTTGTGCTTCATGCGGTCGTACTGCGCGTCGGCATCGGTGGCGGTGTTGCCGGTGAAGCCGAGGCCGACCGGCTTCGAGATGTCGCCGGTGCCAAGGTTGGACGTGAAGATGAGCACGGTGTTCTTGAAGTCCACCACGCGGCCCTGGCCGTCGGTGACGTGGCCCTCCTCGAGCACCTGCAGGAGCGTGTTGTAGATCTCCTTGTGCGCCTTCTCGATCTCGTCGAACAGCACGACGCTAAACGGCTTGCGACGCACCTTCTCCGTGAGCTGGCCACCCTCCTCGTAACCGACGTATCCCGGAGGCGCACCGAACAGGCGCGACGCGGTGAAACGGTCGTGGAACTCGCCCATGTCCACCTGGATCAGCGAGTCGTCGTCGCCGAAGAGGAACTCGGCCAGCGCCTTCGACAGCTCCGTCTTACCCACACCGGACGGGCCGGCGAAGATGAACGAACCGGACGGGCGCTTCGGGTCCTTCAGGCCCGCGCGGGTGCGGCGGATGGAGCGCGAGACGGCCTTGACCGCCTCGTCCTGGCCGATGATGCGCTTGTGCAGCTCGTTCTCCATGTGCAGCAGGCGCGAGGACTCGGACTCGGTGAGCTTGAACACGGGGATGCCGGTCCAGTGCGCGAGCACGTCCGCGATCTGGTCCTCGCCCACCTCGGCGATGTCCTCCAGGTCGTCGGAGCGCCACTTCTTTTCCTTCTCCGCGCGCTCCTCGCCCAGCTTGCGCTCGGTGTCGCGCAGGCCGGCGGCCTTCTCAAAGTCCTGGGCGTCGATCGCCGCTTCCTTCTGCTTGCGGACCTCCGCGATGCGGTCGTCCACCTCGCGCAGCTCCTCGGGCGCGGTCATGCGCTTGATGCGCATGCGGGCGCCGGCCTCGTCGAGCAGGTCGACGGCTTTGTCCGGCAGGAAGCGGTCGTTGATGTAGCGATCCGACAGGTTCGCGGCGGCCTTGAGCGCGTCGTCGGTGTAGGACACGCGGTGGTGCGCCTCGTAGCGGTCGCGCAGGCCCTTGAGGATCTTCACGGTGTCCTCGAGGCTCGGCTCGTCCACCTGCACGGGCTGGAAGCGACGCTCGAGCGCCGCGTCCTTCTCAATGTGCTTGCGGTATTCGTCGAGCGTGGTCGCGCCGATGGTCTGCAGCTCGCCGCGCGCCAGCTTCGGCTTGAGCAGCGACGCCGCGTCGATCGCGCCCTCGGCGGCACCGGCGCCGACGAGCGTGTGGATCTCGTCGATGAACAGGATGATGTCGCCGCGCTGGTTGATCTCCTTGAGCACTTTCTTCAGGCGCTCCTCGAAGTCACCGCGGTAGCGCGAACCCGCCACCAGCGAGCCGAGGTCGAGCGAGTAGACCTGCTTGTCCTTCAGTGTCTCCGGGACCTTGCCGTTGGCGATGTCGAGCGCCAGGCCCTCGACCACGGCGGTCTTACCCACGCCGGGCTCGCCGATGAGCACCGGGTTGTTCTTGGTGCGGCGGGAGAGCACCTGCATGATGCGCTCGATCTCCTTGTCGCGGCCAACGACCGGGTCCAGCTTGCCTTCCTTGGCGGCCGCGGTGAGGTTGCGGCCGAACTGGTCCAGCACCAGCGAGTTGGAGCGCTCGCCCTGCTGGTTGCCGCCGCGCGGGCCGGGGCCGGATGCGACCGGGCCGGGGCCCGCCTGCGGCACCTCGGGGTTCTGGTTGTCGCCCTCGTAGCCGGAGAGCAGCTGGATGACGGTTTGGCGCACCGTCGGCAAGTCTGCCCCGAGCTTGGTCAAGACCTGCGCGGCGACGCCATCGCCCTCGCGGATCAAGCCGAGCAGCAGGAACTCGGTGCCGATGTACTTGTGGCCCATCTGGAGGCCCTCTCGCAGCGACAGCTCGAGCACCTTCTTCGCGCGCGGCGTAAACGGGATGTGCCCGGAGACGGGTTGCGAGCCGTGGCCGATAATCTCGATGACCTCGCGGCGCACGTCGTCGAGATTGATGCCCATTTGCTCGAGCGCCTTCGCGGCGACGCCCTCGCCTTCCTTAATCAGGCCGAGCAGGATGTGCTCCGTGCCCATGTAATTGTGGTTGAGCTCGCGCGCTTCTTCCTGCGCCAGCACGATCACGCGCCGTGCTCGGTCCGTAAACCTCTCGAACATGGTGTGCCCCTTCTTGTCGTGAGTTTTCACCTACTCTAACGCGCCACAGCCCCAATCCATCCCGTGTTCGCCACTGGCGAACACGCAAACCCCCCAACCCTATTTAGACGCACCAAACCGGCCCGCGGTTCCCTCCCGGGCCGAAAATGGGTGAATCCTCACAACCCATTGTTTCCCCAGCTCAGAGCCGGTAACGTGGCTGCCATGAACGCACTGGCAGACCTCGTATCCATCGACCGCCGCGGCATGCAACTTGTCGCGGCGGCCGCTGGCATGACCCACGAGGACCTCACCGGACTCGGCCTGCCACGCGACCGCGCCCGCCAACTCCACACCGCCGCAACCGTACTGTGCGGCACAACCAGCCACACCGCCTACCAACGCCGCGCCCACACCGGCGCCGCAACCAACCAGCACCGCCTGGACACCCTCGCCTACATCGCCCGCAGCGCCCGCACCATCACCGACACCACCGCCCGCTGGACCTACATCGACACCCTGTGCAACACCCCCGGCGACCTGACCCACATCACCCGCGTTGCCAACGAACTGAAAGCCGAACTCCAACCGGCACCCCCGCGTACCGAAAAAGCCCGCGTGACCCACCACGGCGACGGCATGGCCACTCTGCGCATCACCGGGCCCGCCCTGGCCATCCAAGGCGTCTACGACGCGGCGAACAACAACATCACCGGCTGGTTGGCAAACGACTGTCCCAAAGCCGACTACCTCGTACGCGTTACCGCCAACCTGGACCTCGGCGACTACCAGCGCATCATCGCCGGCACGGGTGACGACGTTGAGGTCCACTTCGTCAACGGGGTGATCACCACCGGGGAAGAATTCGTGCGCATGCAACTCGAAGGGCTCGGCAGCATCATCCTCGTCGGCGCGATGGACGGGCCGGTCAACGCCTACAACGCGCGCTTCGCCTCGGCGAAACACCGCGAGATCATGCTTGCCGACGCCACCACGTGCACCTGGAAAGACTGCACCGTACCAGCCACACGCTGCCAGGCGCACCACATGAGCGAACACCGCCACGGCGGCGAGACCACGCCCGCCAACCTTGGTTGGTTGTGCCAGTACCACAACTCGCAAGCCGCGACCGGCGCCCGGGGCCACACCGAACGGCGGGACGGACAGATCTATTACGTCTCGCCATACGGAAACGCCACCCCCACCGGCACCGACCACACCGCCCGCGCGCCCAGCCGCACACCGCCCGACTAACTCCCCCCCAACGCAAAAGCCCGCGCGCCAGCAACCCCGGCGCGCGGGCAAGCATGCCCAAAAGGCGTTACAGCAGGTCGCGGAGCACCGGATCCGCGATCTTCAGCACGTTCTCGCGCGCTTCCTTCGCGGTCGGGGCGTCGACGGCGTAGTTGGCCATCTGGCGGCAGGTGTCCATGTCGTGCAGGCGCAGCGCGGCGCGCACCGCGTTCACCTTCGTCGGGGCCATGGACAGCGAGGTGATGCCCAGGCCGACCAGCACGAGCGCCATGAGCGGGTCGCCGCCGGCCTCGCCGCACACGCCGACCGTTTTGCCGGTGGCGTAGCCGCCCATGCCGGTCGCCTTGATCATGTTCAGCACCGGCGGCTGCCACGGGCTGAGCAGCTCCGCAAGCTCACCCTGCATGCGGTCGGCGGCCATCGTGTACTGGGACAGGTCGTTGGTGCCAATCGAGGCGAAGTCAGCAATGCTCAGCACGTGCCCGGCGCGGATCGCCGCCGCCGGGGTCTCCACCATGATGCCCACCTTGGGCAGCCCGTAACCGCGGGCCTTGTCGCAGAACCACTGGGTCTCCTCCACCGTGGCGACCATCGGCGCCATGACCCACAGCTCGGCCTCCGGCACATTGGCGTGCGCGTTGGCCAGCGCCTGCAGCTGGTCGTTGAGCAGGTCCTCGCGGACCATGGACAGGCGCAGCCCGCGGCGGCCCAGCGCCGGGTTCTCTTCCTCGCCGAGGTCGGCAAAGCTCAGCGGCTTGTCAGCGCCCGCGTCCAGGGTGCGCACGACCACGCGGCGCTTGCCAAAGGCACGCAGCACCCGGGTGTAGGTCTCGGTCTGCTCGTCCACGGTCGGCGCGGAGTCGCGGTCCAGGAACAAGAACTCGGTGCGGAACAGGCCGGAGCCTTCCAGGTCGAACTTGGAGGCCTTCTCCGCGTCCTCCGCGGTACCGATGTTGGCCAGCAGCTTCACCTTGTAGCCGTCGCGGGTCGCGCCCTCGCCGGACGAGCCGGCCAGCGCCTCTGCACGGCGGCGGGAGCGCTCCTCCAGCTCGTTCACGTCGGAGTCGGACGGGGCGACGATGACTTCGCCGACGCCGCCGTCGATGGCGAGCGGTGTGGCGTCGTCAATCGCCCCAAGAATGCCCTTCACCTGCACCGCCGCCGGGATGCCCAGCTGCGCGGCCAGGATCGCGGTGTGCGAGGTCGCGCCGCCACCCTCGGTGACGATGCCCAGCACGCGCTCCGGGTCGAGCGTCGCGGTCTCGGCGGGCGCGAGGTCGTGGGCGACGAGGATCGACGGCTCGGCGAAGTCCGGCACGCCCGGCTCCGGCAGGCCGCGCACGCGCGCGGTGGCGCGGTCGCGGATGTCGTACAGGTCGGTCACGCGCTCCGCCATGTAGCCGCCGAGCTTGCGCAGCTTCCCGGCGTAGACCTCGACGGCGTCGTGGATCGCGTGCGTGACGCCGGTGCCCTTCTTCAGCTCCTTCTCGATGCCGCGGATCAGCCCACGGTCCGTCGCCAGCGTCGCGGTCGCCTCCAGCACCTGCTTCGACGTCGCGGAGTTCGCATGCTCGGCGCGCTGCTTCAGGGACTCCGCCACCTCCTGCAGCGCCGCCTTGACGCGCTCGCTGTCGCCCTCGACGGCGGCCGGCTCGTTGTCGTCCACGCCGACGGCGGGCCTCACAACTGCAAGCGGGCCGGATGCGGTGCCGGCGGACACTCCGATTCCGTAGAGAACAGTGCGGTTGGTCATGGTCATTCCTTTCGCTAGTCCGCCCCCGACACTACTCGTCCGCCTGCGCCTCCTGCAGCCTGGCGACGTGAAGCCCCAGGTACGCGACTTCGTCGTCAGTCAGCTCGCGCCCGAACCGCAGCTCAACCACCTGCGCGACCTTCCGCGCTACCTCCATCTCGGCGGGGTACGCGCGCAGCAGCTCGCGCGTCAGCGGCGAATTCCCGTGGTCCAGCTGCGCCCCGCGCTCCAGCCGCACGAAGAGGTACCTCGCATGCGTGATGAAGCGGGCAGTGCTTATCGACGCCACGTCCACCCCCTCACCCCATTCAGCCCCAATCACGTCCAGCATCTGCTGGATCACGCCCGTCATGCGGTACGTCTGCGCCAAGTTGCCAGTGTTGAACCCCGCGTTGACCAGGTGGAGGGTCAGCGCCGTCGCCTCCTCGGGCGGGAGCGGCGCGTCGAGCCGCCGGTTGATCGCGGCGAGCAGCCGCTCCCCCTGCGCCGCCTCCTCAGGGTAGAGGTGCGTGACCTCGGCGCGCAGCGGGTACTCCACGGTGGTGCCCGCCTTCGCCCGCTCGGCGGCGCCGCCGATGTGGTCCGCGATGGCGGTCACCAGGGTCAGCCGGGGGTTCACGCCGATCTCTTCGAGCGCGGCCGCGGCATTGTCGACCGCCCGGGCCGGTAGCCCTGCGATCATTTCGCCTGCGTGGTCGGGGTCGCGGCCGTCGATAGGCACGAAGATGCGCTGTACCTTGGACTCGTCGAGCGCGTCGCCCTGCTTGGTCTTGAAGCCAACGCCGCGGCCGGTGACCACCACCGGCTCGTCGCCGCGGCGGGCGAGCACGACGTTGTTGTTAAACACGCGCAGGACTTGCATGCCCTAAGCGTAACGCGCCCGCCGCGGGATCTTCCGCTGCGGGCGCGCTGTGGCTGAGTGGGCCTTACTTGGTCACGCCGAGGACGGGCTGCCCCTCGGTGACGGTGTTGGTGGCCAGGTCATCAACACCGGTGAGCGTCTTGGAGTTGACCACCGTGGTGATCACGGTCGGGTCGACACCGGCGGCCTTGATGGACGCGAAGTCCACCTCCGCCAGCGGCTCGCCGGCCTTGATCTGCTGCTTCTTCTCAGCGACCGGCGTGAAGCCCTCGCCGCCGAGCTTAACGGTGTCAATGCCAATGTGCACCAGGATCTCCACGCCATCGGCGGTCTTGATGCCGTAGGCGTGGCCCGTCTTGGCCACGGAAATAACCTTGCCGGACACCGGGGCGGCGACGGTGACGTTGTCGTCCTGCGGCTCGATGCCGACCGCGTGGCCGAGCGCGCCGGAGGCGAAGGCGGCGTCGCCGAGCTTGTCCATCGGGACGACCGCGCCGGCGATCGGCGCGAGCACCTCCTTGGTCGCCACGGCGGGCTCAGCGGACTCAGCGGCAGCAGCGGGTGCTGCGGCGGTTGCGGGAGCCGGGTCGGCGGGGTCGGCAGCCTCGGTCTCCACGCCGTCACGCGCCGCGGCGGCGCGGGCGAGCGCCTCCGCCTTCTCCTCCGGGGTGCGGTAGTCGGTGATGAGGATGACGAAGAAAGCCGTGAAGAACGCGACGGCAATCGCCACGAGGTAGACCCACATCGGGTCGAACACGAACACGGTCGGGATGGAGGTGAATACGAAGGCGTTCGTCTTCACGCCGCCGAACGGGGTGCCCAGGATCGCGATGGTCAGGCCACCGGCGAAGCAGCCGACGAGCATACGCGGGTAGATCTTCTTGAAGCGCAGGTGGATGCCGTAGAGCGACGGCTCGGAGATGCCGCCGAGCAGGCCAGCGGCCAGGGCGGAGCCGGCGGTCTGGCGCATGAGCGGGTCGCGGTCGCGAAGCGAAATGGCCAGCACCGCGGCGGTGGCACCGAAGCAGGCGAAGTTCCACGCACCCATTGGGCCCTGGATGAAGTCGTAGCCGAGGGTGTCAATGTTCACCAGCATCAGGGCGTTGAGCGGCCAGTGCAGGCCAAGCGGCACCAGGAACGGGTACAGCATCGGGATGAGCAGCGCGAAGACGAACGGGGCGTTGCCGTTCATCCACGCCAGGCCGGTGCCAATCCAGGCGCCGAGCAGGTAGCCGAAGGGGCCGATGAGGAAGGCGGTGACCGGGATCATCACCAGCAGGGTGAGGAACGGCACGAAGACCATGTGCACCGCGGACGGGATGATCTTCTGGAAACCCTTGTACAGCGCCGCGGCGACCGCGGCCATGATGAGCGGCACGAAGACGTTGCCTTCGTAGCCGTTGTGAATCATCGGTAGGCCGAAGACGTCGATCACATCGGTCGGCTCGCCGAACAGTTCGACCACGCGCGCCTCGGGGTGCTCGGCAAGCGTGATGTAGTTCGGGGTGAACAGCGCCAGCATGATCGCAGCGGGCACCCACGGGTCAATGTTGAGCTTCTTGCCGGCGTTGTAGGCCACCGCCACGGGCAGGAAGTAGAACACGGAGTTCCACATCGCGTCGACGAACTGCCAGCCCGGGGTCTTCAACTCCGCGCGGAAGTCCACGAGGTGGAACGCGTCGAGCACCGCGGCAAACGCGATGATCAGCGACGCACCAAGCAACACGCCCAGAATCGGACGGAACGAGTCCGACAGGTACTCAAAGAACGTATCCAGCCACGGCAGCCGGCCCTTGGCCTTGTCGCGCTGCTGCTTCTTCAAGTCGTCGTTGGACACGGCGCCGCGCCCCGCCATCTCCGGCAGGTTATTGATGTCGTTGTACACATTCGCCACGTCACCGCCGATGATGACCTGGTAGCGGCTCCCGCCCTGCGGCACAGCACCCATCACCTTGGGGTTGGCTTCGAGGCGTTCCTTGTCGGCCTTGGTGGCGTCGACAAGCTCGAGGCGCAAACGCGTCGCGCAGTGCGTCATGCTCACAATATTGTCCGGCCCGCCGATACCGGCGAGGATGTCGGCAGCCAGCTCCTGGCGGCCGACCTTCGTGGATGCCATCGGTATGCTCCTTTTTCGCTTCAGGCAAACAAAAAGACCTGGGACGCCAAAACGCCCCAGGTCTTGCCCCGCGAACTCACGCGGGTAACAACCCTGTTGTTGGCCTCAATCTTAGGCCCGCCGCCACCGCAATAGCAAAGGGCAGGGCACTCCATCCGAGGGTAGAGAGCAAACTGGGCACCCCGGGCAGCGCGATCACGCCCATCGTGCACACCAGCGCCACGCCGGCCGCCCAACTGCGCACCGGGGAGCGCAGGTCCACCGCCGTCATGGCCAGCGGGATCAACCACACCGCGTAGTAGCCCTGCAGCAGGCCGCCGACCAGGAACACGCCGCAGAACAGCACGCCGATCGTGCAAAACGCCCACACCACGCCAAGCTCGCGCCGCTGCGGGAACAGCACCGCCACCGCGCCGAACACGCCGATGAGCACGACGATGCTCACCGCGACCGTGCCCGCGCCGCTGAGCCCGAGCGCGCCGATCGCGCCGTTGTCGTACTGCCGCGTCTCCGCCAGGTAGGGCACGAGCCGCTCGGTGTACCAGCCCGGCTCCGCAGTGGTGGCCCAGCCGATGCCAAACAGCGCCGCGTAGACCGCGCCCGCGCCGACGAGCACCCACCACTGCCCCAGCAGGAACGGCACGGCGATGAGCACGATGAACTGCGGCTTGATCGTCACCGCGTACGCGAGCAGGAGCATGGCGACAACCCTCGACCCGCGGTAGTCGCGCAGGCACGCGTGCACGAACGCCACCATGACCAGCAGCAGGAACCCGTTGATATTCGTGAGGTAGATCGTGGATTCCACCGGCTCCGGTACGTTGAACGCGATGCCGATCGCCGCGAGCGTGAGCGGGCGCGCCATCTCCGGCGCGACCATCTTGGCGGTCCACCAGAGGGCAATGCTTATCGACGCCACACTCGCCCCCACCATCGCCCACCGGGCCACATCGAACGAGCCGAACACCGCCAGCGGTGCCAGGACAACGTTCGCCCCCGGCCCGTACAGGTAGTGGGGGTCGGACGTGGAGTAGTCCTCGTTGTAGACCGGGACGCCGTGCGTGTAGCGCTGGACGGCGTCCCAGATGGGGACGAAGTCGAGGCCTTCGCGAAGCAGCGGCAGGATGATCGCGGCGCGCAGCAGGCCGATGATCGCGGCGGACCAGAGCAGCCACGCCGGCACGCGCCGCGGCAGCAGCGCCGTGTGCGCGCCGTGCGCGGGAACGCCCGCGCCTGCGACCACCTACGCCTCCGGCTTGACCATCGGGAACAGGACGGTCTCACGGATGCCCAGGCCGGTCAGGGCCATGAGCAGGCGGTCCACGCCCATGCCGCAGCCGGCTGTCGGCGGCATGCCTTGCTCCATGGCGGCGAGGAAGTCCTCATCAAGCACCATGGCCTCGTCGTCGCCGTTGGCGGCCAGGCGCGCCTGGTCCTCGAAGCGAGCGCGCTGGATCACCGGGTCGACGAGCTCGGAGTAGCCGGTGGCCAGCTCGAATCCGCGCACGTAGAGGTCCCACTTCTCGGTCACGCCGGGCTTATCGCGGTGGTCGCGCGTCAGCGGCGAGGTCTCGACCGGGAAGTTGGTCACAAACGTCGGCTCGTAGAGCTGGTCGCCGCACAGCTCCTCCCAGATCTCCTCGACCAGCTTGCCGTGGCCCCAGCCGGCGCCCTCCGGCACCTTGAGGCCGATGGTGTCGGCGATGGCGGTGAGCTCCTCCACACTCGACTCGATGGTCACCTCGGGCTGGCCCGGGAATTTGCGGGCGAGGGCCTCGTTGAGGCTCGGGTACATCTCCAGGACTTTCCACTCGCCGGAGAAGTCGTACTCGGTGCCGTCGGCAAGCGTGACCTGCTCGGAGCCGAAGACCTCGCGGGCGCAGAACTGCACCAGGCCCTTCATCATTTCGGCGCCGTCGTGGTAGGTGCCCCACGCCTGGTAGGTCTCCAGCATGGTGAACTCCGGCGAGTGCGACTTGTCCACGCCCTCGTTGCGGAAGTTCCGGTTGATCTCAAAGACGCGGTCGATGCCGCCGACGACGGCGCGCTTGAGGTACAGCTCCGGCGCGATGCGCAGGTACAGGTCGATGTCCAGCGCGTTCGAGTGGGTCACAAACGGGCGGGCAGCGGCGCCGCCGTGCAGCGTCTGCAGCATCGGCGTCTCAATCTCCACGAAGTCCTCGCCCGTGAGGTACTTGCGCACCGCGGCGATGGTGCGGATGCGCGTCATCGCGTTCGTGCGGGCGTCCTCGCGCATGATCAGGTCGGTGTAGCGCTGGCGGACGCGCTGCTCCTCGTTCATGTCCGCAAACGCGACGGGCAGCGGACGCAGCGCCTTCGACGCCATCTGCCAGGACTGCGCCTGGACGGAGAGCTCGCCGCGTCGAGAAGCGATGACCCGGCCCTTCACGGACACGATGTCGCCGAGATCAGTGTCCGACTTCCACGCGGCCAGCGCGTCCTCGCCGACCTCCGCGAGCGAGAGCATGACCTGCAGCTGCGTGCCGTTGCCCTCCTGCAGGGTGGCGAAGCAGAGCTTGCCCGTGTTGCGCTGGAACATGATGCGGCCCGCGACGGCCACCACGTCCTGGGTCTCCTGCCCCGGCTCCAGCTTGGTCGCGCCGTCGCCCTCCCCCTCGGGCACGGCCTGGTACTTCGCCCGCAGGTCCTGTAGGGAGGTGGTCCGCTCGACGCTGACTGGGTAGGCGTCCTGGCCGGCGTCGAGAAGCTTCTGCCTCTTGTCCCGGCGGATCTGCTGCTGCTCTGAAAGTTCTGGCGTATTCACGTTCAGCCATCGTAGTCGGTCAGCGAGGCTCACTCGACTCCACGGTCACGGTACCGCGCCGCCCGCCCACAAGACTCACCGCGGCCAGGGCGATTATCGACGCCACCACCCCCGCCACGAACGCCGACGCAGACCCCTCCGCCTGCGTCGCGCCCGCCGCCACACGCAGCGACATCACGCCGATGAGCACCGCGGTGCCGGCCGCGCCGCCGAGTTGCTGCAGCGTGTTGAGGATCGCGGAGCCGTGCGAGTACAGCGCGTTCGGCAGGGCGGACAGCGACGCGGTGAGCAGCGGCGTCATCACCATCGCCATCGCCACGTTCACCGCGATCAGCGAGACCACGATCACCCACGCCGGAGTGTCCTCGCCAAGCAGCAGCCACAGCGCGGCCTGCGAGACCCCCATGAGGATCGCGCCGGGGACGGCCAGCGAGCGGGTCCCCACGGCGTCGTAGATCCGCCCCGCGATCGGCGAGGCGATCCCCTGCGCCACGCCGCCCGGCAGCAGGAGCAGGCCGGTGAGCAGCGTGGACAGCCCGAGCGCGCCCTGCATGTAGATGGGCAGCAAGTTCACGGTGCCCAGGAACGCGCCGAAGATGAAGACGACGGCGATGATGGAGCAGGTGAAGTCGCGGTAGCGGAACGCCCCGAAGTCCAGCAGCGCGCGGTGGCGGGCGGCAAGGCGACGCTGGCGGCGCACGAACACGACGGTGAACGCGATACCCACCGCCAGCGCGATCGCCGGGGCGACGGACTCGCCGGTGAGGAGCTGCGTGAACGTCGATAAGCCGTAGACCAGGCCGCCGAACGCCAGCACCGACAGCCCGACCGAGGGCAGGTCGAGCGGCGTCGAGCGGGTCTCGCCGACATTGCGCATGAAAAAGAACGCGCAGACGACGAGCAGCACGGGCACCGGCACCATCACCCAGAAGATGTGGTGCCACGTGTACGCGTTCAGCACCGCGCCGGCCAGCGCCGGGCCGAGCGCCGGGGCGACCGAGATCACCACGGCATTGAGCCCCATCACCGTGCCGCGGCGCTGCGGCGAAATCACGTTGAGCGTGACCGTGAACAGCAGCGGGATCATCACCGCCGTGCCCGCGGCCTGGACGATGCGGGCGAGGATCAGGACGACGAAGGCAGGCGAGAGCGCCGCGAGCACGCTGCCGCCGATGAACAGGCCCATCGCGGCGAAGTACAGGGTGCGGGTTGTAAGCCGCTCGATGAGGAAGCCGGTGGTAGGGATCACCACGGCCATCGTGAGCATAAAGCCGGTGAGCAGCCACTGCGCCACGTCCGCGCTGACCGCGAACTCCTGCATGATCGCCGGCAGGGCCACCGAGACCGTCGTCTCGTTGAAGATCATCATCATCGCCGAGAACACGAGGATGCCAAGCAGGACCGCCGGGTTGGGTGCGGCGGAAGCGGTACGGGCGGTCACGCGCGGAGTCACCTTTCTGTGCGACAAAAGAAGGAGCACGCGGGCAGCTCGCTGATCCGCGCTCCCCTGTGCTCCAGGCAATGCTGAGCCCGCCTACTGTATGCCACGGCGGGCGGTGGCGCTACTCGCACATCGGCAGCGCGAGTCGCTTCTCCTCGGCCTCGTGGCCGTTGATGACCACCATGAACTGCTCCTTGTTCTCCGGCACCATCACGAAGGCCGGCGGGTAGGCGTCCGGGACCTCGTAGGAGTCGATCATGCACTCGCCGCTGCCCAGGATGACGGCCTCGTCGCGGCCCGGCACGACCTCGTCGCGCGCGTCCTGCGACACGTACTTGGACACGGACACGCCCAGGTCCTGGTTGGCGCAGCGGATCTTGCCCTCCTGGCCCTGCTCCGGGGTGGCGGACTCGCACTGCAGGTCCTCCCAGCCCTTCTGGCCCGAGCTGCCGGACACCAGCTGCGGGTACGCCTCGGCGATCTCCGCGTCGGCGCCCTCCCACTGCGCGCCGCGGCTGTTGTCCCACCACCACCAGAACGCGCCGAGCGCGATGAGCAGGAGCACGAGCACCGCGATGATCCAGGGCCACGGGTTCATCTTGCTCTTCACCACGGCGGGGCGCTTGTACTCGCCGGTGGGGCCGTAGGCGTACGGCTCCGGGGGCTTGCGGTAACCGTCCTGCGGGCGCGGCGCCACGGAGGTCAGCGGGCCCTGGTCCTCGACCGCGGAGGCGGCGCCGCCTGCCAGGGCGAGGAGGTAGCCGGCGCAGGAGCCGGACTCGCCGGCCAGCTCGGCGTCCACGGGGGCGCCGGTGAGCTCGGCGACGAGGTCGCGGAAATCGGCGCGGTTGCGCTCGGCGGACCCGGTGGCGTCACTAAGCGAGGGCGCAGGGCCCACGAGCGCCATCTTCACGGGCGTGGACGACCAGGCGGGCTGGACCAGCAGGTGGTCCGGTGTAATCGAGCGGGCGACAAAGTCGGCGTGGCCCTCGCGGTTGTAGGCGTCGATGGCCTCGGCGACCGGCTGGAGCAGGTCGCGGGCCTCAGTCTTGGTGAAGGCGGAGCCGACGGCCTGCTTCTCGCCCAACAGCTGGCGCAGGGGTGTGCCGGTCGGGGCCTCGCGCAGCACGAACAGGTGTCCGCCGTCGGTCAGTCCGGCGCCGCGCGGCTGGAACACGCCCGGGTGCGACGCCTCCGCGAGCGCGGTGTTGAGCGCGCCGACCACATCGGCTGCGTCGGGCCCCGGCGTGGCGGCAAACAGCTCGACCTCCACGGCCTGGCCGCTCTCGTTGGACGCGGTGTACAGGGTGGAATCGGCGGTGCGGCCCGTTTCCAGGACCTGCTCCTGGTCGAAGGTGAAGCCGAAGCGCTGGTTCAGCAGTGCAGCGATGTTGGACACAGACATGCCCAAGAGTGTAGCGCCCGCTATGCCTCGATGTTTTTAAACCCGACGCCCAGCGGCACGCCGACGTTATCAATCAGGTGCACGCCGCCCAGATCGACGGCGGCGAGGAGGCGGGCGTCGCCGGTCGGTGGGGCGGGGCGCATGGCAAGGTCGCGCAGCTCAAGGTAGGCGGGCTCGACCCCGGCGGCGGCGAGCACCCCGCGGGCGGTTTCCAGGACCACGTCCGCGCCGTGCTCCGCCGCGTGCGCGCCCGCCGTCAACGCCGCGGCCAGCGCGAGCGCCGCGTCGCGGTGCTCCTCCGGCACGTCGCCGTTGCGCAGGCTCACCGCCAGCCCGTCTGGCATGCGCACCGTGGGCACACTGTGGATCTTCACCTCCATGCGCAGCGCCGTGACCGCCAGCTGCGTCGCCACGAGCAGCTCGAAGTCCTTCTCCCCCAGCACCAGGTCCGTGGCGTGGGTGGCGTTGAGCGTGGCGAGCAGCCGCGCCACGTCGCGCCCGACCGCCTCGGCGTCTTCCAGGTGCGCCATCCCGGTGTCCACGCTGGCGGCGCAGCCCAGTTCTCCGTGGAAGACCACGTCAACCTTTTCCTCGGCGAAGACTTCCGGGACCTCGTCGCCCGAAAAGGTGACAAACACGTACGAGCCCAGCAGCGACTTCGCCGCCCGGATCAGCTCGATGTGCCCGGCGTGCACCGCGCGGCCGAGCGGCACGACCACGATCGACTTGCCCACCTTCCGGAACGCGCGCCCGTAGGTGGCCAGCAGCGCCTCGTCGCGCACGACGGTCGCTGCTCCCGGTGTAAACGTCATTGGTTTCTCCCTTCGTATTTGTCCATTGCCCACACTTGCATGGCGGCGTCGCGGGCCTGTTCCGCACCCCTGCGCTGCATGTCCACGAACGCGCGGCGCACGCCTGGATCATCGATCGCGCCCAGCAGCAGGTCCGCCGTGGCCGGGTCGAGGCCCGGCCCCTCGCCCGCGGGCTCGTCCCCGAGCGCCGGGAGGTTGGGGATGGCGGAGGTGAGGAGTTGGTGGGCGTCGATAAGCAAGGTGCGCTGCGCGGCGCGGAGTTCCTGCGCGGCGGCGATGCGCGGGCGCGCCGAATCTGCGATGGGCACGGCGGTGCCGCCGGATTCCGCAACGAGCATGGCAACGACGCCTTCGCCGAGCTCGTCGGCCGCGGACGTGAGCCACGTGCGGTCGTGGAGGCGGTAGGCGCACATGACGATCGCGCGCGCCATTTCCACGTCATCGAGCAGCTGCGCGCCGCCGAGCAGCGCCGTGTGCAGGAACATTTGGCGCGGCCGCGCGTACGGGGCGAGGCGGGCGGCGATGCTGCGGACTTCGGCGGGGCTGGCGACGTCGATGAGCACGAGGTCCACGTGCGCGATGAGCCCGGGGTCCGCGAGGTCGAGCGGGCGGACGGTGTGCCCGGCGCGCTCGAGGTCGTCGGCGAGCCCGCACGCGTTGCCGATCGCGCCGGCCAAGAGTGTCGGCGCCACTAGCGCTTGTTGCGTTCCAGCAGCTCAGAGACGGACAGCGAGCCCTCGCGGCCGGCATCGCGGCGGCGTCGGCCTCCGCGGCGCTCATCGCTTTCACGCTTCTCGACGCCCTGCTCATGCCGCCCGACGTACTCCTCCGGCTCCGGCTGCGGTTGGGGTTGAGGCTTGGGCTCCGGCTCCGGCTTGGGTGCGGCGGTTTCGGTCTTGGTCCGCTCGCTGATCAGCGCCGACAGCGGGTTCTGCTGCTCGCGCTGCGGCTGCTGCCCGATGTTGCCGCGCACAGCGTCGCTGCTCGGCGCGCCGCTGGGGCGACCGCGGCGGTGGGAGCCGTTCGCGCGCTCCGGGGCCGGGGTGCGCACCACGGAGATCTTCGCGGTGTCAAAGCTCGACGGCCCCTTGGTCTCGTGCTTGTGGGGCTCGGACTTGGGCGCCTCAACGGGCTCAGCCGGCTCGCTCGGCGCAGTCGGCTCAGCCGCTGCCTCCGCTTCCGCCGGGCGCTCGAGTTCCTGGATGCGCCGCGCCGCCGCACGCACCGCGGTCGGCTCGTACTCGAAGACCTGCCCGCTCATCTCCTCCAGCTGGGAGCGCAGCGCCTTGATCTCAGCTTGCAGCTCGCGGAGCAGCTCGGTGTCCACCGGGCTCGCGCCGGCGCCACCCGCGGCGGCGGCCGGCTGCCGCTCCAGGCGCGCCAGTTCTTCCTTGTGGTTCGCCTCGCTCTGCTTGAGCGCGCGGGTCGCTTCGTCGCGGTCGCGGCGCATGCGGAAGATCACGATCAGCCCGGCCGCGGCGGCCCACAGCGCGAGGATGAGCGAGATTTTCAGCGCGTTTGCCGAGTTGGTAAACAGCATCACCACCGTGCCCACGATCGCGAGCGCGAACGGCACGATGACCCAGAGGTTTCCGCGGTCACTAGAAGAGGGTTGGGCAGTCATGATTAGTACCTTAGCTAACGCCCTCGCCCGACGAGGGTGGCGACACCTCGCACGCCTTCTCCAGCAGCACCCCCGCCACCGCGAGCAGCAGGCCGCCGACCACACCGCCGATGAGCCCCGGCAGGTCCTCCCCCGCCGCGGCGAGCGTGCCCAGCCGCGGCACCACGTACACCAGCGGCCCGAGGTACGCCCCGCCGCACACCGCGCCGGCCCACGCGCACGCCTTGCCAAACAGCATAAAATTCGCGGCCATCATCGGGTTGAGCTGCGAGCGGTCCAGCCCGACCCGCCCGTCGGAGCGCCGCCGCTTCACCACCACCACGAGCACCGCACACACCAGCGCCAGCACCCAGAGGCTCGACGGCACCGCAGCGCCTATCGACGCCACCGCCCCGTACCACCGGCGCATCAGAATCAATGTGGCCGCCGCGCAGAACCCCGCCGCCCCGATCAGCGCCGCGTAGGACGTGCGGTGCATGCCCTCGCTGCTCATCCTCTTAGCCCTCCAGTCTGCGCACACCGTCGCGCTCCGCCGGGTCCAGGCGGGCGAGCAGGTCGGCGACGCGCTCGCCGCCCAGGGTAGCGTCCGGGTCGATCTCCAGCCAGGGTGCAAGCACGAAGGCGCGCAGGTGCGCCCGCGGGTGCGGCACCGTCAGCTCCGGGTCGTTGGACGTGTAGCCGGCGATGTCCACGATGTCCACGTCCAGGGTGCGCGGCCCCCAGCGCTCGACGCGGACGCGGTTGGCGGCCTCCTCGAGCGCCTGGCATTCGCGGAGGAGTTGGGTGGGGGTGAGGGGGGCGTCGATAAGCATGCTCTGGTTGAGAAAGTCCGGCTGGTCCGTCTTGCCCCAGGGGGCGGTGGCGTAGAGGGAGCTGGCGACGACGAGCGAGTCGGCGAAGTGGTCCACCACCGAGGCGAGGTGCGCGCGCGAGTCCTCCATGTTGGAGCCTGCGGAAATGACGGCGCGCATGCTACCTCCTGTGCTTGCGGTTGCGGCGGCAGACGACGGCGACGTCGTCGAAGACGAGCGGGATCGGCGCGTGCGGCTTGTGCACGGTGACCTCGATGGCGTGCAGGGCGTCAAAGCGGTCCATGGCGGTGTCGGCGATCTCGGTGGCGACGGTCTCGATGAGCTGGCGCGGGGTGCCCGCGGCGACGTCGTAGGCGAGCTGCGCGAGCTCCGCGTAGTTGATCGTTTTGGTCAGGTCGTCGCCCGCCGCGGCCTCGGCGAAGTCGACCCAGCAGGTGATGTCCACGGTGAAGGACTGGCCAAACTCGGTCTCGTGCGGGAGCACGCCGTGGTGCGCGTAGCACTGCAGGCCCTTCAGTTCGATGCGATCGGCCATGGGTGCGCACCTCCCTCGCGCCACTTGGCGGCGACGTCGACGGCGTCGCGCGAGACCGCGACCTCGTGCACGCGCACGCACCACGCGCCGTAGTGCGCGGACAGCGCGGTGACGGCGGCGGTGGCGGGGTCGGCGTCGACGGGGCCGTGCTCCAGGCCGCGCTCCTTGCGCACCCCGGTGAGGAAACGCTTGCGGCTCGCGCCGACCAGGATGGGGAACTCGCCCGCGATGAATTCGGGCAGCGCGTTGAGCAGCGCCCAGTTGTCCGCGGCCGTCTTGGCAAAGCCGAGGCCGGGGTCGAGCGTGATCTGGTCGTGCGCCACGCCGGCGGCGAGCGCGTTATCCACCAGCTCGCCCAGCACCTGGTGGACGTCGCGCACCACGTCCCCGCCGTGGTCGGCGGCCCCGGAGGCGTTGACAAAGGCGTCGGCGCGCCAGTGCATGAGGCACACCGGCAGCTGGGTCTGGGCCATGACGCGGTACATGTCGGTGTCGGCGAGGCCGCCGGAGACGTCGTTGATGAGGTCCACGCCGGCGTCGGCAGCCGCGAGCGCCGTCGACGCGCGCATCGTGTCCACCGAGGTGCGGATCCCGTCCGCGTGCAGCGCCGCGATGACGGGGCGGACGCGCTCGGCCTCCACCTCCGCAGGCACGCGGGTGGCGCCGGGTCGGGTGGATTCGGCGCCGACGTCGATGATGTCTGCGCCGAGCCGCAGGAGTTCATGCGCGTGGGCGATCGCGTCATCGGCGGCAAGCCAGCGGCCGCCGTCGGAGAACGAGTCCTCGGTGACGTTGACAATGCCCATCACCGTCGTGCGGCCGGGCGCAGTGAGATCGGCCACGCTGACCATGGCTAGCTCCTTATCAGGCTCATGACCTCGGCGCGCGAGGCCGCGTTGGACTGGAAGCCGCCGCGCACCGCGGAGGTGGTGGTCACCGCGCCCGGCTTGCGGATCCCCCGCATGGCCATGCACAGGTGCTCGCATTCGACCACCACGATGACTGCGGAAGCACCAAGCTTATCGACGATCGCGTCAGCCACCTGCCCCGTCAACCGCTCCTGCACCTGCGGCCGCTTTGCGTACATGTCCGTGAGGCGGGCGAGCTTGGACAGGCCCGTGACCTTGCCGTCCTTGCCCGGGATGTAGCCCACGTGCGCCTTGCCGTAGAAGGGCACGAGGTGGTGCTCGCAGGTGGAGTAGATCGGGATGTCGCGTACGAGGACCAGCTCCTGGTGGTTCTCCGCGAACGTCTTCTCCAGGACCTCGGTGGGGTCGGTGTGGAGGCCGGCGAAGACCTCCTCGTAGGCGCGGGCGACGCGCGCGGGCGTCTCCTTGAGACCCTCGCGGTCCGGGTCTTCGCCCACGGCGATGAGCAGTTCGCGCACCGCGGCTTCGGCGCGCTGCTGGTCAAACTTATTGGTCATTGTTGGGTCGGTCCTCTGGGTCGGTGGGGTGGTTGTCGCTGTTGCTGTCGCGGTCCTCTTTCCGGTGCCGCGGCAGCTGGCGGGTCGTGTCCTCGGACGCGGGGCGGTAGGCGGTGCTGCCGCCGCGGCCTTCCGCATCATCGTTGTAGTACGACTCGTCGGGGCGCTCGTTGTCGGGGAGGCGGAAGCCGATCTCGGCGGTCTCGTTGTCCGGCTGCTCCGGCTGGGCGGGCTGGTCCGGGGTCGGCGCGTAGTTGCGCATCCCCGGGTGCTGGCCCTGCTGGCTTTGCTGGCCATCCCCCGGGTAGGTCCAGCCCGGAGGCGGCGTCGGGCCGCCGTAGTTCGGGCGGCTGCCGCCGGTCGGCGGAGTCCACTGCGACGATCCGTTGCCGTCCTTACCCGGCTTGCCCGGGCGCCAGTGGTTGCCGCCCTGCTGGCCCTGCTGACGCTGCTGGCGCTCCCGCTGACGGCGCTCACGCGTCGCCTTCGACGCCTCCAGGATGGAGAAGCGCTTTGGCGGCTCCTCGCCGCGTTCCTTCGCCAGTTCCACCGGCGTCTTGACCGGCTCGCGGCCGATCTGCTGGTGGAAGCGGGCGTCGTGGGCGGGCAGCTCGGGGCGTACCGGCTCGATGTCGGTGAACAGTTGCTCCAGGTCCGGGCGGCGCAGGGTCTCCTTCTCCAAGAGCGCGGAGGCCAGCGCGTCCAGCTGGTCGCGGTACTTTTCGAGGGTGCGGTAGGCCACCTGGTGGGCTTCGTCGAGAAGCGCCTGCATTTCCTCGTCGATCTTGGCGGCGACGGCCGGCGAGTACTCCAGCGAGCCTCCGCCGCCCTTGCCGGAGAACGGATCGCCCTGCTCCTGGCCGTACTTCACGGCGCCGAGCGAGGAGGTCATGCCGTACTCCGTGACCATCGCGCGGGCAATCTTCGTGGCCTGCTCGATGTCGTTGGAGGCGCCGGTGGTGGGCGCGCCGAAGACGAGCTCCTCGGCGGAGCGGCCACCCATGGCGAAGACCATGCGGGCGAACAGCTCATTGCGGTTGTACATGCCCTTGTCGTCCTCGTCCGCGGTCATGGCGAAGCCGCCCGTGCGGCCGCGGGCCAGGATGGTGACCTTGTAGACGCGCTCGATGTCTTTGAGCGCCCACGCGGACAGGGTGTGGCCGCCCTCGTGGTAGGCGGTGACCTTCTTCTCCTGCTCGGAGATGATCTTGGTGGAGCGGCGCGGGCCGCCGATCACGCGGTCGGTCGCCTCCTCGAGCGCGTCCGTGGTGATGACGTTGCCGCCGACGCGGGCGGTGAGCAGGGCGGCCTCGTTAAGCACGTTGGCCAGGTCCGCGCCCGACATGCCGGCGGTGCGCTTGGCCAGCGCGTCGAGGGAGACGTCCTTGGCCAACGGCTTGCCCTTGGCGTGGACCTTGAGGATCTGGGCGCGGCCGGCCAGGTCCGGGTTGGTCACCGGGATCTGGCGGTCGAAGCGGCCCGGGCGCAACAGGGCGGGGTCCAAGATGTCGGGGCGGTTGGTCGCCGCGATGAGGATGACGCCCTCGCGGTCGCCGAAGCCGTCCATCTCCACCAGCAGCTGGTTGAGGGTCTGCTCGCGCTCGTCGTGGCCGCCGCCCATGCCGGAGCCGCGCTGGCGGCCGACGGCGTCGATCTCGTCGACGAAGATGATGCAGGGGCTGTTCTCCCGGGCCTGTTTGAACAGGTCGCGCACGCGGGAGGCGCCCACGCCAACGAACATTTCTACGAAGTCGGAGCCGGAGATGGAGTAGAACGGCACGCCGGCCTCGCCAGCCACGGCGCGGGCCAGCAGGGTTTTACCGGTACCGGGAGGGCCGTAGAGGAGCACGCCGCGCGGGATCTTCGCGCCCAGCTTTTCGTAGACGCCCGGGTCCATGAGGAAGTCGACGACCTCCTGCAGCTCATCGACGGCCTCGTCGGCGCCCGCGACGTCCGCGAAGGTGTTGGTCGGGTTGTCCTTGGTCAGCTGCTTCGCCTTCGAGCCGCCGATGCCAAACATGCCGCCGCCGGCCTGCATGCGGTACATCATGTAGGAGATCAGGCCGAAGACCAGGATCATCGGCAGCATGAAGCCCAGCATGGACAGGAGGAAGGACTCCTGCGTCACGTTCGTCTTGTACTTGTCGGCCCCGGACTCGCGCACGGCGTCGAAAATCTCCTGCGTGGTGCGCGCCGGGTACTGGGCGGAGATGGCCTCGACGCCCTCGTGCTCGTCCACCGTGATCGGCTCGCGCAGCTCGATGCGGACGCGCTGCTCGCGGTCGTCGATCTGCACCTCCTGCGCGTTGGAGTTGTGCAGCTGCTCGACGGCAACGGACGTGTCGACCGTTTGGTAATTCCGCGTGTCGTCTCCAAACAGCGTCAGGACGTACAGCGCGATGAGCGCGATGGCGGCGAAAATGCCCCACCGCAACACGTTTTTATTTTTAGTCATACAGTTTTTTGGGTCTTACTTGTCGTCGCAGTTAGTTGTCGCCTGGAGGGGCCTACTGGCCCTCGGAGTACACGCGCGGGTGCAGCGTGCCCACGTACGGGAGGTCGCGGTAGCGCTCCGCGTAATCGAGCCCGTAGCCGATGACGAACTCGTTGGGGATGTCAAAGCCGACGTCGAGCAGGTCGATCTTGGCGGTCTGCACCTCGGGCTTGCGCAGCAGCGTGATGACCTCGAGGCTCTTCGGGCCGCGGCCGTTCAGGTTCTTCAGCAGCCAGGACAGGGTCAGGCCGGAATCGATGATGTCCTCCACCACGAGCACGTCGCGGTCGGCGATCTCCTTGTCCAGGTCCTTGAGAATGCGCACCACGCCAGAGCTGGTGGTGGAGTTGCCGTAGGAGGACACAGCCATGAACTCCATCTCGGCCGGGATGGAAAGCTTGCGAGCAAAGTCGGTGAGGAAGAAAACCGCGCCCTTGAGCACGCACACCAGGATGAGGTCCTGCTCGGCGTCCTTGTACTTCTCCGAGACCATGTCCGCCAGCTCCTGGATGCGGGCCTGCAGGTCGTCCTCAGTCAGCAGGATGGCCTCAACGTCGTCGCCGTAGCGGTTCGCGGGGACGTTGAAATCCTTCTTGGTGTACAGCTCGGTCATGGTTGGGCCCTTCCATCTCCTGTTGGCTTACAACTCCTTCATACTGCCACCTCTTCCCCGCCTGCGACAACAACGGGAGGACTACTTGCAGCGGTCCTCCGGCGGTCGGGTATCCAGCCCGTATTGCAGGAACGGCGCGAGCAGCGCACCGATCAGCGCGACGACCGGGTTGGCAAAGAAGAGGGCAGGGTCTGAGGAGAGGGTGGACGAGCCGGTGAACAGGCCACAGGAGGAGCCCGGGATCGCGGGGTGTTCTGCCGCGGGAGCGGCGGGAGCGGCGAGAGCGATCGCGGTCATACCGGCGACCAGGGAAGTGCGGAGGGGACGCATGGTGAGCTGCCTTTCAGTCGGGGGAAGCGATATTACGAACACGTGTCATGTTGAGTATCGCGCAACGCCTCAAGCGGCGTTACTCGCGCCGCTCGAGGGTGAGCTCGCCGCCCACCCGGCGCACGCGCACTCCCCCGGCCATGTCCACGCCGACCTGACCGTTCCAATGCGTGATGAGCCGCTCGATGGCGGTGAGTTGCCCGCGGTTGGGGCGCACGTCTGCGCTGACAAGCCACGCGTGGATCCGGGAGCGGCGCACGGCGCTGGGCAGGGCGGCGAGTTCGTCGCAGGAGGTGGTCGCGGGGGCGCTAAGAAGCGATTGCGCGGCCGCGATCCGGTCGGCGGTCTGCGCAAGAGGCGGCACGGCGTCGCCACCAAGGAGCTCGGTGAGCGCGGGGATGATGCGCGTGCGCAGCGCTACTCGACGAAACGCGGGGTCCCCATTCATCGGATCCTCCCACGGGGTCACGCCCAGCTCGGCGCACGCGCCGACCGTATCCGCGCGGCGGATGGGCAGGAAGGGGCGCACGAGACGCCCGGCGCGGGGCGCCATGCCGGACGGGTTGCCGCGCAGCGCACCGAGCAGCAGCGTTTCGGCCTGGTCGTCGGCGGTGTGCGCCACCCATACCTCGCCACCGTGGGCGAAGAGCGCGGCGTAGCGGGCCTCGCGGGCCGCGGCCTCCAGGTTCCCGCCGCGCGGCACCGCCACCTCCACGACCTCGGCCGGGACGCCGAAGCCTCGCGCCTGCTCGGCGGCACGCTTTGCGACGCCACCGCTGCCCTCCTGCAGCCCGTGGTCCACCACCACGGCACGCGCCGGGACGCCTTCCGCGGCCGCGGCGGCGACGAGCGCGAGCGAATCGGGCCCGCCGGACAGGCCGATGACCACGGGCGCAGCGGGCGCGTCTGCGGCAAAGTCTGCGGCGCGGACGGCGCGCCGACAGGCCAGGAAGTGGGGCGAGGTGCGGGGCCAGAACGGCTGCGCGGCCATGGCTAGAAGTCGCGGAGGACGGAGGCGAGCTGGTCCATCCCCCGGCGCGCCTCCAGGATGGACGAGTCGTTGGAGATGAACGCGAAGGTGTAGACGTTGCCGTTCACGCTGGTGACGGTGCCCGCGAGCGCGGAAGTCTCATCGAGCGTGCCGGTCTTCGCGCGCACCCAGCCGCGGCCGGCCAAGTCGCCGTAGCGGGAGGCGAGGGTGCCCTCGCCCGCGGCGACGGGCAAGGTGCCCAGTAGGTCGCGGATCGGTGCTTCGGTGGCTGAGGAGAGTAGGACGCCATCAAGCAGCGCGGGCGGGATGCGGTTCGCGTCCGAAAGCCCGCAGTTGTCCAAGAGGGTGGTGCCGCTGACGTCGAAGCCCTGCTCCGCGAGCGTGTCCAGGGCAGCCTGCGGCGCGTCGGTCGTGCCCCGCGCCAGCGCGAGCTCGCGCCCGATCGCCTCGGCGTAAACATTGTCGGAGTTGCGCATCATCACCCGCATCCGCTCGAGCAGGGTCGGCGACTCCACCGACGCCACGACCTCCGCGTCCGCGGGCGCCGGCCCATCCGCGACGGCGACGTTCGCCGCCCCCAGCCGGTTCGCTAGCGCCTGCGCCACGTCCAGGGCCGGGGTGTGGGTGCGCGGGACGTCGCCCTCCGTCGCCCCGCCGAGCCGGCCGCCGGAGAGCATCGCGGGCTGCATCGGCGCCACGAAGCCGGCGTCCACGTTCTCCGGGTCCCAGCTTTCTGGGTATTCCTCCATGCCGTCCCAGGAGGACGTGTCAATGGTGACGGTGTCGACGGCGCCTCCGACGTTGCTGACCTGGGCGGCGAGCGCATCCAGGGCTTCGTCGTCGAGCCAGACGTCGCCACCGGCCAGGATGGTCACCTCGCCCGGGTTCGCGCCGCGCACCACCGCGGTGGACAGCGTATCCTCCGGGCCCAGCTGGTAGAGCGCGGCCGCGGCGGTGAGGACCTTGGTCACGGAAGCCGGCCGCAGCGGCTCGTCCGCGTGCTGATCAAAGACGACCTCGCCGGTGGCGGCGTTGGAGATCCGGGCGTGGAAGGTCCCAAGGTCCGGGTTTGCGGCGGGGGACGAGAGGGCGTCGATAAGCAACTGCTCATCAACCGGCGAGCCCTCCGCGGGCGTGAGGAGACCGGGCGGGGCTTGCAGCGCGTAGGCCGGCGCGTGCTCAAGCGATGCGAGATCGCGCTGCGCCGCGACGCCGAACCCCGCGACGGTGCCGACAGCTCCGAGCGCGAGCGCGCCCACTACCCAAGTCCATACTTTCACGGGCACTAACCCTAGCCCACGTATGATGGTGAGCCGAACCATCACTCGAAGCAAAGGAGCAACAATGGCTACCGAGGTCATCATCGAAATCCCGAAGGGCTCGCGCAACAAGTACGAGGTCGACCACGAGACCGGCCGCGTCCACCTGGACCGTTACCTGTTCACCCCGATGGCGTACCCCGCCGATTACGGCTACATCGAGCACACGCTTGCCGACGATGGCGACCCCCTCGACGCACTCGTCATCACCCCGGAGCCCGTGTTCCCCGGCGTGGTTGTCGCCGCGCGCCCGATCGGCGTGTTCAAGATGACCGACGAGGCCGGCAGCGACGACAAGCTGCTCTGCGTCATCGACGACGTCCGCTACGAGGGCTACCAGGACATTTCCGACGTCTCCGACTTCCTGAAGAACGAAATCGAGCACTTCTTCGTCCACTACAAGGACCTGGAGCCGAACAAGGAAGTCACCGGCTCCGGCTGGGGCGACAAGGCTGAGGCGGAGAAAATCCTGCAGGCGGCCGTCGAGGCGTACAAGAAGTAGCGCGTTTTGCTTTGCTGGCCCGGGCTTGCCGTTTTTGGCGGCCCGGGCCTTTGCTGTTTTTGCGGGGGCGGGTGGCTCCGTTCGCGCGGTGAGGCGACAGGATGGTGACCAGAGGATGGGAACGTCAGGATGGTGATCAACCGAGTAACAGCCGCGAGTTTGCGAGACGTTACTCGACTAATCACCATCCTCTGGTTACCATCCTGGTTTTTCGACGCGCTTAGAAATTCGGCGCCGGAACCCCCGGAATCAGGCCGCCGGCCCACGCCCACCCGGCGCCGAGGATGCCGATGAGCCCCAGCACCAGCGGGATCACGATCGCGGCAATGGTCCCACCGCTCGACCCCTCACGCTCGCTCGACGCACTGCCGGACGCATCTTGGGCGTCGGCCGGCTCCGTCGGCGTGGTGGTCACCGTCGACTGCGTCGTCGCGGTGCTGCCCTCGGTCGGCTCGGGGGTGGCGCTGGTCGGGGTTGCGACGCTGGTGGTTTCGCTGGTCGTGCTGATCGGACTGGTCGTGTTGGTCGGGCGCTCCGGGAGCGCCGGCCACGGCCAGCGAGTTTCCGTCGGCGCGGACTCCGCCACGTCGACCGGGCCAACGGTAGGCGCCGTTTCCCTCGTGGTCGCAGGCGCCTGAGTGCTTGTCGACGCCCACACATCCGTCACCTCCGCCGTGGACTCCCGCGGAGTCGACGCCACCGGCTTCGCAACAGTGGTCGTTGAGACTCGCTCAGTGGTTGCCTTGGGCGTTGCCACTGTCGTCATCGGGGCGGGCGTGGTCGCCTTACTCGTCGGAGACTCGGCGGCCGACGTCGTCGACTGCGGCTTCGAGGCCACAGGCTTCGCGCTAGTAGTTGTCAGCGCAACCGTCGTGGACGCCTCCGCCGATGCCGTCGACGTCTCCTGCGTCGTCATTGCAGGCTTGACGGACGTCTTCGGCGTATCCGCAGTTGTCTTCGGAGCGGGCTTCGCGGTAGTGGGCGCCTTGCTCGTCGGAGACTCAGCGGCCGACGTCGTCGACTGCGGCTTCGAGGCCACAGGTTTAGCCGTAGTAGTCGTCGGGGCGGCCGGGGTAGATTCCTCCGCAGGCTTCGGCTGCTCAGAAGTAGCTTCAGACGTTGGCTCGCTGCTCGCCTTCAGCTCCGCCTCCAGCGCATCGCGGTTGTCGGCAGCCTCAAAGAACGCGGCGAGGTACCGGTCGGCGTGCTGCTGCAGCGCTGCGGCGCGTGCAGCATCGCCTGCGTCCTCCGCTGCCTTGGCGTCTGCAAGTGCCTGCTGGTACTTCTCCGAGTAGTCTTCGACGGCCTGCTCAGCGTCTGCCATGGTGGCGGGCTTGGGGACGTCGATAGGCGGCAGCTCCGTTGGTGTCGGCTCCGTCGTGATGGCAACCGGCGACGGCACTGAGGTCTCCGGCGCGGCAGTTTCCGACGGCTCGGGCGCCACGGTTGGTTCCGGCCCCACTGACGGTTCCGGTTCCGCCGAGGTCGCCGTGGATTCCGTAGTCTCCGGCACGAAGGTCTCCGAGGGTTCCGGCTCGACGGAAGGCTCGGGCTCCGCCGAAGTCTCCACGGACGGCTCCGCCGAAACTGAAGTCTCCTCCGCCGGCTCCGGCGCCTCACTCGTCATCGGCTGCCCGCCCAGCTCGCGCAGCTGCGGGTGCGTCTGCAGCAGGATCTGCGCGTCGAGCTTCTGCGGCAGCAGGGCCAGATCGCCTCGGTTTGTGCCGTTCTTCATCAGCGCCCCGCTGCAGGAGTGCGCGAGCCCCATGGCGTGGCCCATCTCGTGGGCGATCGTCATCACCATGCTGGCGTGGTGGACGTTCGCCGGGTTGGCGTACAGCGCCTGATTTAACGTCACACGGGGATTGTTGCCGGGCGTGCCTTGCTGGCGGCCCGCAACAATCCCATCCAAGGACCCGAGCTCCAGCATCACTGCCTCGGGGTCGCGGTAGTCCACGTACTCCACGCGCAGCAGACCGCCGGTGGCCTCGATCCACGCGTCCATGGCCTCCTTCAGGTGCTCGCCGTAGGCGGTGGTGTTGTAGACCTTGAGCGTGTTGCCGTGGATGTTGCTCTGGTTCGAGCCGAAGAAGTAGCGCTCCACGTTCGGGAGCTCCTTCCCCTGGTTCGCCAGCGCAGTATCAGTCTTGCACTGCGCGTCGAGCGGATCGACCTCTCCGCTGTACGCGTGCGCGGAGGGGGCGTTGACAATCAACAAGGAGGCGCCGAGCGCGGCGGCGAGATACTTTCGGGAAGACACGTGGGGATGACCTTTTTAAGAGATGACTAACGGCGTGCTTAGAAAGAGTACAGCTTCGCCCACCAATTAGCCAGTTCGCCGTCCGCGCCGCCACAGCCCGCAGAAACCAGCGCTGAGCATTATCGACGCTACGCCCACCCACACCATAAGCCCCGCACCACCAGTCTTGGGCAGGTTCCCCTGGCGCACGTTGGCGAGGGAGACACTGACGGTGTTCGCGGCGTCGATGAGCTGCACGTTCTCCCCTGGCGCGCCCGCCCACAGCCCCACCATCGGCGAATCCTGAGAAAACGCGCCGTCGGGTCCGCGGAACTCAAGGACGTCCGTCTCCCCCTCGCGCACGACGCGCAGCACAATCGGCTCGGCAAGCAGCGAGTATCCGGCGGGCGCCTTCGTCTCCACAAGCTGGTACTCCCGGCCGCGCTCGAGGGCGGCTCCGGTGGTGAGGAAGCCGTCGGGGGTTGGGGTGAGGGGAATGGGGGACGACGGGGCGTCGATAAGCGGGCGAAGCTCCAGGCCAGCTTCAAGGGCCACGGTGCGATCCTGGTGATCCACCTTGCGCACGCGCAGCTGCACGGGGCACGGCGCGGTGGCGACGTTGTCGGCCGGGGTGAGCTCGCCGCCCGTATTGCGCGCGGTGACGGTGTTGGGGGTGCAGGTGCCGGTGGCGCGGGCGTAAATTTAATATCCAGACATTTATGCAGATCGTTTGCACTTCTGAACCAAATAGTTAAGACCCCTGACCTGGGAACTTGAACATTTGACTAAAACACCAAAGGTTGCCCAAAGTGCGGTGAGGCACACTCAACCCCTGGGTGTTCTTCGCCACAGCACCTCGCTCGGGTGTGGGCAAATGGGGGGTAGAAAACCAGGAGGTAGGGCACAAAAAAGGGGCGCCCGCACATCACACGCGAGCGCCCCACGCAGCCGACGATTCAGCCGGCGGCTTCCACAGAGCTACACCAGGTAGCGGCGTCCCACCACAAAGACCGCAGCGCCAACCGCGGAGGCAATCAACAGCGCCACCAGCGCGCGCGCCACCGTGTTGGAGCCGGTCTCGGCAGCCATGCCGCGGGCCTGCACTTCAGTCTCGCCGGCGACAGCATCCGCAGTCACAGGTGCGGCCTGCTGCTGCACCTCCACATCGGGCGTTGCCTCACCGTCGGCCTGCTCGGCCTTACCACCGGCCCGGGCCTCCTCCAGCCCCTGCTCACGGATCGCACCAGCGTTGTCCGTCACCAGTTGCGCCGAGGCTTCCACCTCCTCCTGCGTCGGGGTTTCGGCGACGCGGGCCACATCAGCAACGTAGGTGGCGCCGTCCTTGTTCAGGTAGTAGGTCTGCCCGTCCACATTCAGCACGGACGGGAGCGCGACCAGGCCACCGGCAACGGGCGCCGGGTTGTTCGGGTCCACCGCGTCCGCGTCGAGCACCTTCTCCGCCGGAGATTGGTCCGCGTCGGGCTGGACCGGGGTGGCAGGCTGGTCGCCCTGCTGGCTCTCCGGCGCGTCGGCGGGAGCAGCCGGGGCGGAGGGGGCGGGCGCGGGGGCGTCGATAAGCCCTGCGACCGCTGCCCTGGTCACGTCGACCGCGCGCTCCTGGTCACCGGCGCTTAACTGCGCGTAGGGGGTGGTGACGAGGTTGGCGTCGGACACGTAGTGGTCCCCTGCCTGGTTGAGGAAGTAGGTGGCACCGAGGGCGTCCGTCACCTCGGCGGGGAGGTCCTGCGCGCTGGCGAGCGGGGCCGCGGTGAGCGTGAGCGCACCGGCAAAGGCGACGGCGAGGGAAGTGCGGTTCATGGTGGTCTCCTGTCTCGAGCAAGGGTCACTCTCAAGTTCACCTTTAGACTTTACACAGAGGTGCCACGTTTTCCCAGGAGTCACACGTAACACATTGGCAACGATTGTCGCGCGGGTCCGCCGGCTACTCGGCGGCGTCCACCGTCGCGTCGTCCACCACGCCCGCAAACTGCCACCCAACCACCGCGTTGCGTACCGCCGCGGCGAGTGGGTTCACCGGCTGAATGCAGGAGATGGTGAGCAAGCGACCGGGCATGGGCTCGGTGCCCCACACGGAGGCGTCGTCAGCCAGCCCCTCCTTCTCCGGGTCGTGCAGGTCCGTCGCGCGGTACTCCAACCACTTGCCCGCCGCGCGCGAATCCTGCGTGCGCAGGTAAAGCGTGTCCCCCTCGCGCACGTTGTGCGCATTCGCGCGCGCGTCGTACAGCCCGTCAAACACACCGTGCACCGCCGCGCCGGTGTGCCCCGCCACCACGACAAGGTCGCCAGCACCCGGGCCCGGGAGCTGATACGGCTTCCCCTCCGCCGTGTACGCGCACGCCTTGCCCATCGACGCCGGATTGATCGCGCCGTCCTTCACCCGGCAATCCCCCTTCTCAAACTCGGCGCGCAAGCCTATCTGCGGCACCGCCATCTCCACCGGCCGCGACTGCCCAATCGGGCCCGCCTCACCCGGCTCCCCTCCCCCGCATCGGCTCAGCAGCGCCACCGGCAGCGCTAACACCGCCACCAGCACCGCAAGCACCATCGCGCGCCGCACCCAATACACCCACTGCGGGCGACGCGGTCTCCGGGATCCCATGGCGCAATAGCGTATAGGATCGGCCCCATGAAAACAGTCAATGTCACAGAAGTACCGCAGGGAGCACAGCTTATCGACGTCCGCGAGCCCGACGAGTTCGCCATCGCCCACGCCGCGGGCGCTGTCAATCTTCCCCTGTCCAACTTTGTCGGCCTAGCAGACAAGATCGACCCGGACCAGGACATCTACGTCATCTGCAAGTCCGGCGGCCGCTCAGCCCACGCCGCCGAGTACCTGGAGCAGGCCCGCGGTTGGGACAATGTCATCAACGTCGCTGGTGGCACAGACGCCTGGCTCGCCGCCGACCTTCCCACGGAATAGCCACCTACCCCGGCAAAACACACCGCCCGGCGGGGGCAGTTTTCCGCGCACCTGTAATTGATTGAATTAGCCAACTAACCGTATGATGTGGGCATGGCAACGCACGACGAGCTCCCCAACGCACTCACTAAGTCCCCGTCCTTCCAAATCGAGCGGGTCCGCCGCCACACCAAGGAAGAGGTGGAGCGCACCCTGCTCAAGCACGACGTGAGCATGCGCGGCTTTTGGGTACTCACCTGCGTTGACAACACTGCGCTGTCGCAGTCGCAGCTGTCCAGCCTGCTGGCTGTTGACGCCTCCGACATGGTCCGCCTCGTCGATTCGCTGGAGAAACTGGGCTGGGTCAAGCGCGACCGCGACCCGAAGGACCGGCGCCGCCAGATCGTCACCGCGACCAAGAAGGGCTCCAAGGCGTTGGGGACGCTCGCCGAGGAGGTCGCCGATGCCGAGGACCGCGCCCTCGACGCGTCCAGCGCCAAGCAGCTCAAGAGCTTGAAGAAGCTGTCGAAGGCGATTCTGCAGGACGAGGACCAGTAGGGGCGTCGATAAGCGAAAAGCCCGGCCCCCATGGGGACCGGGCAATGAGGCGCGAGCTTAGTCGCCGATCTGGTCGCGGCCGCGCTTGACAATCAGCGGGTCCGGCTCGCCGACGAGCTCGTGGTCCTTGTTCGTGTACTCAAACTTGGACAGGATGTAGCGCATCGCGTTGAGGCGGGCGCGCTTCTTGTCGTTGGACTTGATGGTCACCCACGGGGACTCGTCCGTATCGGTGTAGCGGAACTGCTCCTCCTTGGCGCGGGTGTAGTCGTCCCACTTGTCCAGCGAGGCCAGGTCCATCGGGGACAGCTTCCACTGGCGGACCGGGTCCACCTGGCGGATGGCAAAGCGGGTGCGCTGCTCGCGCTGGGTCACGGAGAACCAGAACTTGGTCAGCGAGATGCCGGAGCCCAGGATCATGTTCTCCAGCATCGGTACCTCGCGGAGGAACTCCGCGTGCTGCGACTCGGTGCAGAATCCCATGACGCGCTCGACGCCCGAGCGGTTGTACCAGGAGCGGTCAAAGAACACGATCTCGCCCGCGGACGGGAAGTGCTCAATGTAGCGCTGGAAGTACCACGAGGTGGACTCGCGCGGGCTGGGCTTCTCCAGCGCAACCGTACGGGCACCGCGCGGGTTGAGGTGCTCGTTGAAGCGCTTGATGGTGCCGCCCTTGCCGGCGGCGTCGCGCCCCTCGAAAAGGATGATGTGGCGCTGGCCCGTGTCCTTGGTCCAGTTCTGCCACTTCAGCAGCTCGATCTGCAGCGCGCGCTTTTCCTTCTCGTACTCCGCGCGGCTCAGGCGCTCGTCGTACGGGTAATTCTCACGCCAGGTCTGAATCGGCGTGCCGTCCGGCATCATGAGCACCGGATCGTCTTCATCAGTATCGTCAACAACCCAGCCCTCGACCTCTGCCAGGTCGATCAAAGGGAGTTCATCATCCTTGTGGTCAGCCATGTCCTTAAGTTTACCGCCCGTCTGGGGTTTGTGTTCGATGGAAGATTGAGAGGTGGAATCGGAGGTCAGTTTCGCCGGGGTGTCCGCCTGGTGTGCGTTGTGGACTTTCGCCGCGGGCTTCGGATCCGGGGCCTTCCGTGTCGATTCCGGCACCGGAGCGACCAGCTTCTCCTCGGATGCGAGCGCGCTGGGATCCTTGGCCGGCTGAGTTGCTTCCGGCTTCGGTGTTGAGGCCTTGGCCCGCCCAGCCGCCGGGCGATTCGCCTCTGCGCGGGGAGCCTCAGCACGAGGAGCCTCCAGCTCAAGCTGCGCTTCGCCGGTTCCGCGCACGCGACCAAAGAGACGCCTTAAACGCAAAACAACCCCGCGCAGCGGCGGGGTTGTAAGGCGGTTTGTCTTACGCGACAAGGCCGATCAGCTCGCCCAGGTTGCCAGCCGCCTTAGCAACTGCGCCCAGGATGCCGAGCAGTGCGCCTGCAACGTGTGCGTCAGAGGACAGAAATGCCCAGTTCTGAAGTGCTTCCATGATGTTCTCCTTTTAACGAGTGACCCTATCCAAGGCCAATGAGGTGAGTGTTGAAGTTTGCGCGTTGCCGAAAGTGGACGCGCGAGAGACGACTACTTGGAGGCAGTGTCGTTCGGGAGCTCCTTGGCAGCGGTGCCCAGGGAGCCGAAGCGGATCAGGATGTCCGGGATGCCGCGGAACAGCTCGACGAAGTTCTTACCAAACTTGCCGAAGTCCTTCAGCATGTCAGCGATGGTAGAGAGGTCACCCATTGTTTTCCCCTTACGTGTAGGTGCCAGAATGTCTGGCTCTTGATTGACAGTGTCCTGACACCCGCCGTGGGGCATCACACGAAGTATTTTGCCACAGCATTGTGAGCTCGCAAGTGTTTCGGCGAAACTTTTTCCCCGCCAAAATCGGCCCCCATTTGAGAGTTTGTTCACCCAAACGCAACCTTTTTCCAAGGTTCACCGCCAACCTGCGCCGTTACAGCTTTGTTATGGTGCTACTAAGTTAACTGTCTCTTAACTCCGGCGGGGCGGCGTAACGGGGGTTGCGGTGGCGTCGATAAGCAATGCCCCCACAGAGACGGACATTTCCCCACATACGGGGGTATACGGGCTGGAAGGGGGCCGAAGGAGACAACAAAACGCCCCGAGCAGCGCAGGGCTACTCGGGGCGTTTCGGGCGCAAACGGGCTTACATCATGCCCATTGCCTCCGGGTCCATGCCGGCGCCTGCGGCGCCAACCGGCTCCGGCTTGTCAGCAACGACAGCCTCGGTGGTCAGGAACAGACCAGCGATGGACGCGGCGTTCTGCAGCGCGGAGCGGGTCACCTTGGCCGGGTCGTTGATGCCCTCGGAGAGCATGTCAACGTACTCGCCGGTCGCGGCGTTCAGGCCCTGGCCTGCGGGGAGGTTGGCAACCTTGTCCGCAACGACGCCCGGCTCCAGGCCTGCGTTGTGGGCGATCTGCTTCAGCGGGGCGGAGAGTGCCTCGCGGACGATCTTCACGCCCGTAGCCTCGTCGCCGGTCAGCTCCAGGTCGCCCTCGAGCTCCTTGGCCGCCTGCAGCAGGGCCACGCCACCGCCGGCGACAATGCCCTCCTCCACGGCAGCCTTCGCGTTGCGCACCGCATCCTCGATGCGCATCTTCTGCTCCTTGAGCTCCACCTCGGTGGCGGCGCCGACCTTGATCACCGCAACGCCGCCGGCCAGCTTGGCCAGGCGCTCCTGCAGCTTCTCGCGGTCGTAGTCGGAGTCGGAGTGCTCGATCTCGGCGCGGATCTGCTTCACGCGGCCCTCGATCTGGGCCTGGTCGCCAGCGCCCTGGACCAGAGTGGTCTCGTCCTTGGTAATGACGGCCTTGCGTGCCTGGCCGAGCAGCTCGATGCCGGCGGTCTCCAGGGACAGGCCGACCTCCTCGGAGATCACCTGGCCGCCGGTGAGGATGGCCAGATCCTGCAGCATCGCCTTGCGGCGGTCGCCAAAGCCCGGTGCCTTCACGGCGACGGACTTGAAGGTACCGCGGATCTTGTTCACCACGAGGGTGGACAGGGCCTCGCCCTCGACGTCCTCAGCGACGATGAGCAGCGGCTTGCCCGACTGCATGACCTGCTCCAGGACCGGGACGAGCTCCTTGACGTTGGAGATCTTGCCGGAGACCAGCAGGATGTACGGGTCTTCCAGCACGGCCTCGCCGCGCTCCATGTCGGTGGCGAAGTAGGCGGAGATGAAGCCCTTGTCAAAGCGCATGCCCTCGGTCACCTCGAGCTCAACACCGAAGGTGTTGGACTCCTCGACCGTGATGACGGACTCCTTGTTCACGGTGCCGTTGCCAACCGCGTACATCGCCTCGGCGATCTTCTTGCCAATCTCCGGGTCGGAGGCGGAGATGCCGGCGGTGGAGGCGATCTGCTCCTGGGTCTCCACTTCCTTCGCGGAGTCGAGCAGGTGCTTGGACACCGTGTCGGTCGCGGCCTGGATGCCGCGCTTAATGCCCATGGGGTTGGAGCCGGCCGCAACGTTGCGCAGGCCCTCGCGCACGAGCGCCTGGGCCAGGACGGTTGCGGTGGTGGTGCCGTCGCCAGCGACATCGTCAGTCTTCTTGGCAACCTCCTTCACCAGCTCGGCGCCGATCTTCTCGTACGGGTCCTCGAGCTCGATTTCCTTCGCGATGGTCACGCCATCGTTGGTAATGGTCGGCGCGCCCCAGGACTTCTCCAGGACAACGTTGCGCCCCTTCGGGCCAAGCGTCACCTTCACAGCGTCTGCCAGGGTGTTCAGGCCGTTTTCGAGGCTGCGGCGTGCTTCCTCGTCGAATGCAATGGTCTTTGCCATGTGAGTTTGTTGCTCCTTATTTATTGTGGAACGAGTACTCAATTCGTCGGTTCAAGCAGGCGCCCGCGACGGCACGGCTGCTGAGTGGTGCAGCCTCACCCGCTTAGCACTTGGCGTCTCCGAGTGCTAGGACCCATTTTTAGCACTCACCCCCAGCGAGTGCAAGCACCATTTGCTTATCGACGCCCACCGTTTCCCCAATGGTAGCGTCGCCCCCATGAGTGAATTCACACCGGACCGCACACGCATCTTCGCCGACCTGGCCAAACTGGTCTCTTTCAACTCCCCGCACTCCACCCCGGAGCTGGCCGACCAGCACGAGGCCGCCTGCGCCTGGACCGTCTCCGCCCTCGAGGGCCTGGGCCTGAACGTGACCCGCCACGCCACCGTGGACAACGCGGACACCATCGTCGCCGTCAAAGAACCGGTGGGCGACGCCCCGACCGTCCTCCTCTACTCCCACTACGACGTCGTCCCGGCGGGCGACCCGTCCGTGTGGACCAATAACCCGTTCGAGCTCACCGAGCGCGACGGCCGCTGGTATGGCCGCGGCGCCGCCGACTGCAAGGGCAACCTGGCCATGCACCTCGAGGCGCTGCGCCTGGTCGAGGCCGCCGGCGGCACCGACCTGGGCCTCAAGGTCGTCGTCGAGGGCTCCGAGGAGCTCGGCGGCGACGACGGCCTGGGCAAGCTCATCGAGACTGAGCCGGAAATCTTCCGCGCCGACGCCATCCTCATCGCCGACTCCGGTAACGCCGCCGTGGGCGAGCCCACCCTGACCACCTCCCTGCGCGGCGGCGCCCAGGTGAAGGTCACCGTGGAAACCCTCGAGGGCGCGATCCACTCCGGCAGCTTCGGCGGCGCCGCCCCCGACGCGGCCCACGCCCTGATCCGCATCGCCGATTCGCTGTTCGACGAGCACGGGCGCACCACCATCGACGGCGTCGACACCACCGCCAAGTGGACCGGCGACGCCTACGAGCGCGACACCTTCCGCACCGACGCCGGCGTCCTCGACGGCGTCCAGCTCCTCGGCACCGTCGACGACGACCCCGCCGACATGTGCTGGGCGCGCCCGGCCGTCACCATGATCGGCTTTACCTCCACCCCGGTCGCTGAAGCGGTCAACGCGGTGAACCCGCGCGCCGAGGCCCAGTTCAACCTGCGCGTCCCGGCCGGCCAAGACGCCGCCGAGATCGCACAGAAGATGGAGGAGCACATCAAGGCCCACACCCCCTGGGGTGCCAAGGTGACCGTGGAAATCAGCGGCGTCAACGCTCCGTTTGCCACCGACCCGGAGCGCCCCGCCGCCGCGAAGCTCGGCGAGTGCCTGCGCGAGGCGTACGGCACCGACAAGCTCACCCTCATCGGTTCGGGCGGCTCCATCCCGCTGACCAACACGCTGCAGGAGCAGTTCCCGGATGCTGAGATCGCCCTCTACGGCGTTGAGGAACCCGCCTGCGGCATCCACGGCGTGGACGAGTCCGTCGACCCGACCGAGATCGAGCGCATCGCCGTCGCTGAGGCCAGCTTCCTCCGCCAGTACGGCAACTAAGCCACCCTCAGCCACTCAGGGCGCGGTCACGATGCGGCCACAATTCGGTAGCGAAATAGTTATCTAATCGGTACAGTTGGACGCATTGGCCGCGCCTATTCTTTTCGACGCGCCCCACGCTCTCGCACGAGTTTCCAATTCATGGCCGCTCTGTGCCTCCTTGGGCCGCTTTGTTGGGCTTGTTGGGCTCGGTAAGAGAACTCGATCCGTACATGCCCAAGGAGGGGTCCGCACTTTGCTCACGCTGCTCGCCGCGCTCATTATCGCGACGATTGCCGCACCTCCGCTCATCAGGTTGTGCGGCCGGGCAGCGTTCGGCTTGCTCGCCACGGTCCCACTCGGCGGCTTCATCTGGATGGCCAGCCTGTTCCAGCGGGGCATCTTTACCGACGAAGACGAGATCGTTGCCCGCTACGCCTGGATGCCCTCCGTCAACCTCAACTTGGAGTTCCGCCTCGACCCCCTGGCCGGGCTTTTCTCCCTGATCATCCTGGGCGTCGGCGCCCTCGTCCTGCTGTACTGCTGGGGCTACTTCGACTCCAACCCGCGCCGGTTGGCCAAGTTCGGCGGCGAGCTCACCATGTTCGCCACCGTCATGTACGGGCTGGTCATCTCGGACAACTTCCTGCTCATGTACGTGTTCTGGGAGTTGACGTCCATCCTGTCCTACCTGCTCGTCTCGTACTACGGCGAGCGGGCGTCGTCACGCAGGGCCGCGATCCAGGCGCTCATGATCACCACCATGGGTGGGCTGGCCATGCTGGTGGGCATCAACCTGCTCGGGTTCAACGCGGGCATTTGGAAGCTCAGCCAGATCCCGCAGTTTGCAGACATCCAGAACACGCCCGCGATTTCCGCGGCGATCGTGCTCATTATGCTCGGCGCGCTGACCAAGTCGGCCCAAGCCCCGTGGCACTTCTGGCTGCCCGGCGCGATGGCGGCGCCCACCCCGGTGTCCGCCTACCTGCACTCGGCGGCGATGGTGAAGGCAGGCATCTACCTGGTCGCCCGCCTGGCGCCTGACATGTCGGCCGTGAGCACCTGGCACCTGGTGGTCATCTCCACCGGCCTGTTCACCATGCTGCTCGGCGGGTGGATGGCGCTGAAGCAGCGCGACTTGAAGCTCATCCTGGCGTACGGAACGGTCTCCCAGCTGGGCTTTATCACCGCGGTGATCGGTGTGGGCTCGCGCGAGGCGACGATGGCGGGCCTGGCCATCACGTTCGCGCACTCCATGTTCAAGGCGACGCTGTTCATGATAGTCGGCGCGATCGACCACACGACCGGCACCCGCGACATCGGCGAGCTCTCCGGCCTGGGCCGCAAGGAACCGTTTGTCGCGTTCCTGGCGGTCGTGTCGGCGGCGTCGATGGCGGGCCTGCCCCCGCTGTTCGGATTCATTGCCAAGGAGTCGGCGCTGGAGGCGATCCTGCACGAGGAGTCGCTGCACGGCATGCCGGGCCACATCACGCTGGTCGTGCTGGTGGTCGGCTCCATCCTGACGATGGGCTACTCCCTGTACTTCCTGTGGGGCGCGTTCGCCACGAAGGCGCAGCACCGCGAAACCGGCGTCTCCCCCGCCGTGGCAAAGATGCACCACATCGGCCCGCTACTGTCCGCCTCCCCGGCGATGCTCACGCTGGCCACCATCGCGTTCGGGCTCCTGCCCGCCTGGCTGTCCAACGCCATCAACTCCTACCTGGACGTCCGCTTCCCGCACGTCGAGGGCGCGCCGTTGAAACTGTGGCACGGCATCACCACCCCGCTCATGCTCACCGTGGTGATCGTCGTGGCCGGCACCGTGCTGTTCTGGCAGCGCGACCTGATCCGCAGGGTCCGCTTTGACAAGCCGGCGCTTGGCGACGCCGACGAGATCTGGGATCTCATCCTCCACCAGCTCCGCAACGCGTCGCTCAAGCTCACGGCGTCGACGCAGCGCGGCTCGCTGACTATCAATCTGGCGGTCATCTTTGCCACGCTCATGGTGGTCCCGCTCGCCGCGCTGATTCTGGGTCAGAGCAACGACATCCACATGTTGCTGTGGGACAACCCGTGGCAGGGCCTTGTGGTCTGCATCCTGTGCGCCATGGCGATCTTTGCCACGCTGCAGCGCAACCGCCTGTCCGGCGTAGTCATGGTCGGTCTCACCGGCTACTCGCTCGCGTTCATCTTTGCGCTGCACGGCGCCCCGGACCTCGCGCTCACGCAGGCCCTGGTGGAGACCATCGTCATGGTGGTATTCATGCTGGTCTTGCGCAAGATGCCCACGGAGGTGGAGCCGCGCAACGACGACAACCGGCTGCGCGCCTGGCTCTCCATCGGCACGGGCCTCTCCGTGGTGATCGTGGCCATGACGGCGATGTCGGCGCGCGTGCAGGACCCGGTGTCCAAGTACATGCCGGACCTGGCGTACGAGATTGGCCACGGCCGCAACACCGTCAACGTGCTGCTCGTGGACCTGCGCGCCGCCGACACCTTTGGCGAGATCCTGGTCCTGGTCATCGCCGCCACCGGCGTGGCCAGCCTCATCTTCGGCACGGGCACGTTCGGGCGCGAGTCCCGGCGCCCCACCCTGTCCACCAACAAGCCCCGCTGGCTCGCCTCGGGCGTGGACTCGGAGACGGCGCAGAACCGCTCCATCATGGTCGATGTGGTCACGCGCATCCTCTTCCCGTCGATCATGCTCCTGTCCTTCTACTTCTTCTTCTCCGGCCACAACGCCCCCGGCGGCGGCTTTGCGGGCGGCCTGGTTGCCGCGCTCGCGTTCACGCTGCGCTACCTGGCGGGCGGCCGCGCGGAGATCGACGAGGCGCTGCCGGTCGACCCCGCGAAGATCCTGGGCACGGGCATCCTCCTCTCCGCCGCGTGCGTGGTGGTACCGCTCTTCTTTGGAAACCCGCCGCTCACCACCGGCTACGCCTCGCTGGCGCTGCCGCTCATCGGCGAGTTCGACGTCCCCTCGGCGCTCGTTTTCGACGCCGGCGTGTACGCCATCGTCGTCGGCCTCACCTTGCACATCCTCGGCTCCATGGGCGCGTATCTGGACCGCGAGGAAGACACCCGCAAGCAGCGGGCCCGCGACCGCGCCCGCGAGCTGCAGGAAAAGAACAAGCGGCGCCGGGAACAGCAGGCGCAGCGGCGCGCCGCCAGGGAGTCCGAGCGGGCTTCGGCTGGAGGCGCGGGATCGTCGATAAGCAAACAAGCCCAAGAAGGGAGCAAGTAGATGGAAGCGAACCTCTTCCTCCTGATCGGCTCGGGCGTGCTCATCGCGTGCGGGGTGTACATGATGCTGGATCGGGCGATGACCCGCATGATCCTCGGCGTGCTGTTGATTGGCAACGGGGCGAACCTCCTGCTGCTGCAGTCCGGCGGACAGGCGGGCTCGCCGCCGATTCTCGGGCGCGAATCCGAGCAGTACGCGGACAGCGCGGATCCGCTGGCGCAGGCGATGATCCTCACCGCAATCGTGATCTCCATGGCCATGAGCGCGTTCATGCTCGCGCTGGCGTACCGGCAGTACCGCTACCGCACCGACGACATCATCGAGCGCGACGAGGAGGACCGCGCGATTGCGAAGCGGCCGACTACGCCCGCGGCCGCGCCGGACCACGACCGCTCCGACGACCCGGAGACCGGCAAGCCGAGCGTGTCCGGCGACTCATTCGGCCCGCGCTCGTTCGAGACACCCGTGAAGGAGGCGGAGAATGACCAGTAGTCTCCTCGACTTCGCCGACTGGGCGCTGCCCGCCATGCCGTACCTGACGGTGATGCCGCTGATCCTGCCCGCCATCGCGGCAGCGCTCATCCTGGTCTCGGGCAAGCACGTCCAGCTGCAGCGCGCCATCGCGCTCACCACGCTGTTCGCGCTCGCCCTCATCGCCGGCGCCATGATCATCATCGCCGACGTCCACGGCATCCAGACCGTGCACATGGGCGGCTGGGACGCCGTCGTGGGCATCACGCTCGCGGCGGACCGGCTGTCCACCATCATGCTGTTTGTCTCCGCCACCGTGCTCTTCGCCGTCATGTGGTACGGCATCTCGCAGGGGCTTCGCGACGGCGACGAGGACGACCCCATCGCCGTCTTCCTCCCCGTCTACATGCTGCTGTGCATGGGCGTGAACCTCTCCTTCCTGGCCGGTGACCTGTTCAACCTGTACGTCGGTTTTGAGATCTTCCTGGTCGCCTCGTACGTCCTGCTCACCCTCGGCGCCTCACCCGGGCGCGTGCGCAGCGGCATCGGCTACGTGATGGTATCCATGGCCTCGTCCATGGTCTTCCTTGTCGCCCTGGCCCTGGTGTACTCCGCCGTGGGCACCGTAAACATGGCGCAGGCGGGCATGCGCATGGAGGAGATCCCTGACGGCACCCGCGCCGCCATCTTTGCCACCCTGCTTGTTGCGTTTGGCATCAAGGCGGCCGTGTTCCCGCTGGACGCGTGGCTGCCTGACTCCTACCCCACCGCGGCCTCCCTGGTCACCGCCGTGTTCGCGGGCCTGCTGACCAAGGTGGGCGTGTACGCGATCATCCGCATGCGCTCCACCGTGTTTACGGATGGCTCCCTGGACACCCTGCTCATGTGGGTGGCACTGCTGACCATGATCATCGGCGTGATGGGCGCGCTTGCCCAGAACGACATCAAGCGACTGTTGTCGTTCACGCTGGTCTCGCACATCGGCTACATGATCTTTGGCATCGCGCTCGGCTCCATGACGGGCCTGTCCGGCGCGATCTTCTACGCGGTCCACCACATTCTCGTGCAGACCTCCCTGTTCCTGGTGGTCGGGCTGGTGGAGCGCCAAGCCGGCTCCGCCCAGCTGCGGCGCCTGGGCTCCCTGCTGTACACGGCCCCGATCATTGCCATCCTGTACTTCATCCCCGCGCTCAACCTGGGCGGCATCCCGCCGTTCTCCGGCTTCCTGGGCAAGGTGATGCTCATCCAGGCAGGCGCTGATGACGGGTCCTGGCTGGCCTGGGTCCTTATCGGCGGCGCGGTGGTGACCTCGCTGCTCACCCTCTACGCCATGATCCTGGTGTGGTCCAAGGGCTTCCTGCGCGACCGCGCCGATGCCCCCGAGGGCAACGTGGCCATGGCGCGGCCGTCCCTGCTTGCCGAGCGCGGCGAAACCACCCAGTTTGAGCAGCGCGACGACGTCGGCCGCATGCCCGCGGGCATGCTCCTGTCCACGGCGCTGCTCGTCGCCGCCTCCGTGTCCATCACCTTCCTGGCAGGACCGATCTCCAGCATCACTGACCGCGCGGCGGAGTCGGCGCAGGACAGTTCCATCTACCGCAACGCGGTGCTGGAGGGCCCCGTAGGGGCGGACAGCGACGAGCCGACCCGGCGCCCCGAGCGCTTCACCACCCCGCACTCGGACTACGGCGCATCCGACAACCTGGACCGCCACCACGTGGAGCGGGACCAGCGAACCCCCGAAGGCGGCGAGGGCGTTTCCACGGAGACCGTGCCCACGCCCGTCGCTGGGGATACGGAGGAAGCGACGCCGGGGGCGGAGGCGCAGACAAGCACGAGCACCGACGGAGGTGAGGAGTAGATGCTGGAGACGATGCAAGGCGTCAGGCACCGGTTCCGGCCGCTGTTTGTGGTGTGGCTGACGCTCATGTGGGTGCTGCTGATGGGCGAGCTGAGCTGGGGCAACGTCGCCGCCGGACTCGCGCTCGCGCTGCTGATCGTGCTGCTGCTGCCGCTGCCGCACATCCCCAACACCGGCTACAAGGTCCGGTGGGGCAAGCTCGTCCTGTTCGGGCTGGCGTGGCTGCGCGACCTGCTCATCGCGTCGGCGAAGGTGAGCTGGTTGGCGCTGCGCCCCGCGGCGCCGCCGAAGAACGCCATCCTCACCGTCCCCATGCGTCTGAGCAGCGAGTTCGTCCTGTACCTGGCCACCTGCGCGTACAACCTGCAGCCCGGCGGCTCGATTACGGACATCAACCTCGCCGACCGCGAGTGGACCATCCACGTCCTCGACGCCGCCGACCCGCACGCCATCCAGCGCGAGATTGATAACGTCGCCGCCCTCGAGCGCCAGATGATCGACATCTTTGAGAGCAGGAGCTAACCCATGGACCCAACCCTGTACAACGTCTTCCTCTGCATCGCCGCCGTCTTCATCGCCGTCGGCTTCCTGCTGCTGGCCTGGCGCGTCATCGTCGGCCCCGACTCCATGGACCGCCTACTGGGCAACGATGCCATCACCGCCTCCCTCCAGTGCGCCCTCGCCCTCTACGTGTGCTGGACGCTGGATACCACGGTGGTCAACGTCATGATGGTCATCGCGCTGCTCGGCTTCATCGCCTCCATCTCCGTCGCCCGCTTCCGCAAGAGGGATGGTTCGCTGTGAATTGGGCAATGCTTTTCGACGCCATCTCCCTCCTCTTCATCCTCCCCGGATCCTTCATGGTGTTCTCGGCGGCAGTCGGCGCCGTCCGGTTCGGCTCCACCCTGGCCCGGGTCCACGCGATTACCAAACCGCAGACCACCGGTCTCCTGCTCATGTTCGTGGGCACCATCATCCGGCTGGTCAGCTCCCCCAGCTTCTCCGTGCACGAGCGCGGTGACCTGGGCATCCTGGTGCTCCTGGTCCTGTTCGCGCTGATGACCAACCCGGTCACCGCGCAGCGCCTCGGCCGTGTGGCCAGGCGCGAAGGGCTCTACGGTCCCGAGGACCAGCTCACCCGCAACGACCGACCGGCCGCCTACCACCCGCGCCGCGTCAACCCGGACGCGCCCGCGGACTAGAGCTCGCCGGTGGCAAGTCGCCGCCTTGGGCTACCGGGGCGGCTGCATCTCCTGCATCTCGTCGCAGGTCGCGTCCACCACGCGCTTCCAGTCCCCGGTCGCCTCGTAGATTTTCCGCTGCCGTTGGTAGGCCGCCCCGTCGCGCAAGATCTCGCGCACGAGCTCCAGCTCCTCCACACAGTCCAGCTCCTCCGCGATGGGCGTGAGCTCCACGAGCATGTCGCGCAGCTCATCCTTTACCCAGCGCTCGTCGGTGTCGCGGCTGGTAATCACGAGCGCCTCCATGCCGTAGCGGGCGCCGCGCCACTTGTTTTCGGCAACGTGCCAGGGCTGCAGCGTCGGCAGCGCTTCGCCTGCGGACAGCTTCCGGTCGTAGTACACCACGAGGCAGTGCGTGAGGGCGACGATTCCGGCGAGTTCGCGGAGGTTCGAGGGGGCGTCGCTAATGCGCACCTCGATCGTGCCCCACTTGGCGGCCGGGCGGACGTCGAAGTGCATGCTGCCGGTATGGCTGATCACGCCGGAGGTCTGCTGGTCACGCATGAAGCTGACCCACTCGTCCCAGTCGCGGAACTGGTACGGCATGCCCGCGGTGGGAAGCTGCTGGTAGAGCATGGTGCGGTTTGAGGCGTAGCCGGTATCAATGCCGTCCCACCCCGGGCTCGACGCGGAGATGACCAGCAGGTGCGGGTAGTGCGTCATGATCGCGTTGATGATGGGCCACACGCGGTCCTCGTGGCTGATGCCTACGTGGCAGTGCACGCCCCACAGCAGCATTTGCTGCCCCCAATACTGCGTGCGGTTAATGATCTCCTGGTACGTCAGCTTGGGGCTGAGCGGCTGCTCGTGGAAGTCCGAGAAGGGGTGGCCACCGCTCGCCCACAACCGGAGGCCATGCTGCTCCGCGGCGCTGCGGATCTTGCCCAGGTCGGCGCTGAGCGCACCCATCGCCTCGCGAGTATTGCGGCAGATCGGGGTGACCAGCTCGATGGTGTTTTGCAGGAACTCGCGCTCCAGCCGGGTCCCCGGGTGCTCGCGTTCCACCTGCTCAATGACCTTTTCGGCTTGCGGAACGAGGTCGCGCGTCTCGGGGTCGACGACGCAGATCTCCCACTCCACGCCCAGCGTGGGCTCCGCGGATCGAGCAAAATCGCGATAAGGATCCATGTGGTCAAGTGTAAGTCGGGGTGCCCCGAAACTTCGTCAATTTGTTTCAGGGCAATTGCTTATCGACGCCCCCGTTACCGCCCCGCGAGCACGACCGTAATCGCGTTGCGGTTCTGGATGGCCTCCGACGGCAGCTGGGTCTCCCCGTCCGGCAGGTCGTTGTTCGCACGCGGCGTGCCGCCGACGCGCTGCGCCACATCGGCCGCCACCTGGTCGGCCCCCGCCACCTGCGGGTTGTAGAACACGTACGTCTCCGGGAACACGCCGAACGTCTGCTCCGGCATATTCATCGCCGCCGGGTCCTGCGACTGGTTGGCCACGTGGTACTGGCCGCCCAGCTCGCCGGCCGTCTTGTTGGCCAGCTCCGGCACGCCCGAGTTGTTAAAGACGTAGACCTGCGCGTCCTGCGCCGTCAGGCCCGGGGTGGCCGGGTTGTTAGCGGGAGCGGCGGGCGCAGCGGGGGCGGCCTCGCCGGCATCGCCATTCGCGTTGGAGTCCGGGTTGTTGGTGTCCGGGTTCTGCGCATCCGAGTTGTTGGTGTCCGGGTTCTGCGCGTCGCCGTCCTGGCCCGCGTTTTCCTGGCCCGGCGCCGGTGCGGCCGCGCCGTTGTTGGCACCGTTCTCGCCCGCGCCGTTGGGCTGCGCGGCGTCGCTTGCCTGGCTGCTCTGGGTCTCTTCAGCGGTGTTGCTCGGGGAGTCGTCGCCCTTATTCAGCGCAAACACGGCCCACAGCGCGAGCAGCACGCCGACTGCAAGCAGGATCATGCCGAGGCCGCGCTTCGGGAGCCCCGCTGCCGCGGCGTCGCGCGAGTCAGCGCCGGCGTCGCGCGAACCAGCGGCGGCTGCGTCGCGCGAACCAGCTGCACCCGCAGCGCCGGCCGTGGCCACGGTGGATCCGCCAAGCGCCCCGCGGCGCTCCTCTTCCTCATCAACCAGCTCGGCCTCGACCGGCTCCGCCTCTACGTACTCCGCATCCTCGTACGCTGTGTCGTAGTACCTGTCGTCGGCGTAGCGGTCGTCTACGTACCTGTCGTCGGCGTAGCCGTCACCGTATTCTTCCGGCTCGTCGGCGCGCCGGTGGGCGCCACGGTAGTCGTCACGTTCGCGCGGGAACTCGTCTCGTCCGCGATGTCCATCACCAGGGTTCACAGTATTCACATGCGCCACTCTAAACCCTCAAGCCATACTTGAGGTAGAGGTGCGCGTGTGACACGCCGAACGCTGATCGTCGTTAAGCGCAAACGCTACCCAATCTCGCGCGCCTCTCGCACCGCTCGCAGCCGCCGGACCAGCTGCGGCGCGTACGCGAGTGCCTCGGGCGACTCCAACAGCAGGTTCAACCGCTGGTAGTACCGGGTGGGATTCAGCCCGAGCTCCCGCCGGATCGCTTCCTCCTTCGCGCCCAGGCTGCGGGGCGCGTGGGCTTCGAAGTCAAGGAGTTCGCGGTCGGAATCGGAAAGCGTCGAGAGCATGCTTAATATAGTAGGCATGACGATTCGACCCATCGTGATTTACGGCGACCCTGTCCTGCACAACCCGACCCGCAAGGTGGAGCAGCCCGTGGAGGAGCTGCAGGAACTCATCGCCGACATGCACGAGACGATGGACGCCGCGCACGGCGTCGGCCTGGCCGCGAACCAGGTGGGCGTTGACCTGCGCCTGTTTGTGTACCACTGCCCGGATGGAGACGAGATGCGCCGCGGCACCGTGATCAACCCGGTGCTAGAGACCAGCGAGATCCCCAAGACCATGCCGCGCGACGACGGCGAGGACGACGAGGGCTGCCTCTCCGTCCCCGGCGAGGGCTTCCCCACCGGCCGCGCGGACTGGGCCAAGGTCACGGGACTGGACGAGCACGGCAACGAGATTGCAATCGAGGGCACCGGTTTCTTCGCTCGCTGTTTGCAGCACGAGGTGGGCCACCTTGACGGTAAGGTGTACACCGATGTACTGACCGGCCGCTACAAGCGCGAGGCCAAGCGCGCGATCAAGGCCAATGGTTGGACCGAGCCGGGCAACACTTGGCTGCCGGGCACCGACGAGGACCCGTTCGGCCACTAGCCCACGAGGGAAGGAATTTATGCGTACCACCGCCGCCATCGCCGCAGGCACGATTGTGCTCGCCGCAGCGCCGTTCGCATCGGCCGAGGAGCCGCTGGAGCAGTTGCTTATCGACGTCACCGCGTCCCACAATTCCCACTCCGAAACCCTCGAGGCGCAGCAGGAGGACATCGACGCCGCCGAGGAATCGGGCGACGACGAGGCGCTGGTCGAGGCCCAGGACGCCTACCGCGCCACCCTCAAGGAGTGGCGCACCGACCTCATCGACGCCTCGGACGACCTGCGCGAGCTGCGCGAGGACGCGGAGCAGGAAGCCGAGGAGTCCGGCACGCCCCTGAGCAAGGAAGACAAAGAAGCCTTCACCGAGGCGGCGGACGCTATCAAAGAGGACCGCCAGACGGTCCGCGAGCTGCGCACCGAGGTGCTCGGCGACGACGAAGCGGTCTGCCTCCCCGGCCTCGTCGCCGGCGACACCGGCCTGGGCGGCCTGCTCGGCACGACCGCCATGGACGCGGTCGAGCGCTCCGAGCAGGGCGACAAGCGCATCGCTTTCGACTGCGCGCCGGAGTCCACCCACGCCACCACCGAGGTGAAGCGCGCGGAGGAGCCGACGACGGTGGCGGGGTCGACGGAAGCGTCGACAAGCGCGAGCAGTGAGCCGGAAGCGACCGAAACGACCGCTGCGACCGAGGAGCCCAACGTGCGGTACCGCGCGAACGTGCTCGCGGACGGCGACGAAGAGGACGACGAGACGACCTCGTCCTCCACCTCCAGCGAGTCGAGCACCACCAGCACCACCGAAACCTCATCGTCCACCAGCTCGCCGGCGGAGACGACCACGGGGACCGCATCCAGCACGACGAGCTCCTCCAGCAGCACATCCGAGAGCACCTCGGCGACCGCGATCCTGCACAACCGCACGACATCGGCGAGCTCGTCCACCAAGTCGTCGACCACCACGCGCACGACCAGCAGCACCCGCTCCTCCTCCACCACCACCGAGGAGGACGAGCGCGAGGGCGACCTCGCCGAGACCGGCACGCCGATGCTCAACCTGATCGTGCTGGCGCTGCTGCTCACGGCAGGTGGCGTGTTCCTCGTGCGCCGTCCGGCGTAATGTCGCGCATCTTCCGCTCCGACGAGGTGGCCGTCGGCGACCGCGTGGTCGTGCGCCAGCGCCGCGGCGAGATGGCCAGCGACGTCATCGGCCACGTCCTCAGCCTCAGCCCGCTGGTCATCCGCCCGCAGGAGGTCGGCGGCTTCCCGTCGTTCAAGGACGCGGTGGAGATTCGGGACCTCCACATCATCAAGAAGCTGTCGCCGCGCACCGTCCGCAACTCCGACATCCGCGCGATCGAAACCGCCACTGCGCGCGCCTTTCCGGGCCAGGAGCAGCAGCTTATCAGCGGCTGGCTCGCCCGCTCCGGTGCCGAAATCGCCGAGCGATCCAACTCCGCCGCCCCCATCGGTCACTCCGCCTCCCTGCAGCCGGTCCCGCTCGACGCGCTCCGCGAGTTCTACGCCGAGCGCGACATGCCGGTGCAGCTGCTGGTGCCGGAGCGCATCGGCAAACCGGCGCTGCGCCTCATCGAGGGCCACTCTGACCTGTGGGAGCTTGGCCAGGAAATCCTGGTCATGACGGCGCCGTGCGAGGACAACCCCGGCGAACCCGCGGGCGCCGACTTCCGCGTCGACGACACGCCCGACGCCGACTGGCTCGCCATGTACCACTTCCGGGGCGCCGCGCTGCCGGAGGACGCGGTGCTCGACCTGGCGTCGCACATCGAGGGCCGCATCGCCTTCGCCCGGCTCGAGCGGGGCGGGCGGACCGTCGCCGTCACCCGCGCGACGCTTACGGAGTCCGACGACGGGCGCACCTGGCTCGGCTACTCCGCCGTGGAGGTCGCCGAGGACTGCCGCCGCCAGGGCCTGGGCACCCAGCTCACCCGGCAGCTGCTCGCGTGGGGCGCGCAACAGGGCGCCGAGCGCGCCTACCTGCAGGCCCGCGTGAGCAACACGGCTGCGCTGGCGATGTACCACAAGCTGGGGTTCCTGGAACACCACCGGCACCGGTACGCCCGGTTGTTGGGGTGAGTCGGGTAGGGGTGACGTGGCGTCGATAAGCACTGCCCCGAAAACGCTAAGGTGGTGGGCATGCGAATTGCCACTTGGAACGTCAACTCGGTGCGGACGCGCGCCGATCGCATCGCCGCATTCCTCGAGCGGCAGGACGTGGACGTGCTGACCATGCAGGAGACGAAGACGGCGGACGCCAAGTTCCCATACTCCACGTTTCAGGCGGCGGGCTACGAGGTCGCGCACGTGGGGCACAACCAGTGGAACGGGGTGGCGATCGCCTCGCGGGTCGGGCTCGAGCACGTGCGCGACCACTTCGAGCGGCAGCCCCGCTTTGCCAAGAAGGGCGAGCCGGAGCTGGAGGCGCGGGCCGTCGGCGCGGACTGCGGCGGCGTCGAGGTGTGGAGCCTGTACGTGCCGAACGGTCGCGAGATCGGCGACCCGCACTACGACTACAAGCTGCAGTTCCTCTACTCGCTGCAGGACACGGTGCGGCCCGGCGACCTGCAGGTACTCACCGGCGACTTCAACATCGCGCCCCGCGACGAAAACGTGTGGGACATCGACTGGTTCGACGGCAAAACGCACGTCACGGAGCCGGAGCGCGCCGCGTTCCAGATGCTGGAGGAGACGGGGCTGACCCAGATCACGCACGACGACCTCTACTCCTTCTGGGACTACAAGTCCGGCCGCTTCCCGCGCAACGAGGGGATGCTCATTGACTTCCAGCTGGCCACCGAGCCGCTCGCGGCGAAGGCGACCCGCGCCTGGGTGGACGTGGACGAGCGCCGCGGCACCGGCGCCTCCGACCACGCACCCGTGATCGTGGATTACGACACCCACGGCCTGGACATCGACCAAGTGCGATGACGTTCTCGTTCGACCTCTCGGTCTGGCAGCTCGTTGCCATGACCATTGACTACGCGATCAAGTTCGTCATGATCGGCATCGTGCCGGAGAACCGGCGCCCGGCGTCCGCAAACGCGTGGCTGCTGCTCATCCTTCTGCTGCCCATCGTCGGCCTGCCCCTCTACCTGCTGATGGGATCGACCCTGGTCTCGCGCCGCCGCCACCGCATCCAGCAGCGCGCCACCGCCGCGCTCAACGACATCTACACGCGCACGCCCGACCACCCCGTCGACGCTCGCCTGGCCCCCGACGTGGAGTCGATGATCCGGCTCAACCGCGAGCTCACCGGCTTTCCCGCCGAATACAGCCGCGTCCGCCACACCTGGACCGACTACGAATTAGTCATGCGCCGCCTTGCAACGCTTATCGACGCCGCCACCTCCTACGTCGACGTCGAAATCTACGCCGTGGCGTGGGACCAGACCACCGGCCCCGTCTTCGAGGCGATGGAGCGGGCCGTGCAGCGCGGCGTCCACGTCCGCCTCCTGTTCGACCACATCGGCTCCATGAAGTACCCGCACTTCCGGGCCCTGAAGCGCCGGCTCACCGACGCCGGCATCGACTGGCACCTCATGCTGCCCCTCAACCTGCTGCGCGGCCGCTTCCGGCGCCCCGACCTGCGCAACCACCGCAAGCTCGTGGTCATCGATGGCCGCGTCGGCTTCATCGGCTCCCTCAACCTCATCGACCGCGGCTACCTCATGCCCAACCACCGCCGCGCCGGACGCCAGTGGGTGGACACCTTCATCGAGCTCGAGGGCCCCATCGTCACCTCCATGGAGTCGCTCTTCGCCGTCGACTGGTACACCGAATCCGGCGAGCTCATCGACCTCCACACCGCCGCGGCCCTCCCCAGCCCCCACGGCGAGGACGTCAACCTGGTCCAGCTGCTGCCCTCCGGCCCCGGCTACCAGACCGAGCCCAACCTGCGCAGCTTCAACTCCCTCATCCACCACGCCAGCGAGCGCCTCATCCTCTGCTCCCCCTACTTCGTCCCCGACGAATCCCTCCTAGAAGCGGTGACCACCGCCTGCTATCGAGGCATCCGCGTCGACCTCCTCGTCGGCGAAAAGGCCGACCAGTTCATGGTCAACCACGCCCAATCCTCCTACTACGAGCAGCTTCTCGACGCCGGCGTGCACATCTGGGAGTTCCCCGCCCCTTATGTCTTGCACACCAAATTCGCGCTGGCGGATCCGGGGGTTGGGTCAGGGGTTGGTTCTGGTTCTGGGGGTGGGCGGCCGGTGGCCATCGTTGGTTCCTCCAACATGGACATCCGCTCCTTCTCCCTCAACTACGAGTCCAGCCTCTTCGTCGCCGAGGGCACCCTCCTCCGCGACCTGCACCGCCTTGCCGACACCTACCTGTCCGTCTCCAGCGAACTCACCCCGGAGCGATGGAACCGCCGGCCTTGGTACCGCCGCTACGTGGACAACGTGATGAAGCTGACCTCCGCGCTGCAGTAGGCGGGGCGCTCGATGACGAGAATGCGTAAAATTTCCGGTTCGCCGCCTACCCAATTCGTCGCGACCTGGGAAAGCGCCGCTCCCATGCCCCCGGGCCCGGGAAATCTCTCACTCGACCCCCGAATCGCCACCTCAGCTGCAGCAACTCACGCCCCAGGATGACGAGAATGCGCAAAATTGCCTATAGATTGCCTATCTAAACCACCCCGACCTGGGGCAACGCCACGCCCCAACCACGCAGCGCAGAAATCTCTCACGCCCCCCGCAAGACCCCACCAAAAAGCCCCCGACCAGCCGCTACCGGCTGCCCAGGGGCACACAAACCAAACTTTTACGCGTCGCGCTTGTGCAGCAGCACCACGCCGGCCGCCCACGCGACGAGTGCCCAGACGACGAAGATGCCGAGGGAGACGAGCGGGTCGTCGTTCGGCGCCTTCTGGTTGAGCATGAACGCGTTGAGGTCCTTGAACGGCAGGAACCGGTCGACGTGCTCGCCGATTTTGGGGATGACGGGCAGGACTCGCTCCACAAGCAGCATCATGAGCAGCCCGGCGCAGACCGTGACCGCAGTGTTGCGGAGCAGCCAGCCGACGCCTTGGACGAGGACGGCGAGGAGTGCCTCGCCAAGCGGGACCGCCCACAGCGCCCGGTGCACGAACGAGTTGCTGGCCCAGCCGACCGGGTTGTTGTCCACCAGGTCCGCCACCGTGAAGCCCAGGACGAGGCTCACCAGCGACACCACGGCGACGAGCACCGCGCCAAGAATCAGCTTGGCCAGGGCGAGCTGCCAGCGCTTCGGCGCGACCCGGAAGTTGGTGGCGGCCATGCCGAACCGGTATTCCGTGGTCACCATCATTGAGGTCTGCACCAGCGTGTACATGGAGAGTACGACGGTGATGACGGCTGCCGTCGTCAATGGCTTCGGGAACGACATCGTGTTGTAGATCCAGCCGGTGAGCGCGGCGTTGAGCAGCGAGAGCACGAGCGCCACGATCACGCACGCGTAGAACGACGCGGTGGTGCGCAGCTTGGTCCATTCGGCGTTGATCAGATTAAGCACGGTTTCCCTCCGGTGCGACGTATTGGGCCTTGTCCATGGTCGAGTGCATGTACGCGTCCTCCAGCGAGGCGTGGCGCTGCGTCAGCTCCGCCAGCTGCACGCCCGCCTCGTGGGCGATGCGGCCTACCTCGTCGCTGGTCAGGTCGGGGATTTCCAGCACTTCGCGCTGCGCACTATCGACGCCACGCTCCACCCGCGCACCGGCCTGGCCGATCGCGGCGCTCAGGCCCTTCATGTCCGCGACGGTGGCGGTGCGCACGACGGTGGTGACGTTCGAGTTAGACGCGATGAACTCGTTCACCGACGTGTCCGCCACCAACCGGCCGCGGCCGATGACCACCAGGTTGTCGGCGGTTTGCGCCATTTCGGACAGGATGTGTGAGGACACGAGGATGGTGCGCCCCTCGTCGGCAAGCCGGCGCAGCAGGCTGCGGACCCAGCGGATGCCTTCGGGGTCGAGGCCGTTGACCGGCTCGTCAAGGATGAGGTATTCGGGGTCGCCCAGCAGTGCGGCCGCGATGCCCAGGCGCTGGCCCATGCCGAGCGAGAAGCCGCGGACCTTCTTGTCCGCCACGTCGGTCAGGCCGACCAGTCCGAGGACCTCGTCGACGCGCTGCTTCGACAGCCCCGCCGCCTGCGCCTGCCAGAGCAGCGCGTTGCGCGCCGAGCGGTTCGGGTGGATGCCCTTCGCGTCCAGCAAAGCGCCCACGCGGTGGGTGGGGTTGGGGAGGTGCTGGTACAACGTGTCGTCGATAAGCGCACTGCCCGCGGTGGGCGTGTCCAGGCCGAGGATCATCCGCATCGTCGTCGACTTGCCCGATCCGTTTGGGCCGAGAAAGCCGGTGACCACGCCAGGTTTGACGGTGAAGGTGAGGTCATCGACGGCCCGGACCGGACCGTAATGCTTGGTCAGTCCCTGTACTTTAATCATGCGGTTCAGTATGCCCGATAAGGTGATCCAGCGCGGCAGCGAACCCCGGGTGGAGGGGCAGCTCGCGGAGCGCGCCCAGCGGAACCCAGCGCAGCTCCTCGCTCTCCTCGTTCGCCGTGACCGGCAGCTGGGTGCCGTCGTCGGTGCGCGCGATGACGGTGGTGTACGCCCAGCCGGGGACCTCAAACGTGATCACTTCCTCGAGCGGGCGCACGCGGTCCGGGTCGATGCCGCACTCCTCCACCGTTTCGCGCAGCGCGGCCTCGCTGGCGGTTTCGTGCGAATCGCGCGCGCCGCCGGGGATGCCCCACGTGTCGCCCTGCGCGGTCCATGCGGCGCGGTGCTGCATCAGGATTGCGTCGCCTGCCTGTAGGAAGAGGCCAGCCGCCCCGAATTTGCCCCAGTACTTTTCACCGTGGGGTCCGATGACCCATCCGTTTCCGTCGCCAAGCATGCCCCCACTGTAGACAGACACGTTATTCTTGGGGAATGAGCCACAACGTGCAGCTGCCCGGCACGGCCCAGGAGGGGGCCGCGCCGACGTCTGATGACGCGTGGCTGGACGAGCTCGAGCGCGTCCCCACCCGCCGCACGTTCGGAGCGATCGTGCGCGACTACGCCACGGGCCCGGCGCGCATGGCCCGGCGCGGCGCGAGCTTCCTCGCCACCACGCCCGGCAAGCTCATCGCGATGATGCTGGTGCTCACGCTCGCCCTGCTGGCGGCGGGCGCGGCGATGAGTAGCTCCATGTCCAAGCGGCAGGACTCGCTGGACACCCTGGTCACGGCCACGGAGCCGATGAGTAACTCGGCGCACCTGCTGTTCACCTCGCTGTCGCAGGCAGACACCGTCGCCACCACCGGCTTTGTTCAGCCGGGCATGCTCACGCAGGAGGAAATGGACCTGTACCTGGGCTCGCTGGACCGCGCGGTCTCCGCCTCCAACGACGTCTTCCGCGGCTCGGTGGAGACGGAAAACGGGCAGGACGGCGCGGAGATCGAGCGCTTGGTCACCTCCATCCAGCGTCAGATCCCCATCTACTCCGCGCTCATGGAGCGCGCCCTGGTGAACCAGCGGATGGGCAACCCTGTGGGCGTCGCGTACATGTCCGAGGCTTCCGGCATCATGCGCGAGCACATGCTCAGCGACGCCGACCGCCTCTACAAACTCACACAACGCCAGGTCGCCCGCGAGATGGCCCGGCTGTCCGCGCCCCAGCTCGTGCCGTTGTCGGGGCTCCTCGCCGCCCTGTTCTTCCTGCTCCTGGCGCAGTGGTGGCTGTGGCGCACGTTCCGGCGCCGCCTCAACCGCGGCTTCCTCGTCGCTACCGCGTCCATGGTGGTGGCGATCCTGTGGGTGGTCGTGTCCAACCTGCAGCTGTGGCAGGCGGGCGTGGTCGGTTTCGCGCGGGCGGCAGAGCCGTGGGAGCAGCTGACGGCCGCGCGTATCGACGCCCAAGAGGCCCGCACCGACGAAACGTTCGCGCTGCTGCGGCGGCAGTCCGTGGCACAGTCCTCGCGCTCCTTTGACTCGACGTACCAGCGGGTGGAGGACGCGCTCGGCGCCGCAGAGAACGCGCTGGACGCGCGCGATACGCCCGCGCTGCGCAACGCGCGGGGCGTGGAAGCACAGGACGGCCAGGTCGCGGCCGAGGAGACGATCGCCTCCGCCCACGAGTCCCTCAACGAGTGGTCCTCCAACCACGACGCCCTCCTCGCCGCTATCGACGCCGGCCAGTACCAGGAGGCCGTGGTTCTCCTCACCGGCACGGAGCCGGGGGCCGAGAAGGCCGGCGACGTCGGCGCGTCGGCGTACCGCGACCTGGACGCGGATCTGCAGGACCTGATCACGCTGTCGCGCGTGTCCACCCGCGAGTACATCACCGCCTCCCTCGACGCGACCCGTCTGGTCTCGGGCGCGGTCGCGCTCCTGTCGCTGCTCGCGGTGGTGTGCATCTGGATTGGTATCCGCCGCAGGATCGGAGAATTCCTGTGAGCACTTCCCGCCGCGTCACCGCCGCCGCCACCGCCGCCGCGCTCGCCCTGTCCGCTTGCGCCCCCGCGCCCAAGCCCTCCCCGACCCCGCCGAGCGACCCGGAGCCCACGTACGAGGGCCTCCCGCTGCCGCCGGGCGCCATCCTGGACCCGCCTGGTATCGCGCCGGAGGGCGAGTTCGCCACCGCGGACTTCGACTGGCCGGGCTCGCTGCGTCCCCACGACGAGGAGGACGGCATCGGCGGCTCGCTGGAGCAGATCCGCAACCGCGACCGCCTCATCGTGGGCATTGACCAATCGCAGTACCTGCTGTCCTACCGCGATACGTCGGCGGGCGACTTGCGAGGCTTCGAGGTCGACCTCGCCCGCGAGATCGCGGCCGACATCCTCGGCGACCCGGAGAAAGTCGACTTCCGCTTCGTGGAGTCCGCCTCGCGCTCGAAGATGCTGCAGTCCGGTGCGGTGGACGTGGTGATCCGCACCATGTCCCTCACCAAGGAACGCACGCAAAAGGTTTCCTTCTCCACCCCGTACATGATCTCGTACGTGCGCCTGCTCGCCCCTCGCGACCGCGGCATCGAGAGCCTGGACGACCTCGCGGGCATGCGCGTCTGCATTGTCGACGGCACCAACCTGCTCAACCTCGCGCGCACCGTCGCCCCGGAGTCCGAGGTCCTGCGCACCCGCTCGTGGTCGGACTGCCTCATGGCCACCCAGCAGTTCCAGGCGGATGCAGTGCTTGCCGACGATGCCATCCTCGCCGGCATGGCCGCTCAGGACCCCCACGCCGAGATCGTCTCGGAGTCGCTGGCCCGGCAGCTCTACGCCGTCGGCGTGCAGAAGGGCCACGACGACCTGGTCCGGGCCGTGAACCACACTATCGAGCGCATCCGCGCCAACGGCACCTGGTCCACAATGCACCGCACCTGGCTCGGCGGCTCGCTGGCCGAGCCCACCCCGCCGCCCCTGATGTACCGCGAAGAGGAGGAGCAGTGAGCGACCCGACCCCCAAACGCGACCCCGAGGACGCCCCGCCGACCGACGCCGGCCCTGCGACCGAAGCCGTCGCCTTCGACCCATTCGCCGACGACACCGACCCCGGCACCGAGGCCGTGGCGTTCGACCCGTTCGCCGACGATGACGAGGACGAAGACGAGGCAGACTTCTCCGGGCTCGGCGAGATGGCCGGCCTGCTCAAAGACCTCGACGACCTGCGCAAAGGATCGGTGAAGGAGGAGACCTCGTCGCGCTCGCGCAAGCTGGCGCTGGACACATTCCGCGAGCTGCGCGGCACCCGGCGCGACGACCGCACCGTCGCTGACGGCATGGTGAAGCTGCCCTGGGTCGAGCCGACCGAACCGCAGAAGGCGCTCAAAGACCCGCGCACCGCGGAGGTGGAGAAGGGCATCCCCGCCCCGGCCCTGCACCCGGGCGACATCGTCGCCGGCCAGTACGAGATCATGGGCGTGATTGCCCACGGCGGCATGGGCTGGATCTACCTGGCCCAGGACCACAACGTGGCGGAGCGGGTGGTCGTGTTGAAGGGGCTGCACTCGTCGAAAAGCGCTGATGAGGCGGCGGCCGCCGAGGCCGAACGCGAGTTCCTGGCGGACATCACGCACCCGGGGATTGTGAAGATCTTCAACTTCATCGACGACCCCCGCGTGACCAGCGGTTTCATCGTGATGGAGTACGTGGGCGGACCGTCACTCCGCGCGCGCTGCAACGAGCAGCCCGACCACAAGCTGCCGCCCGACGTGGCGATCGGCTACATGCTCGAGGTGCTGCCGGCGCTGGGGTACCTGCACTCGCGCGGCGTGGTGTACAACGACCTGAAGCCGGACAACATCATCGTCACGGAGGACCAGGTCAAGCTCATCGACCTGGGCGCGGTCTCCGGCATCGGCGCCTACGGCTTCATCTACGGCACGCGCGGCTTCCAGGCGCCCGAGGTGGCCTCGGAGGGGCCGTCCATCCACTCCGACATCTACACCATCGGGCGCACGCTCGCCGCGCTGGTCGTGGAGTTGCCGCAGGTCGACGGCGTGTACAAGCGCCACATCGCCACCCCCACCGAGGAGCCGCTGTTCCGCCGCTACATCTCGCTCTACCGCGTGATCATGCGCTGCTGCGAACCCGAGCCGGCGAAACGCTACAGCTCCGTCCAAGAGCTGCAGGCGCAGTTGCTCGGCGTGCTGCGCGAGATCCTGGCAATTCGCGACGGCCGCACCTTCCCCGCCCAGCAATCCCAGTTCTCGCCGCAACGTACCACCTTCGGCACGAAGCACCTGGTTTTCCGCACCGACCAGCTCATCGACGGCATTACCCGCACCGTCGAAATCACGCCCCAGGAAGTCGTCTCCGCGCTGCCGACCCCGCTGATCAACCGCGACGACGTCGGCGCCGGCATGCTCCAGGGCTCCTCCTACACCGAGCCGCAGGAAACCCTGGAAACGCTGCGCCAGGCGATGCAGACGGACCAGTACCAGCAGTCGCTGGAAATCCCGTTCGGCGTCGTCCGCTCCATGCTGGACCTCGGCCTGACCCAGCAGGCCCAGACGTGGCTGGCCAGCATGAGCTCCCGCCTCGCCGGCAACTGGCGTTTCTACTGGTACTTCGGCGTGGTCAACACCCTGCTCGGCGACTACGCCGCAGCCCAGCGCGACTTCGCCCGCGTCCTCGCCTTCCTCCCCGGCGAGGCCGCCCCCAAGCTCGCCATCGCCGCCGTCAACGAGCTCATGCTCCAACACCTCGGCCTCCACGAGGAGCCATTGCTTAACGACGCCCTTGCGCGCGCCTCCGCCGGCCTCCGCTCCAAACTCGACGACGTGGACCAATCCTTCTTCGAGGACCTCCACGACCGCGGCCTCCTGGACCGGGAGTGGGGCCTGATCACCAACGACCCCGCCATGCTGCGCTTCCACTCCATGCGCCTCTATGCCCTGGTCTGGGTGACCAACCCGACCACGGTGTCCTCCGCCTTCGGCCTGGCCCGCCAACTCATGAACGAGGGCGAGGTCGAACTCGCCGTCGCCGCCCTGGACAAGGTGCCCAACTCGTCGCGCCACAACCGGATGGCCCAGCTCACCGCCATCCTCTGCCTCGTCTCCCGCGACCTGACCGAGTCCCGCATCCGCCGCGCCGCCCGCCGCCTGGACCAGATCCCCAACACCGAGCCGCGCTTCCTGCAGATCAAGGTGTTTGTCCTCCGCGCCGCGCTGACCTACCTCCGCGCCAACAACCTGCGCCGCGCCGACTCCACGATGCCGCTCTTCGAGTACGCATTCAGCCTCCGCGGACTCCGCCGCGGCCTGGCCATCACGCTGCGGGAACAGGCCCGCGTCGCCCCCTACGCCAGGCACCGGTTCGCCCTGGTGGACATGGCCAACAAGGTCCGGCCCGCGACCTGGTTCTAGGCGGGCCGGGTGCGGGCGCCGGGTGCCCCCTCTTCCTTGCTACTTGACGAGATCAGGGTGACGAGGGTACGAGAGTTTCGTCGCATCCTCGTCATCGTGATTTCGTCATCTAGGCCGCAGCCCGCACGTTTCCACACCACGCCAGTCGGCGGCTGCTACATTGGCAGCTAGTGGCGATCGGGGGGATCGCGCCAACAGATCGGGGGAACACCAATGGATAAACGTGCGCTCATCGGCCATCTCATCCGGCCTGGAAGTGCAGACGAGCTCGCCTGCACGAAGCTGTCCGCAACCAAGTTCATCGCCACATCGGTGTGGCAGCAGCTCAAGCCCCACGAGCAGGAGTTTCTCCGAACGTACGCGGTTGGCGCGGCGGCGCAGACGGCCGTGCTGGTGGGGCGCTCAGCCGCCGTGGTGAGCGGCATCTGGGTCCTGCCCGACCGGCACGCGCCTGTCACGTTGTCCTACCCGGAGCAGGCGGTGCCGGGGAAGGCGTCGTGGCCGAAAGGGGTGCAGTATCGGCGCCTGCGCATCCCGGAGGCGGACCGCTACGCCTTCACCTTGGAGCGCGACACCGTCCAGGTCACCACGGCCGCGCGGACGGTGGTGGACATCGCGCGGTTCCACGGGGTTCGGCACGGGGTGGTGGCGATGGATTCCCTCTTCTACCAGGTGGAACGCAAGGACCACCACCGGGTGTTGGCGGAGTTGGAGGAGGTGGTGGACAGGCTCGTCGGTAAGCAAGGCATCGCCCACGCGCGCAAGGCCCTGGCCTGGTGCTCGAGGAAGTCGCAGTCGCCGTACGAGTCGCTGCTGCGGGTCGTGCTGCGCGAGCGCGGGATCGAGGTGGCGGAGCAAATGTGGATTGGGCAGTTCGTGCGGCCGGACCTGCTGTGGGGACAGCTGATCATCGAGGTCGACGGCGACGCAAAGTTCGCGGCGAACGGCCAGGTCGCGGCGCTCGAGCAGCTCGAGCGCGAGAACTGGCTCCGGCTGCAGCACTACGACGTCGTGCGCGTGACTCCGCGCGAGCTGCTGCGCGATGAGGCAGGCGTCGTGCAGCAGATCCTGGAGCTCAAGGAGCATTCGTCGCTTCTCGACGCCCCACTCACCCCCGCCACCTCGTCCCGGCCCCAAGCGGGCGTGGACTGGCGGCGGCGCAAGGCGGGGTAGGCGCTACAGCCGACCGCTACAGCAGCCCGGCCTGCGCCGCGACGCCCGCGCCAATCCCCAGCGCCGCGAGCAGCGCAAGGACCACGGCGATCGCGATGCCGGTCGAGCTCGAACCGCCCGCAGGCGAAGCAGTAGCCGCCGGAGCCGGCTCAACAGGCGACGCCGGCGACGCCGGCGCCAGGTCGGTGACGCCCGGCGCGCGGGTCGGGGTGGGCAGGGCGGAGTTGGGGCGCGTCGGCACGGGCGTCGCGGTCGACGCGCCCGAGCCCGAGCCCGAACCGGGCCCGAGGAGCGCGGCTTGCGCGTCGGCGAGCAGTGGGGACCGGGTGCGCTGGAGTTCGTCGATAAGCGACTGCATTTGCGCCTTCGTGTAGGTGAGCACGGAAAAGTCCTGGGTCTCGTCGGCGACGAGGCGGCCGTCCTCGCTGTAGACGCGGAACTGGATGGGCATGGTGGCGTCGCGGTAGCCGGCGGTCTGGGCGATGGGGACGGTGACGGTGCGCTTGGAGTCGCTCGACAGGGCGGAGGCGACCTGCACGGTGTCGGACCACTCGCCGCCCGGGTAGGAAGCCTGGACGCGGAAGCGGTGCGGCGCGCTGCCCAGGTTGGACAGCTCGACGCGCACGGTGGAGTCGCTGCGGTTGGCCACGATGACGTTGGGCGCGTCCGGGTCGTTGAGCACGCGGAAGCCGGCCTTGCCGTTGTTGTGCTCGGCGGCGTGCTTCTCCAGGTCGCGTACGGTCACGTCGGCGCGGTGCGACGTCTCTTCCCCGCCCGCCGTGCTCGTGCCGGCGGTGCCCTGCGTGGTGCCGATGCGCCCGTTGACCAGCTCGATGTGGTCCCAGTCCGGCGCAATGTCGTAGTCGCCGTCGTAGCAGGTCACGGAACCGTCGGTGCAGGCGCGCGGCAGCGGCACGGCGGCGTCGGGGCGCGCCTCGGTGTCCGAGTAGTCGAAGTAGGCGAACTGGTAGAGGTAGTTCATCACGGACCTGTAGTTGGGCACGTAGTCCGAATCCGGGTGCGCCACGTTGTACGCGCCCGAGTGCGTGAGCCCCAGGTTATGGCCGTATTCGTGCAGGATGCTGTTGCGCAGCTGCTCCTGCGACGTCATCAGCTCGTTTTTGGACACGAAGAACGCGCCGTCGCGCACCAGCCCGGTCCCGGAGGAGAGGTCGCCGGGCGCCTGCTGCCCGCCGATCACGCCGACTCGGAACACGCCCGCGCGGTCCCCCAGCAGCCGGTCGCGTTCGGCCAGGAGTTTCGCCGCGTAGGGCATGCTTGTCGACGCCCCTCCGAAGTAGTACTCCGCGTAGTCCTCAGTGGGGCCACCGTGAAAGTCGGTGTAGGCGGGGATGTTGGTGTAGTAGGCGCCGGCGTCGATAAGCAAATGAATGCCCTGGCGGTCAAACACCTCGACGAGCTGGTTCAGGGTGGCTCGCGAAGGCCGGTAGGTGTTCGTGTTCGCGCGCGAGCAGGCGGTGAAGGCGGCGAAGTCGGCCGGGGTGGGCGCGTAGCTGCGGCGGGTGGCGCAGCCGAGCGTCTCCCACTCGGACTTCATCCAGTTGAGCTGGAGGAGCAGGTCGGGCCGGTTGGGGTCCAGGCCCCACGCGTTGAGGGGGAACTCCGTGCCGTCGGCGGTTGTGAAGCCCTGCGCCTCGAAGGCGTCGGGGAAGCCGTCGCCGTCCGTGTCGTTGAGGCGGTCGTCCGCGGTGCCGGTGAGCGTGGCGCTGGCGTGCAGCGACTCGCCGGGGGCGACGGTGCCGGCGAAGCGGCCGGCCTGGTAGCGGGCGTCCGTGCCCGGTCCGTCCGAGCCCGGTTCGTCCGAGCCGGCGAGGGCCGCGAGCGCGGCATCACGGTCGGCGCCGGTGCCGATGCGCTGCGCCCCCGCCAGGTCCAGGCGCAGCTGGTAGGCCTCGCCGATGTGCAGGTCCAGCGCGTCGCCCTCGCGGTCGGCGGTGACGGCGAAGTCGCTGTCCAGGGTGCCGTGGGCCAAGTCCACGCTCAGCTCGCGCGGATCCTGCGCCAGGTTACGCAGCTGCACGTCCACCTCCACCGAGTCCGCCGAGACGCGGAAGGTGCGCGCCATCTCCACCTGGGCGCGGTCGTCGCGGTGGGTAAGCGTGACGGTCTCGGCAGCGTCACCCGTGCCACCGGTACCTTCGGTGACCTCGGTGTCGTCGCCGGCGTACGAGACCTGGGTGCCGGCGGCGGTGGCGTCGATAGACAGCGCGTCCTGCAGCACGTGCACCGTTTGGTTGGGGTGGTTGAAGGTAAGCCAGGACACGCGGCCCTTGTTCACGTCCACGGTGTGGAACCCGCTCGGCGCGCCCGTGGTGAGCTGGACGGCAAACCGGCTCTGCGTGATGTCCGCGGCGGCCGGGCCGGGGGCGCCGGCGCATGCGAGCGCGATGGCGGTCAGCGCAGCGACGGTGGCGCGGGCGGGCCTGAGGCGCATCGGTTCCCCTTTCTGTGCGGAAGGCGGAGCGGCGGTCTACCGGGGCGGGAAGGCCAGGAAGGTGCGGAAGAACTCGCGGTTCTCGTACAGGCCGAACCCGACAGCACCCGTGCTGGCGAGGATACCCAGCGCGAGCGCGACGAGCTTCCCAACCGCGGAAGCACCCTCGCCCTCGCCCTGCGCCTGCGCCGTCACGTCCGCCGGAAGCACCGTGACGGTGGCGTAAGCCGTGGCCTGCGTGGAGTCGGCGAAGGTCACGCGCACCGGGACGCGGCGCGGGCCCGGGGTCGCGTCGGTGGTGGCGGTGGCGGTGAGGGCGCCTGACGTGGCGTCGATACGCGTGGAGAGCCCCTCGACCTTCTCAACCAGGGAGAACTGTGCTGCTTTGAACGCGGGGTTGACCGTCACGGAGTCGCCGGGGCGGACCTCCGCGGCGCCGTACTCGGTGGGCTGCGCGCCCGCCATCGCATCGACAGCGGTCGCGCGGACCGCCACGAGACGCTGCGAGCCATCCGGGAACGTCACCACGACCGGGACCTCGGCGCCGTCGCCCGCGTTCGCGCCCTCCGGGGCGGCGACGGTGAGCGCGCCAGTGGTGGGGTCGACGCTGCTGGGCCACGGCGAGCCCGAGTACTCGGCGGCGAGCGCGAAGGTGGTGCCCGCCGGCGCGCCTGTGACCTGGGCGGTCGCGGCATCAGCGCCGACCGGGACCGCGACGGACGGCCACCGCACGTCGGCGTGGCGCGCCTGCGAGTCCGTGGTCACGGTCGCGCTCAGCTGGGTTGCGGATCCGTCCGGGAACGCCGCGCGCACGCCCAAGGTGTACGAGGTGTCCGCGGGGGCGTCATCAGGCAGTTTCGCGGTGATCACGCCTGTCGACGGCTCCACGTCAAGCTGCACCGGCGTCGCGCCCGCGGCGGCGAAAGCCACGCCCTCGGGCAGGGTGCCGCGCGGGGCGATGGTGATGGTGCCGTCGGCGGCCGCGTAGGCGTCGTCGTAACGCAGCTCCGTGGCCTGCGCCATCGAGGCGGTGCGCCGCGCCGCGACGTGCACGGGCACGGTCTCCTCCGACCCGTCCGCGTACGACACGTGCACGTTTACGTCCAGGTCAGCCGGTGTCTCGGGAGCGGTGGCCTCGACGCGGCCGGTCCGCGCGTCCACGCGAACGTCCCACCCGTGCAGGTTCGCGGCGGGGTCCAGGCTGAACTCCGTTTCCGCCGGCAGGTCCCGCGCGGTCTGCGCCACGGTGGCGGTCTCCCCCGCGCCTGCCTCACGTTCCACCTGGTAGGCAGGGGTGTACAGCTCCGCGTCTCGCGCCTTGAGCACCTCGAAGCGCGCCACGGTCCCCTCGCTCGACCCGTCGGGGTACACCAATTTCACGGGCACCAGCTTCGCCTTTCCCACCTGCGCGTCCAGCGGCGGAGCGTACGTAATTGCACCATGCCTATCGACGCTCACCCCATCCCCCTCAACCTCAAACCTCGTCCCCTCCGGCAACGGCTGGTTATCAAATTCGGAGGAGCGGACCGTGAAGGTGGCTCGCGGCGGCAGCGACTGCACACTGCCACCGGCGCGGGCGTAGGCAACGGCGTAGGTGGGCGTGTAGCGCTCGGCGTCGTTCGCCGCCTCCACAACCCGGACGTGGATGGTGTCCGTCTCCCCGTTGCTCGTGCGCACCCGCACCGGGTACTCGCCGGGCGCAACGTCGCGCGACGGGCTCGCGTACACCTGGCCGCCCCGGAAGACGGTCACCCAGTCCGGCGCGCCTGCCTCCGCGGTGACCACGGCGGAGCGCTCGCTGCGCACCGGGTCGACCGCGTTTTCCGCGCCGGCCGCGACGGTGAACTCGTCCCACTCGAACTGGTCGATCTCCTCCGGGCCCGCGGGGTCGACGGGTGCGGTTGGTTTTTCCGCCTGTGCGGAAGTTTTGGCGGTCGGTTCCGCAGATTCCAGCGCAGAAGTTTCCGCCTGTGCGGAAGTTTTGGCATTCGTCACCCCAGCAGTCATCGCGCTAGGCTCCGCAGATTCTTCCGCCTGTGCGGAATTCTTGGCGGTCGGCTCCGCGGACTCCAGCGCAGAAGTTTCCGCCTGTGCGGAATTCTTGGTAGTCGGTTCCGCAGACTCCGGCGCAGAAGTTTCCGCCTGTGCGGAACTTTCCGCACTCGTCACCCCAGTAGTCGTCGCGCTGGGTTCCGCAGATTCTTCCGCCTGTGCGGAATTTTTGGCGCTCGGCTCCGCAGACTCCGGCGCAGAAGTTTCCGCCTGTGCGGAACTTTCCGCAGTCGTCACCCCAGTAGTCGTCGCGCTGGGTTCCGCAGATTCTTCCGCCTGTGCGGAATTTTTGGCGCTCGGCTCCGCAGACTCCGACGCAGAAGTTGCAGAAGTTTCCGCCTGTGCGGAACTTTCCGCACTCGTCTCCCCCTCCACGACCAGGTCGAAGGTGTCGACGAGCCGCTCGCCTTCTTCAGTGATCAGGTCGACGGTCACGCTCGAGGTGCCCGGCTCCTCCGGGGTGCCCTCGATGACGCTGTCCTCGCCGTTGAACTCCACGCCGTCAGGCAGGCCTGTGACTTCGACGGATGCGGCGTTGTCGGTGGAGACGGGGATGCGGATGGGATCGCCCGCGGCAACCGGTTCGGCCGGTGCATCGGCCAACTCAGCTTCAATCGGCTCCAGGTCGGCCGGGTCGCGGAAGGTGATGGTGAATTCGGTTTCCAGTGGGCCGGCGGCGTTCTCCACCGGCTCGCCGTCGCGGTCGACCACGCGCAGGGTCACCGGGTACTCGCCCGTGCCCTCCGGGCGGCCGTTGACGTAGAAGTACTGGCTGCGCTTGAGGCCGGGGGCCTGGAGGGTGGTCCACAGCCCGTCGGGAAGCCCGTCGAGCTCCAGCTTGGAGCCGAGCGGCACGTTCACCGCTCGCAGGTAGAGGGGCAGGATGAGGCGGCCGGACCAGTAGGTTTTGTCGCCGGGGGCGATGAGGTAGGGCTCGTCGGCCAATTCCACGTGTGCGGAAAATTCGCCGGAGGTGCCGTCCGCAAACGTCACCTGGACGGGGACGTCGAACTCGTCGGTCGCGCCCTCGGTGAATGGGGTGGGTGGTTGGGCGGTGATCGCGCCGGCGTCGCCAAGCTCAATGTTCCAGCCCTCGGGGACCTCGAACTCCTCGCTGAGTGCCCAGGATGTGGGCTCGGCCGCGCGGCCGAACAGGCCGAGTGCGCGCACGGAGGCGGGTGCGGTGGCGGACTCGCCGAATGCGGGACGCAGTGTGTCCCAGTGCACGGTCGTGCGGGGCGCGGCGTGGGCGGCGGGGAGTGTGTGCTGCGCGGCGATGGGTTGGACGCCCGAGAGCGCGAGTGTGAGTCCGAATGCGCACGCGGCGAGCGAGGCGCCCCGACGACGTGACGAGCTGTGCGTGCCCATGGCCGCTCCTCCTGTGTTTGCCCGCGCACTGCGGGCACCGACCGCTTTCCTGGAAAACGTTATGGATGTTCCAGGAAAAGCCTAAGTGCCCTTTACTTTACCGGCAGGGTTTTGCGATGCAAGAAGCCGCGACCCAACACGGGGCCGCGGCTTCAGTGGAGGGGCGATTTACGCCATCTGCTTCGCAATCGCGGATGCCTTCTGCGCGATCGCCAGCTCCTCGTTGGTGGGGACCACCAGGACCTTCACCTTGGAGTCGTCGGTAGAGATGATGCGCGGGCCGTCGTTAGGCTGCGCGTTGCGCTCCGGGTCGACCTTGATGCCGTACATCTCCATGTTGTCCAGGGCGTCCATGCGGACGTGCTGGTCGTTCTCGCCCACGCCGGCGGTGAACGTGATCGCGTCGACGCGGCCGAGGGCGATCATGTAGGAGCCGATGTAGCGGCGCAGCTGGTGGATGTACACGTTGTACGCCAGCCAGGCGTCGCCGTTCTCCTCGTCGATCATCGTGCGCAGCTCGCGGAAGTCATTCACGCCGGACAGGCCCTTCACACCGGACTGCCGGTTGAGCAGGTTATCAATCTCGTCGATGCTCATGTTGCCCTGGCGGACCAGGTGGAAGATGATGCCCGGGTCGATGTCGCCGGAGCGAGTGCCCATGACCAGGCCGGCCAGCGGGGTAAGTCCCATCGACGTGTCGATCGCGTGGCCATTTTCCACTGCGGAGCAGGACGCGCCGTTGCCCAGGTGCAGGACGATCTGGCGGGTGTGCAGCGGGTCGCGCTCGATCAGGGCGGGAACCTGCTCGGAGACGAACTCGTGCGAGGTGCCGTGGAAGCCGTAGCGGCGGATCTGGTTCTTCTCCGCAATCTCCGCGTTGATGGCGTAGAGCGCGGCGGCCGGCGGCAGGTTGCGGAAGAAGCCGGTATCAAACACGGCCACGTGCGGGATGTCCGGCAGCAGCTCGCGGGCGACCTCGATGCCGTCGATATTCGCGGGGTTGTGCAGCGGGGCGAGCGGGATGAGGTCCCGGATCATCTCCACGACCTGGTCCACGATCAGCTCCGGCTGGGAGAAGACCATGCCGCCGTGGACCACACGGTGGCCGACGGCCCGGATGTCAATCTGGGTCGGGCCGATGCCCTTCTTCTCCAGCAGGCCGAAGCTCTCTTCCAGACCCACCTTGTGGTTGGGGATGGCGCGCTGCACCACGTACTTCTGGCCGTTGTGCTTGATGGTGATGCGGCCCTGCGGCTCGCCGATCTGCTCGACCAGGCCGGACACGAACGGGTCGTCCGAGGCGCTGGATTCCGGGTCCACGACCTGGAACTTGATGGAGGACGAGCCAGAGTTAATAACCAGTGCGTATGCCATTTACTTTGCTCCTGCCTGGATAGCGGTGATTGCGACGGTGTTGACGATGTCCGGCACGGTCGCGCCTCGGGACAGGTCGTTGACCGGCTTGTTCAGGCCCTGCAGCACGGGGCCGACGGCCAGGGCGCCGCCGGTGCGCTGCGCGATCTTGTAGCCCGCGTTGCCTGCCTCCAGGTCGGGGAAGATAAACACGTTGGCCTGGCCCGCCACCGGGGAGTCCGGAGCCTTCTTCTTGCCCACGCCTGGGTCGCACGCTGCATCGAACTGCAGCGGCCCGTCCACGACCAGGTCCGCGTCCGCTGCCTTGGCAGCCTCGAGCGCGGCGACGGCGCGGTCCACGTCCGGGCCCGAGCCAGAGGTGCCGGTGGAGTAGGACAGCAGGGCGACCTTCGGGTCGATACCAAACTGCGAAGCAGTCTTGGCGGAGACCGCAGCGATCTCGCCGATCTGCTCCGCGGTCGGGTTCGGGTTCACCGCGCAATCGCCGAATGCCCAGAGGCGGCCACGCATGACCATCAGGAAGATGGAGGAGACCACGGATGCACCCGGGGCGGTCTTGATGATCTGGAAGGAGGGCTTAATGGTGTGCGCCGTGGTGTGCGCGGCACCGGAAACCATGCCGTCCGCCATGCCCTTGTGCACCATCATGGTGGCGAAGTAGGAGATGTCCTCCATCGTCTCCCGAGCCTGCTCGAGCGTGATGCCCTTCTTCTTGCGCAGCTCCGCAAAATCAGCCGCGAACTCCTCGCGCAGCTCGGACTCGAGGTGGTTGATCACCTGCGCCTTGGACAGGTCCAGCCCCTGCTCGTTCGCGCGGCGCTCAATGTCCGCCGGGTCACCCAGGATGGTCAGCTTCGCCACATCCTTGGCCAGCAGCTGGTGCGCGGCCTGCAGGATGCGGTCATCGTCGCCCTCGGGCAGCACGATGTGTGCCTGCTTCTCCTTCGCGCGACCAATCAGCCAAGACTCAAACACCTCGGCGCTCATCACGGGCTCAGCCGCCGCGTCCACCTTCAGGGAGTCCGCGTCAAGGGCCCCTTGCTTCACGACGCCCGCGAGCACCGCCCCCTTCTCGCCCAGCACACCCTCAACGTGCCCGGTCTTCTCCGGAGTCGGGGTCACCAGCACGACCGGCACACCGTACGCTGCGGCGACCTCCGCGTCGAAGGTGTAGTCGCCGCTACCCAGGATGAGCGCGTCGCCGTCCGCGAGCAGCTCCTGCGCGTACGCCTCGGCGAGGGTCTCGCCCTCGACGCGCGCGGGGCGCACATTCAACTGAGCCGCGAGCGCGTCAACGTCGACGTCTTCCAGCGTGCAGTTGGCTGCGGTAAGAAGCAGGGAGTGGCCTTGAGCCATGGGTTCCGCCTTTCGTGTCCAGGCGTTTCACGGCCTGGTTCGAGATGCCAGTAAACGCGATCCATTGTACCGGTAAAGGTAAGACTAGTTGGCCCCGAGCTACCCGCGTTTGAGTGTGGTTGCGAGCACTCCCCCTCCCTTGCAGACGCAAAAGCACCGGCGCAACACCCCTACTCGTGGGGGCGTTGCGCCGGTGCGGTGCTTACGCGGTGTTAACCGCGTTCGGAATGGCTACTTAGAGGAACCATCCAGCTTGACGGAGCTACCACCAAGACCACCAGGAGCACAGTTGTCGTAAATGATCGTGCCGGCAATGATGCCAGCAGCAATCACAGCGATACCAGCACCGACAGTGGCCAGGTCGAAGCCTGCCTTACGCAGCTGCTCATTCATCTGAGACAGTGCCTGCGCAGTCTGCGGGTTGAACATACCCAGGTTCTGCTGGATCTGCGCATTCGCACGCTCGATCTCCTTCGAGGTGTTCTCGACGAACTCGGAGACACCCGGGATGGACATCTGCGTTGCCAGACCAACCGGAATCAGCGCCAGCAGCGGCAGACCAAAGCCCACAGCAGAAGCCGCACACTTACCCTTATCAATCGCCGGCGCCTGCGGGGCCGGCGTCGTGGTAGTCGGGTCGGTTACGCCACCCTTCGCCTCAACCGTCGTAGTGACGGTATCGATGACCTTGCCATCCTTATCCTTGATGGTCACCGTGATCTTCTCACCCGGCTTCGCATCATCATTGGCAGTAATGACCAGGTTGCCCTTGCCATCAATCTCAGCCTTGCCCGGCCCCTTGACCTCAACGGTGGTACCATCCGGCACCTCGCCACCCGTGTTCGGAACAGTCACGGAACCACCCGGAGTGATCTCCTTCGCGTCAGCCGTAATCTCCCAGTCCGGAAGCTCAATCTCCGGCGTCACAGTCGGCGGAGTCGGCTCATCAGAAGGATCGGCCGGACCCTCCGGATTCTCAGCCGGCTTGGACTTATCATCGTTCGGATCAGTCGGCTCACCGTTGTTCTTGTCACCGGTGACCTCGTCACCATCATTGGTGCCATCACCATCAGTGTCAGCCTTCGTCGGGTCAGTCGGAGCACCCGGCTTGCCGTCCTCGACCTTCTTACCGTCCTTATCGAACGGGTTCTTAGAACCGTTTACCTCATCACCATCATCGATGCCGTCTTCATCGGTGTCGGCCTTGTTCGGATCGGTACCGAGCTTGTCCTCCTCATCGTCGGTCAGACCGTCGTTATCGGAGTCCTTCGGCTCCTCAACCGGACCGGCCGGCTTGGACTTATCATCGTTCGGATCAGTCGGCTCACCGTTGTTCTTGTCACCGGTGACCTCGTCACCATCATTGGTGCCATCACCATCAGTGTCAGCCTTCGTCGGGTCAGTCGGAGCACCCGGCTTGCCGTCCTCGACCTTCTTACCGTCCTTATCGAACGGGTTCTTAGAACCGTTTACCTCATCACCATCATCGATGCCGTCTTCATCGGTGTCGGCCTTGTTCGGATCGGTACCGAGCTTGTCCTCCTCATCGTCGGTCAGACCGTCGTTATCGGAGTCCTTCGGCTCCTCAACCGGACCGGCCGGCTTGGACTTATCAT